>NZ_VPBQ01000011.1:0-97673 GCF_013418635.1 Acinetobacter sp. YH12131
TGATCCCTTCCCGAACTCAGAAGTGAAACCTCTTCGCGCTGATGGTAGTGTGGGGTTACCCATGTGAGAGTAAGTCATCGCCAGCTCATTATTCAAACACCCTCAACTAGCGTTGGGGGTGTTTTTTTATGTAAAAAAGAAAAGTAGAATGAATAAAAAACCCTTAAAAAATTTAAGGGTTTTAAACTTATATAAATATCAAATATTTAGAAATGTGCTTCTAAACCTAAATATGGGCCTTTAAACTCTAATTGAGTTTCCTGATTGGAATCTTGATTGAGCTTAATATCTAAAATGCGATAGCCCGCTTTTAAACCCACATCGACTAAAATGGCATCTATAAAGTTATATTTAATTTCTGCCTGAGCATCACGAACTTCATTGTCGCTATTTTTGGCGTAATTTGCTTCAGCTTTGGCACTTAAACCCGTAAACGGTAATTTAACTGCTGCCTCTGCATATAACATAGCTAAAGTTTCACTGACGTCTTGTGTTGAAAACAAATTCGATCTTAAGTCACCTTCAAGTACTTTGGCGCCAAATCCAACATCTGCTGCAACAATGTTATCTAAAATTTCATAATATAAAATGAAGTCTGAGTAATCTAAATCCAGCTGATTGATTTTTACACCAGCAGCGCTTTGCTCGCTTTCGGCCTGCAAATTGGCATGCTTAATTTTGGCATTGGGTAAAAAAGGAACAGGATGTTCTACTGCCAGAGTAAAGGGTAAGGCAAAATCGTCAACTAAGTTTGGTGATAACTGAGCCTGATTCCAGTCTGCGCTATATTTCCAATAATCTACACTGGCTTTTACCCCAATAATATCGGCATGAACCGCTGAACAACCAATTAAACTGCATGCTAAAGCAAAACGTTGTAATGTAAGCATATAAACCCTAGTATTTTGTCATCATCATTTGGGATGAATGGTGTGGTGTTGTATGTTCTCGTGACAAAAAATCATGTGAAATATTGTCCAACTTAGCGCATCATACATTTTCTAGAATCAAAATTCTTGTAAAAATATAGCTTAATTCGCGCCAAAAATAGAGGATTTCAGTATGCAAAATGTCCATCCACCTGTCGATTATCCGCTCTATCTTGCCAATAAAGCCGTAGAAACAGGGCAATGGTTAGCCGTTCAGCATAAATATTCTCAAAATTTATATGCGCGTGTCGCACTTGCCGATGCGAAAAGTATTGAAAAAGCCATTCGTGCAGCCGTAAAAGCAGAAGCCGAAATGGCAAAGTTACAGCCCTTTCAAAAACAAAAAATTCTCTTGCATTGTGTGCAGCGTTTTCAAAACATGCGTGAAGAATTGGTCGAAATTTTAATTGCCGAAGGTGGAAAACCACGTTTGGCTGCGATGGCAGAAGTCGAGCGTTTAATTAATACCTTCCAAATTGCGGCAGATGCGGTGTCACAACTAGATGAAGGGCGTATTTTGCCGTTGGCAGTGACGGCTGCTGCTGCGAATTATCAAGGGATGGTTAAGCATGTACCCATTGGTACCGTGTCTTTGATTAGTCCTTTTAATTTTCCGTTGAATTTAACTGCACATAAAATTGCACCTGCGATTGCCGCAGGTTGTCCTTTTGTATTAAAACCTGCCAGTGCCACGCCTATTTCAGCATTGAAAATTGCAGAAGTGTTGGCAGAAACAGATTTACCTAAAGGTGCGTTTTCGGTATTGCCTTGTGAGCGTGAACAAGCCGATGTTTTAGTCACGGATGACCGCTTTAAACTGCTCAGTTTTACCGGTTCAGATGTGGTGGGTTGGGATATGAAAGCCCGCGCAGGACGCAAAAAAGTAACGCTAGAGTTGGGCGGCAATGCAGCAGTGATGATTGAACCCGATACTGAATTGAATGATGCATTGATTCATCGCTTAATTGGTGGTGCGTATAATCATGCTGGGCAGGTGTGTATTAGTGTGCAACGTATTTTGGTGCATGCTGACGTATATGCCGAACTGAAAAAGAAACTTGTGAGCCAGCTCAAGAAAATTAAAGCGGCAGATCCTGATTTAGACAGCACTTTGGTCGGGCCAATGATTAAGGAAGCTGAAGCGCAGCGCTTGAAAAAGTGGATTGATAAAGCGGTGAAAAAAGGCGCAAAAATATTGGCAGGTGGCGAGCTGAAAGGTGTGATGTTTGAACCGACTTTATTGGAACAGGTCGATCCAAACTTGGAAGTTTATAAAGATGAAGTTTTTGGCCCTGTTGCCATTTTGGAAAAATATTCATCTTTTGAGCAAGGGATTGCACGTATCAACCAAAGTCGTTTTGGTTTACAGGCGGGTATTTATACACAAAGCTTGGAAAAAATGCTGTATGCATGGGATCAGTTACAAGTTGGTGGGGTGATTATTAATGATATTCCATCGTTCCGTGTGGACAATATGCCTTATGGTGGCGTGAAAGATTCGGGTTTAGGGCGAGAAGGGATTCAATCTGCTATTCGGGATATGCAGGAAGAGCGTTTATTGGTAATTAAGCGTTAAGTATCTGATCTAATGATGCATCGTTATAAATAAAGAGAAAGGATGAGTTAACTCTGAATTTTGAGATGATTGATTACAGTGCTGTAGTTCGGTGAATAATAGGCTACAGCGCTGCTAAAATAGATGAAAATTAAAATAACTCAAATAGCATCAAAATTCCATTCCAAATAGTTATACGATTTATAACTAAAAAATCAAGTCAAAATGGAGTGGAATTTGAACGTTTGATTAAAAAAATGCATACAAAAAGCATCTTTCTAAGCAGAATTTACAGAAAAATTGTTCAAAAATGAGTATTGTTAAGCCATACAAAAGCGCAATATTGGGCAAAGACTTTAAGCAAGATTTTCCGAATATTTCGCTGTTTGACCTTTAGAATTTGATGCTCAAAAGGTGTGACTCTAAAGCAAACACCCAGATTTTCATTTTTTGCAGGATATTTTTTGCGTGCGCTAAAGTACCGTTATATAAAGTAAATTTAAGCTAATGAAAAAGCAAGTTATTTATATAAAAGGTCAGAATTAAAAAACAAGCAGCAAAAAATAGCCTGAAGTTTAGGTGTTCTATGACAGATTCTCGTGAGAGTTGGTCCGCGCGATCAGGCTTTATTATCGCAGCCATTGGTTCTGCGGTCGGGTTGGGCAATATTTGGCGTTTCCCTTATGTTGCCTATGAAAATGGCGGCGGCGCATTTTTAATCCCTTATTTAATTGCGATCTTTGCCGCAGGTTTGCCATTGCTGTTTTTGGACTATGCAGTCGGACATAAATACCGTAAAGCACCACCAACCGCTTATAAAAAGCTCATGAACAGTGAAGCATTGGGCTGGTGGCAGGTGATGGTGACTTTGCTGATTGGTATTTATTATGCCAGCGTATTGTCTTGGGCAGGCAGTTATATGTTCTATTCCATTGGTCAGCAATGGGGAACAGACACTGAAAAATTCTTTTTCACAAGCTACTTACAAAATGGTGAAGGTTTAGCCTTTGGTTTTGTACCAACCTTATTTATTGGCTTAGTCATCGTATGGACGGTGGTGATGTTCATTTTATATGGTGGGGTGAAAAAAGGGGTTGAGCTGTCAAATAAAATTTTTATACCACTTTTGCTGATTTTGTTCTCTATTCTCGTGGTTCAAGCTTTACGTTTACCGGGTGCAGTCGATGGCTTAAATGCTTTCTTTACGCCTAACTGGGAAGCGATGGCGAACTATAAAGTATGGTTAGCTGCCTTTGGTCATATCTTCTTCTCACTTTCAGTGGGTTTCGGGATTATGTTGACCTACTCATCTTACCTAAAACGTAAAACCAACTTGACTGGTTCAGGCTTGGTGGTTGCACTTGCAAACTCATCTTTTGAAATTTTAGCGGGTATTGGTATTTTTGCTGCGCTTGGTTTCATGGCGTACAGCGCAGGTTCATCGGTAGATGAAGTGGTTTCGGGCGGTATTGGTTTAGCTTTTATTGCATTCCCGAAAATCATTTCAAGCTTGGGTGCAGGTGGCGATTTATTTGGTTTCTTATTCTTCGCCTCATTGACGGTTGCAGGGGTGACCTCAATGGTGAGTATTCTGCAAGTGCCCATTGCTGCGTTCCAAGACAAACTGGGTTGGTCGCGTAAGCGTGCAGTAACCATCATTGCGGGTGGTTCAGCTATTGTTTCAACCATTTTATTCTCTACCCACAGCGCGATCACTTTTGTCGACATCATTGACTACTTTGCCAACAACATTGGTATTGTTGGTGGTGGTTTATTGTCGATCATTTTGGTGACTTGGTTCCGTCGTCCATTGCTCAAAGAATTGCAGCAACACGTTAACCAATACTCAAGCATTAAATTGGGTTGGGGCTGGAATTTCCTATTAACCATCGTGACTCCGCTTTCATTGCTCGTGGCTTTAGGCTTAACCCTGAAATCTATTTTTGCAGAAGGCTATGGTGGTTATCCATTACACATTTTACTCACCGTGGGTGGTGGTACCGTAGTGCTCTTTATTATTGGCGCGGTATTGCTTAGCCGCTTAAAAGATCACGACGCAACGGAGAAATAAGATGAATACATCTGCATTGGTGATGTTGATTATTTCAACAGTGGTACTTTGGGGTGGTTTAGTTTTGGCGATGATTCACCTGATCAAAAACCCAGATGAACTCGAAGACTAAGCATTTTGCTGAAACGGGTGCGATGCTGTAAAGCATTGCACTGGCTAACTAAAATAACCCTTGATTGATTCAAGGGTTATTTTTTTGGAAAGGCTATTAAATGAGAAGAATCGTTAAAACAGAAATAGCTTAGGCGGTTTTTTCAATACGACAATAATAAAAACCATCCCCGCGTCCTTGTTGCGGCAATAATTGGCGCCCATACAGTTGTGGAATGCCCCAATCTGCCTCAATTTTGACTTCTTTGGCATTTTGATGTTCGGCAAAGAATTGCTGCATTTGCTGTTCATTTTCGGCTTTTAAAACCGAGCAGGTAATGTAAAGCAAGGTGCCACCAACTTTGAGCTGTTGCCACATCTGCTGCAAAATCTGTTGCTGTAATACCACCGTCTGCTGAATATCGCTAGATTGACGCAGCAAACGAATATCTGGATGACGACGCAAGACTCCAATTGCAGAACATGGTGCATCCAATACAATACAGTCTACTGCTTCACTGGCATTCCATGTGGTTGCATCGGCAGCCAAAATTTCGACTTGCGCTTCTTGATTCAGTTGCAGACGTTCTAGGTTTTCGCTGACACGTAACAGACGTTTGGCATCCTGATCTAAGGCAATCAATTTTTTAGGCTGAAATTTTTCGAGCAGATGCGCTGTTTTACCGCCGGGTGCTGCGCAGGCATCGACCACGACTTTGCCATCTAAATTTGGCAAGAGCGTTGCACACAGTTGGGCATGTTCATCCTGAACGGAAAATACGCCTTCATCAAAACCAGGTAAGTCAGGAATGTGCACATTTTGCAACATCACAATGCCGACTTCAGACACGGTGCAAGCTTCTGCTGCAATCTCTTGTTCCTGCAAAATTTCTAAATAGTCATCACGGCTGATTTGGCGTGTATTAACCCTTAAGGTCAGAGGTGCGGTTTGCTTTAAAGTTTGCGTCAGTTGTTCTAATTGTTCAGGCCAATCTTTTTTCAAGCGTTTATACAACCAACTTGGCAAACCATGTGCCTGCGCCAAAGCCGTTTGAAATTCCGATGTTTCACGTGAAACACGACGCAGAATTGCATTCACCACACCGCTGAGTGCTTGATAGCCCAATTGTTTGGCTGCAGTTACGGTTTCTGAAATTGCGGCATGACTGGCTACACGGGTGCAAAGCACTTGATATAAGCCGACATATAAACAGGTTTCAATAGTTTCATTGTTGAGTGGTTTCACCAACAGCGGCAAAGTAATGCTTTTTAGGGCATACCATTGACGCAAGGTGCCCAAAACCAGCTCATGAAATAGAGCGCGGTCACGTTCTGCGATTTTACTTAAATGTGCAGGTAAGACGCTCGCCAACGATTGCCCTTGTTGTACAGCCAATAGCGTACGGATGACTTGGGCACGCAAGTTCAAATGTGAGTTGCCTGATTCAGAATGGCTCATGCGAGAACTTGTCCTGTTTGAAGTTTTTGAGTTTGAATGATTTGCACAGGATTCAGCGGTTTAGCGCCTGGCCATTGCAACGAGCTTAAGCATACCGCTTGTTGATCGCCACAAGCGACGTGTACACCTTGTTTGTCCAGTTTTAATATTGTGCCAGGCACCTGACCTTGGGCAGGTTCATCTGATAATGCTGAACTCCACACGCGTAAGTTTTGAGTGTCATCTAAAGGGATAAATGCCACCGGCCACGGGTTAAAGGCACGGATATTACGGTCAATTTCGGCTGCAGTTTGTGACCAGTCAATTTGTGCTTCGGCTTTGGTCAATTTGTGTGCATAGACCGTCAAGGCTTCATCTTGCACTTCACGCGCGGCTAAATAGTCTTGCAATTTTTGTTCTGAAGCCAGTACTTCAACAATTGCTTTGGCACCTTGCTGCGCCAGTTTGTCATGTAAAGTGGCAGAGGTGTCTGTGGCAGTAATTGGGCATAGGGTTTTATACATCATATCGCCCGTATCTAAGCCTGCAGCCATTTTCATAATGGTGATGCCTGTTTCGGTATCACCTGTGGCAATCGCGCGCTGAATCGGCGCTGCACCACGCCAACGTGGCAATAACGAACCGTGAATATTCAAGCAGCCATATTTAGGAGTATCTAAAACCACTTGCGGCAAGATTAAACCATAGGCCGTAACCACCATCACATCGGCATTCAATGCAGCCAATTCTTGTTGGGCCGCCAGACCTTCTTCAGTAGATGATTTAAAATGCAAAGGTTGATAGACAGGAAGATCGTGTTGTAGTGCCAATTGCTTCACCGCAGATGCTGTGAGTTTTTGTCCGCGTCCTGCTTTACGGTCAGGCTGGGTGTAAACCGCGACAATCTCATGTTCGGTGTTCAGGAGTGCTGCCAAAGCGCTTGCAGCAAATTCAGGCGTACCTGCAAAAACGATTTTCAATGGAAATCAACCCATAGTTTTAGATGACGCGGCAATTATAACAAATTGCGGCTCAAAGGTCGGAATGGGTTGTAACAAATCCACCTTGTCGCTGTGCTATAAATTATTATGATAAAAATTAGTAATGCAAAATTTAAAAATTATTCATGAAAGTTTTGTATTGCATTCAGTATGATCAACAAAGTGCTGTAGTTTTTCGTCACTTTTTATCCATCATAAAGTCGGTAAAGCAGCAGCCTTACTACCTCAAGCTGTAGTAAAATACAAAGACTCTTAAACTATTTTGCAGTGATACAGATCTTGCAAACAGTATTATTTCGCCAGAATGAATTTCAGATTCATTTCAGCACAACCAAGTTGGAACTTTATAATGCCTGACTATCGTTCAAAAACATCGACACACGGAAGAAATATGGCGGGTGCACGCGGCTTATGGCGTGCAACGGGTATGAAAGACGAAGATTTCGGTAAGCCGATTATTGCGGTGGTCAACTCATTTACCCAATTTGTACCTGGCCATGTGCATTTAAAAGACCTCGGTCAAATGGTGGCAGAACAAATTCAGGCGGCAGGTGGTGTTGCCAAAGAATTTAACACCATTGCCGTAGATGACGGGATTGCCATGGGTCATGACGGCATGTTGTATTCATTGCCATCGCGTGACTTGATTGCCGACTCGGTAGAATACATGGTCAGCGCACACTGCGCCGATGCAATGGTGTGTATATCCAACTGTGACAAAATCACACCAGGGATGCTGATGGCTGCCATGCGCCTGAACATTCCAGTGGTGTTTGTGTCTGGCGGCCCAATGGAAGCAGGTAAAGTCAAAATTCGTGGCAATGAACACGCGATTGACTTGATTGACGCGATGATTGTGGCGGCAGATGACAACTATACGGATGAAGAAGTTGCTGAATATGAGCGTTCTGCATGTCCAACTTGTGGTTCATGCTCAGGGATGTTCACTGCAAACTCAATGAACTGCTTAACAGAAGCTCTAGGTTTATCTTTACCGGGCAACGGTTCAATTGTAGCAACTCACGCCAACCGTAAAAAACTGTTTGATAAAGCAGGTCAGTTGATTGTGGAATTGGCCAAACGCCATTATGAACAAGACGATTACAGCGTATTGCCACGTTCAATTGCAACCAAAGCATCTTATGAAAATGCTATGACGTTGGACATTGCCATGGGCGGTTCAACCAACACCGTACTGCACTTGTTGGCGGCTGCCAATGAGGCAGGTGTGGATTTCACCATGGATGACATTGACCGTTTATCACGTAAAGTGCCTGTACTATGTAAAGTAGCGCCTGCAAAACAAGATGTTCACATGGAAGATGTACACCGTGCGGGTGGCATTATGTCTATTTTAGGCGAGCTGGATCGCGCAGGTTTATTGGACACTTCAGTAGGCACAGTTCACGAAGCGACTTTAAAAGATGCTTTGGATAAATGGGACATCATCCGTACCGAAAATGAAGACGTTTACCAGTTCTTCCGTTCTGCACCGGGCGGCGTACCCACCCAAACAGCATTCTCACAAGACCGTTACTATTCACGTTTAGATGGTGACCGTGACAATGGTGTGATTCGTAATGCAGAACACGCTTTCTCTAAAGATGGTGGTTTGGCGGTACTTTACGGCAATATTGCTTTAGATGGCTGTATTGTCAAAACTGCAGGGGTAGATGATTCCATTTTGAAATTTAACGGCACAGCACGTGTTTTTGAAAGTCAGGATGCTGCAGTAGACGCGATTTTGGGCGGTAAAATTACAGCGGGTGATGTGGTGGTGATTCGCTACGAAGGCCCACGTGGTGGCCCAGGTATGCAAGAAATGCTCTATCCAACCAGCTATTTGAAATCGAAAGGTTTAGGCAAAGAATGTGCCTTACTGACCGATGGTCGTTTCTCGGGCGGTTCTTCAGGTCTTTCAATTGGTCACGTTTCTCCAGAAGCGGCTGAAGGTGGTGCGATTGGTCTGGTTGAAGATGGTGACCGTATCGAAATTGATATTCCAAACCGCAGCATTCACTTGGCGGTAGATGACGCAACTATGGCGGCACGTCGTGAAGCGCAAGAAGCTAAAGGCTGGCATCCTGCAGAAGAACGTCCACGTAAAATTTCTAAAGCGTTGAAAGCCTATGCCATGCACACTACCAGTGCGGCAAAAGGTGCGGTACGTGAAATCTAAGCAGGAATTGGCAATTTAAGCTGTCACAAAAAGCACTCCAAAATCGGGGTGCTTTTTTTATGAGCCTGCTGTCCCGTCCTGAAATAAGTTTACACCTTAAGAGACTTATTTTATGGAACATAAACGAGAACAACGAGTTAAACGTACACAACGTGACTATAGCTTTGCCTTTAAAATGATAGTGGTACATGAAGTAGAAAAAGGGCAAATTACTTATAAGCAAGCTCAGGCAAAATATGGTATTCAAGGAAGATCAACTGTGCTGGTATGGTTACGCAAGCACGGACAACAGGATTGGACTTCGAATATGCCGACTTCTTCTAAACGCCAATTGACACCCCAACAACGAATCCGCCAATTAGAAAAACAGTTAGCCGCAGAAAAGCTCAAAACTGAATTTATACAGGATGTGATTTATCACATTGATAAAGAGTGTGGGACTGATCTTGGAAAAAAGTATACCGAGCACGTTTCAAAGATTGGCAAAGCCAAAGAAGACTAAGCGTTTCACGTTATTGTCAGTGGTTAGGAATCACTCGACAAGCTTATTATCAAGCAGAAAAACGTGCTCAAATGACTGCACAAGTAACAGAACAAATACTCGAGTTGGTTATGGAGTATCGCTGTCTCATGCCAAGTATCGGAACACGTAAGCTGTATTGGCTTATTAAAGGCAAATTGTTGCAGCGTGGTTTAAAGTGTGGACGGGATCAGTTATTTAAAATATTGAAAGAGCATAATTTATTGATTCGCCCCAAGCGTCGCTATACAAAAACTACGGATAGCAAGCATTGGATGAAGAAGCATCCAAATTTATTAAAGGATTATTCAGCAGTGCAAGCCAACGAAGTCTTTGTTAGTGATATTACTTATGTTGAGAGTGCTGAAGGCGTACATTATTTATCCTTAGTGACAGATGCTTATACCCGTCAGATTAAAGGTTATAAGTTATCGAATGATATGCGTGCGGAGAATGTTGTGCAGGCTCTACATATGGCGATGCAGCATGTGACGGATCGAGCGACAAGGATGATTCATCATTCAGACAGAGGCTCTCAGTATTGCTCTGAACTATATCAATCGGCATTACGCCATTATGGGGTATGTCCTTCTATGACAGATGGAGGCCTTGCGAAACAGTGTTTCTCATACCAGAATGCATTAGCAGAGCGGATTAATGGAATATTAAAGCAGGAGTTTTTAATTACACGATGTCAAACCATGAAGGAGTTAGATCACTTAATTGCGGAATCTATTATGATTTATAATTGCTATAGACCACATTTAAGTTTAAATATGAACACCCCGAATCAGACGTATGAGCAAACTAAAACCGAGCTAATTGCTTAACTCGGTTTGAAGTGGAATACTGTCAATCTATTTCAGGACAAGACATGCATTGAGCAATGTTAGTAGTGCAGCAAATTTGAGCAATGAAATTAGACAGGCATTTTCGTTTACATCCTGCCTGCTTTCGATACAATGAAAAATAAAATAAATTGTCATGATGAATACGTCATTTCACCCATCTTGCTAAGGAATCAGCCATGAGTAAACAGAATATCCGCGAACATTCAGCCGAAGTCTATGAAGGCATTGAAAATGCACCTGCACGTTCCATGATGCGTGCGGTGGGTTTTAAGGATGAAGATTTTACTCGTCCATTTATTGGCATTGCATCGACTTGGGCCAATGTCACACCATGTAATATGCATATTGATGGCTTAGCACGAGAAGCAGAAACAGGCGTGAATCAGGCGGGTGGTAAAGGCATTATTTTCAATACCATCACCATTTCAGACGGTATTTCAAACGGCACTGAAGGCATGAAATATTCATTGGTTTCACGTGAAATCATTGCCGATTCAATTGAAGCCGTGGTGGGTTGTCAAGCCTATGATGGTGTGATTGCAATTGGTGGCTGTGATAAAAACATGCCAGGCTGCATTATGGGACTGGCGCGTTTAAACCGTCCGGGCTTGTTTGTTTATGGCGGCACGATTAAACCGGGTGCAGGACATACCGATATTATTTCGGTGTTTGAAGCTGTGGGTCAGCATGCCAAAGGTGAAATTAACGAAATTCAGGTCAAACAAATTGAAGAAGTGGCTTTGCCAGGTGCAGGCTCTTGTGGTGGCATGTACACCGCCAACTCTATGGCATCGGCCATTGAAGCATTGGGCATGAGTTTGCCGGGGTCTTCAGCACAAGAAGCTGTTTCTCAAGATAAAATGGATGACTGCCAACGTGCAGGCGAAGCAGTCATGAATCTGTTACGTCTGGATATTAAACCACGTGACATTATGACCAAATCTGCCTTTGAAAATGCCATTAAAGTGCTGATTGCTTTGGGTGGATCGACCAATGGTGTACTGCATTTGATTGCCATGGCACATTCTGCAGGGGTTGAACTGACACTAGATGATTTCGTGCGTATTGGTCAGGAAACTCCAGTGGTGGCCGATGTACGTCCATCGGGCAAGTATTTAATGTCGGAGCTGATTGCCATTGGCGGAATTCAACCATTGATGAAACGTATGTTAGATGCAGGCATGCTCGATGGTTCTTGCTTAACGGTTACAGGTAAAACTTTGGCAGAAAACTTGGCCGATGTTGCTGATTATCCTGAAGGTCAGCAAATTATTTTACCGTTTGATGCGCCAATCAAAAAAGATTCACACTTGGTGGTTTTAAAAGGCAACTTATCACCTACGGGCGCAGTGGCAAAAATTACAGGCAAAGAAGGCTTGTATTTTGAAGGCCCTGCACGCGTTTTTGAAGGTGAAATTGGCGCGATGCGCGGCATTTTAGATGGTGAAGTGCAAGAAGGTGAAGTGGTGGTGATTCGTGGTGAAGGCCCTAAAGGTGGCCCGGGTATGCCAGAAATGCTGAAACCAACTTCTGCAATTATTGGCAAAGGTTTGGGGAATTCAGTCGCGTTAATTACCGATGGACGTTTTTCGGGTGGCAGTCACGGTTTTGTGATTGGGCATGTGACCCCAGAAGCGTATGAAGGCGGGCCAATTGGTCTGGTGAAAAATGGCGATAAAATTTCGATTAATGCCGAAACCCGTGAAATGACTTGGCATGTGTCGGAAGAGGAAATGGCAGCACGTAAAGCGGCATGGGTCAAACCAAAGCCAAACTATACCCATGGTGCATTGGCGAAATTTGCTAAATTGGCATCGGGCGCAGAAAAAGGTGCAGTGACTGATCTGAATTTAGAGGTCTAATTGATCATTTTTATATGAATTGATATAAATCCTTGTGTACTATTGAAGGACGAGCGCACATGATTTGCATGTGGCTTGTCCCCAAACCACAAGGATTTTCTTTTTAGAGGCTAATCTCATGTCACTGTTACGCCGTTGGTTCGATCCGATCAGATCGAGTTGGTTTTATCAAAAACCATCTCGGCAAGCGGTGTTGCCCACGGAACACGGACTGAGTGTGTATTTACGTCTAGATGATGTATATAGCTATTTGGCGGTACAGCAGTTGCCGCAATTAGAAGATATTCTGGCCGATGAATTAAAACCTTTAACCGTGGTGATTTCGCGGCAAAGTGGCGATGCACCGAATCAAATGTCGGCTGCAGAATGGCAAAATTATTGTATTCAAGATGCACAAATTCTTGCCAAACAACACCGTTTTAGTTTTCACGATAGCCCTGAACCACCGACTGCAGAGGCCTTAATGCAGGCAGAAGCTATTTTGCGGCATACGCCGTTACGTGGTCAAGATTTCTTGTATTTACTCGAAGATGTGTTTCACATGCTGTGGCAAAAGCAGTCGGGTAAATTACGCACTTTATATGCCATGTCCAGCCGTCATCATCAAATTCAGGATTTTCCTGAACGGGTTTTTGATGATGCACCTGTATTGGCCAGTTATTTTGAGTTTGGTGGACGTAAATATCATGCGGTCGATGATTTATTGCGTTTGACACGCCGTTTAAAACAACAAAAATTACTCACCGATAATCCTATTTTCTTGATCAATCACATTGAATGGCGAGAACATTTAATTAGTGATGCCGAAGAACTCAATGAAATTCAGGCACTCGACCCTGAACTGGATTTGTATATTGCACTGGAAGACCCGATTTCTTGGTTGTTATTGGCGTATATCAAAGAAGAATTAGCTGCCTATTACAATATCCATTTGAATGTGTATCCCTTATCTTATCATGGACGCGACTGGTTTGACTGGAGTTTGGCAACACGTTTATCTAAACGTACTGATGTTGCGTTTACGCCGTTTTGCCGCCCAACCGAAGCTGCCACGACTTACATGGCGCAGCTGTATTACAGCGTGCCTGAAGAACAGCGCGTCGATGCCATGTATCGTATTTTGCAGGCGGTATGGACGAGAGGGCAGGATATGTCTTTTAAGGCACATTTTGATCGGATGCAGCGTGAATTAGAGCTAGAACAACTGAGTACAGCCGATGTTGCTGAATTGCTCAAAGAAAATGACATGTTGTGCGAGATGAAATCTCAGCCCGATTTTCCTGTGCTGGAATTGCGCATTGATGGGCAAAGTTATGTATTTAACAGCTTATATCGGGTGTGGATGATTGAAAGTATTTTCAGTAATGTGTTAGAAGAAAAGTATAAGAGTGAAATTGAAAACGAAACTGAAAGTGTAGCCCCAGCCCATGAACAATGAAAAAGTAAACTCATTACAACAAGCACGTGACAAGATTGATCAGATAGATGTGGCTTTAATTGAACTGATTGCATCACGTCAGTTTTATGTCGATCAAGCCATGCGCCATAAACAGACGGTGGAAGATGTGCAATCACCACAGCGAGTGAAAGAAGTCATTGAAAAAGTGCGTACTCTTGCGCTGCAACATGATGTTGATCCTGATATGGTTGAGCGTTTGTACCACGATATGATTCAGCACTTTATTCAACGTGAACTGAAAGAATTCCGCCCTTAAAAAGTTTTTAATGAGTTTGGCGTGATACTTCAAACTCAGCCAATCCTTTCCTTTACGCTGCAAAATTGCGGTGTCTGTATTTATTTTTAACCTCGAAACAGTATTTTTAAAAATAATATGTTTATTTTTTCTATAGACAGCTTTTAGCGCAAAGCCTTGCCTGTCTTGGCTTTGCTGTTGCTTTTAAAAGCTATGGTAAAAAAAAGATTATGATTTTATTACATTTTTTAACATTGTAAGTTTGCATTATTCTGAAAAGTATATATATTGTATATACATCTTTTGCAAAGCAGTCTTTATTTTGGAGAGATCAGCAATGAACGAGCAAATCAAAAAAATAAAGACAGGCAAGAAAGATGGACAACTTTTAATTCGTATTAATAGTACTGAACGTGATGAATTTATTCGTTTATGTGAAGAACTTGATACTAGTGCTGCTCGTGAATTAAGAAAATTTATTCGTAGTTTTGTGAAACAACACAATGGCAACGAATAGCCTTACTAAGGAGTAATACCATGGCTAAGCAAGTTAAATCTTTGAAGCAAAAAATCAAAGCACGTTTGAAAAAGATTTCAAAACATAAAGGCAAATTGAAGCAACTTAAGCAAGAGCTTAAAAAACAGAAATAAGCCACAGCAAAAGCATGATCTCTTAAAAACGGTTTATTCTAGACAGACCGTTTGAGCTAAAAAAAGACCGAACAATCATTGTTGTTCGGTCTTTTTGCATTGTTTCGGCATCTGCTTAGTTACAGCAGATGACAGCAGGTTCTGATTAGGATGGATCACGCAAACTAAAGAACCAGTTCAGGAACAAGGCTGCAAAAGTTGCTGTCCCAATCCCGCCCAAGTTAAAGCTGCCCAATTGCAACGCAAAGTCACCCGTTCCTAAAATAATGGTCACGGCAGCCACCATCAGATTTTTGTTTTTAGAAAAATCGACTTTGTTTTCAATCCAGATTTTCGCGCCAGCAATGGTAATCAAACCAAATACCACAATCGAAGCGCCCGTTAAAATGGCGGTAGGAATGGTATGGATGATTGCCCCAAATTTTGGTGATAAGCCAAGGAAAATAGCAAAGACCCCCGCCACCACAAAAATAATCGTGGAATACACGCGGGTAACAGCCATCACCCCAATGTTTTCACCATAGGTAGTCATACCCGGTGCACCGACACCACCTGCAAGGGTTGTGGCAACACCATCGGCTACAAAGGCTTTACCAATGTGTGGATCGAGGTTTTCACCAGTCATGGCACCTACTGCTTTAATGTGTCCCAAGTTCTCTGCCACCAAAATGAAGGCAATTGGGGCAATAATCAGCATGGCATTCACATCAAATACAGGCGCATGAAAGTCTGGTACGCCAAACCAAGCGGCTTGCTGAATCGGTGCGAAGTTAATTGGCGTCCCCCAACCCATGACATTGGTGACTACAAAATAGATCAGATACGATATGAGCAAGCCAATCAGGAGCAAGAGGCGTTGCAGTAAACCTTTGGTAAATACGGCAATCATGCCCATACATAGCACAGTCACCAAGGCCATCCACATATTAAATGGATTGCCTGCAACCGCTTTGACCGTGACAGGAGCAAGGTTTAAACCAATGATCATCACCACCGCACCTGTCACCACAGGTGGCATTAATTTTTCAATCCAGCGGGTGCCAGTAGCCATCACCAAAAAGCCAATCAGGGCATATAAAATACCGCAGGCAATAATCCCGCCTGCCGCAACCCCAATATTGGCATTTAAACCGCCTGCTGCGCCTGCATAGCCTGTGGCAGCAATCACCACCCCAATAAAGGCAAAGCTTGAGCCTAAATAACTTGGAACACGCCCACCTGTCATGAAAAAGAACAGGATGGTACAAATTCCTGACATTAAAATGGCAAGGTTCGGATCAAAGCCCATTAAAAAAGGTGCAAGTACAGTGGCACCAAACATGGCAAATGCGTGTTGTATCCCCAATACAACGGTTTGTGCAGGCGGTAGATACTCATTGGTACCTACAGGACGTGCATCAATGCTGCCTTCATAAGGGCGCCATTTGGGAAACCAATTGGACATAAAGTAAGCACTCAAAAGCTAAATTGAGCACATCATACTCTTGTATTGCCTAAATTTTTTAAAAATTTTGCCAGAAAACAGATCAGCTGTTTATTTTTAGGATTAAATTTTACTATTTGATAAAATTTACATTTAATATAAATAAGTAATTTTATTTATAAATTTAAAGAATGTATTGCAGTCACTTAGTGATAGTCGCAGTTTAAAAAAAATTGTATGACCTGCGATTTTTGTTTGTATTTTATACAAAATTAATATTCATGATTCAATATCTTGCTGCACATTATTACGTCCACTTTGCTTGGCTTTATACAGCGCAGCATCAGTACGCTGAATTAATTCATGTTGATCTGTATGATAAATATATAAGGCACTTAAACCAAAACTTGCGGTAATTTGAATCTCATGTTCTGCATAGGCAATACGATGTTGTTCAATGGCAATTCTGCAGCGTTCCAGTACATTTTGGGCAATTTGCGGTGAGGTATTGGAGAAAATAATCATAAATTCTTCGCCACCAAAACGTCCGATAATATCTTCACTGCGTAGATTTTTTTGCAAAATTTTTGGAATTTGCTTGAGTACCTGATCCCCTCCATCGTGTCCATAGCGATCATTTACTTGCTTAAACCAGTCTAAATCGAGCAGGGCAAGGCAGATGTGTTCTTTGTTTTGCCCCGCCAATTGTTTTTGATTCACCAGTTGGTTGAATTTTATGCTTAAACCGCGTCGGTTGAGAGTTTGGGTGAGTGGATCAAGCAGAATTAGTTGTTGCTGATGTTCTTCACGAATCATCCAGCGTCCCAAAAAAGTATTAAATAAAATGGCCAACAGAACACCAATGATGGTGCTGCCAATCAAGTTATTGATGAGCATGAAATTTTGGAATTCCGCACTGGTAAACGTATAGGGCTGAAAAACGGGCGCATAGGGGATAATATTGCGCAAGGTCAGCAAAGAACCACCGTAAAATACCACCAAGCAGGGAATGGTGCCCCAAAAGATAATGCTGCGTTTAAACAACAATAAGCCTGTAAAAATGGAGCCAATGGTAAATACGCCTGTGAGTACCGTCATTTGACCCAGAAAATAGCCAATACTCATGAGTGAGCTGCTATAAAAGCCTAAACACAGAATTGGAAAATAATAGAGTGTGGTCTGATTTTCAGGAATACGATAGCTGATGACATATAAAGACCAAGGCAATCAGCAAATACAATATTAAACAACCCAATACCCATGGCAGCATGTATGGGGTAAACAGGGGTTGGCTTTGACTGAGCCAAAGTACCACTAAAAAGAGTAAATGAAAGAAAAAAACCAAGCCACTGACGACACGTGATTTTTGGATGTTATTTAAACTGAGGAGATTTTTATACCCTTGAAAAAATTAAAAATTTTTAGCTTTAATAAAGTCGTCATTGTAGAGCTTTCTGGCATAGGCAAGTCCAAACTCTTATTTATTGTCTAATCTAAGCATAATTCAAATAAGTTGAGACAGAAATCATAAAAAATGCCAGTTATCATGTTTTTTTATGATTTTTTCTACTTAGCCTAATATGTAGTCATCCGTCCCAAATCATGTTTAAGTGAGTGAATGAGCCACAAGCAGAGCATGACTCTGCTTGTTGTGCTATTCGTTAGCTCTTAACCTGTATTGCGTAAGCCTGCTGCAATCCCTGCAATACTCACCATGAGGGCATGATCGACAGGGGTATGTTCGGCATGCTGTTCTGCCAAATACAAACGACGACGTTTCATCAATTCTGCCTGTAGCAAATGCAGTGGCAATAAATAAGGTTTACGCACCCGCATCGATTGATCTAGCACATCATTGCTGCTGAGCAATTGCGATTCACCTTTAAGGGTCAGTAGGGTCGTCACAGCATCACGCAGACGTTGACGGAGTTGCTCACCCAGTTGTTTTAAGTCTTCGTCATCGGTCAGGTTAGATTCGTAGTACAGGGCAATATTACTGTCGGCTTTAGATAGCACCATTTCTAGCATATCAATTAAAGTCTGGAAATACGGCCAATCGCTGAGCATTTCATCCAAAGTGGCTTTTTGTCCCTGATCGAGCGTTTGGTTAATTGCTGCGCCTGTACCCAACCAAGCAGGCAGCATCAAACGGATTTGTGTCCATGCAAATACCCATGGAATGGCACGTAAGGATTCAATTCCACCGCTGACTTTACGTTTCGCAGGACGTGAACCGAGTGGCAACATCTGCAATTCTAGCTCTGGCGTGACGGTGCGTAAATATTTCACAAAATGCGGATTTTCACGCACGGTTTGACGATAGACCTGCACTGAAAGTTCGGTCATGTTATCCATCAACTCGCGCCATTCTGCTTTCGGCACAGGTGGTGGCATCAGCGTCGCTTCTAAGGTTGCAGCGGTGTAGACTTCCAGATTTTGTAAGGCAACCCCTTCAAGTCCAAATTTAAAACGAATCATTTCACCTTGTTCGGTGACGCGGATTGCACCTGAAATAGAACCCGGTGGTTGTGAGAACAATGCTTGTTGTGTTGGTGCACCGCCACGGCTGATGGAACCACCGCGACCATGGAATAAAGTCAGCTGCACAGCATGTTGCTGCGCTACCGCAGTCAGTTCTTCCTGCGCGCGGTACTGCGCCCAGTTGGCAGACATGAACCCTGCATCTTTGGCGGAGTCTGAGTAGCCAATCATCACCTCGTGTTTGCCCTGAATATGCTGTTTGTACCAATGCATATTAAATAGGGTATTCATGGTCTGGGCAGCCCCATCCAAGTCTTTCAGGGTTTCAAACAGTGGCACTACACGTAAAGGATGCTGAATGCCTGCTTCTTTTTGCAGCAATAATACCGCCAACACATCACTTGGATATTCCGCCATGGAAATAATATAAGCACCCAAACTTTCCTGCGGCTGTGCAGCCAGAGTGCGCATGGTGGCAAATACTTCTTGCACATCGGGATGTTGAATCAGGCTTTGTGCAGGTTCCTGCATGAATTTTGGCAATAACGGACGTTTGCTTTGCAGCTCTTGAAGCAAAAAGTTCTGACGTGCTTGTTCAGTCCATGTTTCAAAATTGCCCAAACCTAAATATTCGGTAATGGCAGAAATGGCTTGGCGATGACGTCCTGACTCTTGGCGAATATCCAGTTTTAGCAATTCAATACCAAAACAATTCACACGATGAATTAAATCCAACAATTTGCCGTTCGCAATGTCTGATAATTGGCAAGCCGTCAGCGAGCGATAACACAGCAATAAAGGCTGTAACAGTTCGTCTTTGCTTTTGATGACCAAACTGTCATCAGCCTCTTTGCCTTGCAGTTTCGCTGCTAACCAGTCGCGGGTGGCTTTTAGGCGTTCGCGGGTGTCGCGTAAATATTCACGGTACGGCTCGGCATGGAAATGTCCCAAAGCATCTGCCAATTCTGGGCTGCATTGCTGAATGGAAAGTTCCCAACGCAGGTTTTCAATATCACGTAAATACAGTTCTGCTGCTTTCCAGCGCGACAACCATAATACTTCTTGAGTCACTTTATGAGTGACATTCGGGTTACCATCGCGGTCACCGCCCATCCAAGAGGCAAAACGTACAGGCGCAACGCTCAGCGGTAGGCTTTGTCCACAATGTTCCTGCACAATGCTGTCTAATTCACGCATGAATTTAGGCACCGCATTCCACAGGGTCTGTTCGATGGTGGTAAAGCCCCATTTGGCTTCATCGACAGGGGTTGGGCGATGTTGGCGAATTTCATCGGTTTGCCAAGCCGAGCTGATCAGCTGTTTTAAATCTGCCAAAACTGCCTGACGTTCACGTGGTGTCAGTTTTTGCTGATCCATTTTAAACAAGCAGTCATTAATATCGTCATATTTTTGAATGAGGGTACGACGGCTGACTTCAGTCGGATGCGCAGTTAAAACCAACTCAATTTTTAGCTCGCAGACTTGTTGAAAGAGTGTTTCTGCAGAAATTTGGTTGTCTTTAAACTTGATAAATAAGTGATCTAGCGGGTTTGGAGAAACGCCATTTTCATCAAATTCGCTTTGGCGACGGCTCCGCACCACATGATATTGCTCAGCGATGTTGGCAAAATTCAAAAAGTGGGTAAAGGCACGGGTGAGCGGTAAGATTTCATCATCTTCTAGACTTAAAAACAGTTGTTCGAGTTGTTTTTCAGCTTCGGCTTGTCCATCGCGCGCGCCTTTAGACAAAGCACGAATTTGTTCGACCTGATTAAACAAATCTTGTCCTGCGTGTAACTTGAGGGTTTCACCCAATAAGTTGCCAAGTAAGCGTACGTCATCGCGTAGAGGAGCATCAATTTGTTGAATCATTCGTTGTTCTCCATGTTCTGTGTTTTTCTACTCTGTTAAGACTATACCCCGATTTAGATACAATCCAAGCGGGCTATCTACAAAAGTTGCATGGATTTTGCGCATCTGAAGTTATAGTGCCAAGTGGCAGTATTTAGGAGAGAAATACAGGACGGAGATATGAGTCAGTTGATCATTCGTATATGTGTAAGGTGAGAGTTAGATTTCGCATGATGAGGCTGCAAAATTAGCTTGTTCAGCCATAACGCAGCATAAAAATACCAATCGCATCTTCAATAATCTTTTGAGATTGTGCAGCATCGGGCACGGCACGTACACCGAGTAAAACTTCATGGTGACGTAAACCATGCAGTAAGGAAACGATCAATTCAGTTTGCGTTTTTGGTTCATCGGCCTGAATAAACTGCAATTCTACTGCTTGACGAAAGAAGCTTTCCCACATCGCGCGAAGTTTGGCATGTGAGGCATTGTAAAACTGCAATGCCAACGGATTTTGCTCCGAGGCCAGTTCCATCAGCAAGTGCTCTAATTTAATCGCTTCAGGCATATTGACCAAGTTCAAGGACAGTTCACAGGCTTGGTATAAGGCCTGCTTAAAATTGCGATGTGCAGTCAAGTCCAAAGGTTGTGCTTTGAGCAGACTTTCACAGGTTTCTTCAATGGCACAGGAAAATAACGTGGCTTTGTCTTGAAAGTGGTTATACACCGTTAATTTGGTCACGCCTGCTTCACGTGCAATCTGATTCATACTAGAACCATGAAAGCCCAACTTTAAAAACAAGTGTTTTGCCGACATTAAAATGCGTTGGCGTTTTTCTAAATCTTTTGGTCGTCCGACATGAATCTGCACATGCTCATCCTAATTTGCATCAGTACAACTGGAAAATGACGCTTCAGTTTTAATTAATGTACCCAGTGGTATATTAATTAAAAAATAATCAATTTAATATAGGGGTTTGCACGCACTTCGTAAATGGCTTGCGCTGTAGGCTAAAACTGAGCAGATCAGGCATGAAACGAAGGGAATAGCGAGACTATTACCAAGTTTCATAACGCAATCTGAGAAAGTTTTAGCCACAGTCCTTTGGAACAAGCATATTTTTTACTGCTATTACGTTATGAGTCAGTTACTTAGAATGACTAAGTTTCCTGCCTCATGCCTTATATCAGCTAAAAATATGCGCTGTCGCAAACATAGACGAAGTGTCAGCAAACCCTACCGTATTCTGCCCTAAAAAAAACGTTTAAATAAGAGCAAACCTGATGAACACGACTCAGAATCTCATTGCCAGCCTGATGCTGCTGTGCTGTATCACCCTAATTGGATGCAGTAAGCAAAAAACCGAGGTTGAACAGGAAGTCCCTTTGGTGATGGTGACCCAGCCTAGCAGTTTACATCTTGAGCAAAAAAGCTATGCAGGCGAGGTGCAAGCTCGTCAGCAAACGGCTTTGGCATTTCGGGTTGCAGGGCAAGTTACACAGCGTTTTGCCGATGTGGGAGATCAGGTCAAAGTTGGGCAAGTCTTAGCAACTCTGGATGTGCAAGATGCAGCATTACAGCTCAATGCCGCACGTGCGCAACTGGAAAGTGCGCAATCTGCTGCAAAAATTGCTAGTGATGAATTGCAGCGTTTTCAGCAATTGTTACCCATGAATGCCGTCAGTCGCTCGCAATATGATGCAGTCAAAAACCAGTATCAACATGCCATGGCGCAGTTGAAACAGGCGCAGTCCAATTATGCGGTTAGCAGTAATCAAACCGACTATAACCAGTTACGTGCCACAAAAAATGGTGTGATTACTGAACGCAATATTGAAGTTGGGCAGGTTTTAGCGGCAGGGCAGGTCGCTTATCTATTGGCGATTGATGGGGAGCGTGAAGTCGTGATTGGCGTGCCTGAACAAGCGGTGAGTGAAATTCGGGTCGGGCAAGAGGCAACGGTAAGCTTATGGTCACAACCCGATACCCGTTTTGCAGGTACGGTTCGAGAAATTTCCCCTGCGGCAGATCAGTCGCGTACTTTTAAAGTCAAAGTGGCTTTACGTGAAGGCAATGCACAGATTCAATTGGGGCAAAGTGCGCGGGTATTTCTGACTCGCCAAGCCAATCAGGGTTTATATGTGCCTTTATCTAGCGTGTCGGCAACAGGGCAACAAGCTTTTGTTTTGGTCTTACAGCCAGACTCAACCGTGCGCCAAATTCCTGTTACATTGGGCACTTATGGACGTGACAGCGTGCCTGTACTGAGTGGCTTACAGCCGCAAGATTATGTGGTGATGGGTGGGGTGCATTTACTGCGTGATCGACAAAAAATCCGCCCAATTAACCGTGACAATCAAACTGTACAGGCGGTCAATACTAAAGCTCAGGCAGCTCCTGCTGTTACACAGACGGAGCGTTAAAATATGAATTTTAACTTATCCGAATGGGCATTAAAAAATAAGGGTTTAGTGGTCTACTTGATGCTGTTGTTGGGCATTGTTGGTATTTTTTCCTACTCTAAACTGGCACAAAGTGAAGATCCGCCGTTTACCTTTAAAGTGATGGTGATTCAAACCTATTGGCCAGGAGCGAGCGCCAAAGAGGTCTCGTTACAAGTCACTGACCGTATTGAAAAAGAATTGATGAGCACGGGCGATTATGAACGCATCATGGCCTATTCGCGTCCGGGCGAGTCCATGGTGACTTTTATTGCCAAAGATTCTATGCGCTCCAGCCAAATTCCAGATGTTTGGTACAAGGTGCGTAAAAAGGTCAATGACATTCGCCATGAACTGCCACAAGGGGTACAAGGCCCATTTTTTAATGATGAGTTTGGCGACACTTTTGGCAATATTTATGTGCTGACAGGCGCAGACTATGACTACGCCACCCTCAAAGAATATGCCGACCGTTTGCAGCTACAATTACAGCGGGTCAAAGATGTAGCCAAAGTTAATTTGGTGGGTTTACAAGATCAAAAAATATGGATTGAGTTATCTAACACCAAAGCCGCGCAACTCGGTATTCCTGTTACCGCGATTCAGCAAGCCTTACAACAACAAAACAGCATGGCAAGCGCAGGTTTTTTTGAAACCCATTCAGACCGTATTCAGGTACGTGTCAGCGGTGCGTTGCACAGTGTCGATGAGTTGAAACAAATGCCGCTGTTGGTGAATGGCACCACCATTCAACTGGGCGATGTTGCCGAGGTCTATCGTGGGTTTAGCGAACCTGCTCAACCGCGTATGCGCTTTATGGGCGAAAATGGCATTGGCATTGCGGTGTCGATGCGTAAAGGCGGTGATATTCTGGCTTTGGGTGAAAATCTGGAAACAGAATTTGCCCGTTTGCAAAAGACCTTGCCTTTGGGCATGCAACTGCAAAAAGTTTCTGATCAGCCTGTTGCGGTAAAACACAGCGTCAATGAATTTATGAAAGTGTTGGCTGAGGCGGTGATTATCGTGCTCTTGGTCAGCTTCTTTTCACTGGGTTTTCGCACGGGCTTGGTGGTGGCATTTTCCATTCCACTGGTCTTGGCGATGACTTTTGCAGGTATGCATTTGTTTGATGTCGGACTGCATAAGATTTCACTCGGTGCGCTTATTTTAGCCCTCGGATTGCTCGTGGATGATGCCATTATCGCCATTGAAATGATGGCAATTAAGATGGAGCAGGGCTATAGCCGCTTGCAAGCCGCAGGTCATGCGTGGCGTACCACTGCTTTCCCTATGCTGACAGGGACATTGATTACCGCGGCAGGTTTTTTACCCATTGCCACAGCAGCCTCAAGTACAGGGGAATATACCCGTTCAATTTTCCAAGTGGTCACCATAGCTTTGGTGGTGTCCTGGTTTGCTGCCGTGCTATTCGTGCCGTATCTGGGCGATAAATTATTGCCAGATTTTCAGCGTCATGCACAGCGAGCGCCGTGGTATCAACGTCTTTGGGCGCGTTTAGGTAAACAAGCTGAGCCGCAGCCTGTGCTACAGCCAACAGGTGAATTACACGACCCATATCAAACCCGCTTTTATCAAGTGTTTCGAGGTTGGGTCAATACCTGTGTGCGCTATCGTAAAACCGTCATTGCAGCGACCGTGGCCATTTTTGTCCTATCCATTGCCATGTTTAAATTGGTACCGCAGCAATTCTTTCCGCCTTCCAATCGGGCAGAAATTTTGGTCGATTTAAAGCTTGAAGAAGGTGCGTCTTTAACAGCCACAGAAGCAGCCGTTAAAAAAGTTGAAAAGTTCTTGGCGCAACAACAAGGCATCGACAATTATGTAGCCTATGTTGGCACAGGTTCGCCGCGTTTCTATTTGCCCTTAGATCAGCAATTACCGCAGGCCAGTTTTGCCCAATTTGTGGTGTTGGCATCGTCCTTAGAAGACCGCAATGAAATTCGTCGCAATTTATCTGAACAAATTCGTTTATTGCTGCCAGAGGTGCGTACTCGCGTGTCGTTATTGGAAAATGGCCCACCAGTGGGTTATCCATTGCAATTCCGCGTGTCAGGTGAAGACTTGGCACAAGTACGACAATGGGCGCAGCAAGTCGCAGCCACCATCAGTGCCAATCCAAACAGTACCAATGTGCATTTAGATTGGGGTGAGCCGAGCAAAGTCATTCAATTGCAAATTGATCAAGACCGTGCCCGTCAAATGGGAGTGTCGAGTCTGGATTTGGCTAACTACCTCAATAGCTCTATCAGTGGCGCGGCAATTAATCAGTATCGTGAAAAACGTGAACTGATTGAAATCCGTTTACGTGGCGATAAAACTGAGCGCCTAGATGTCGCATCTTTAAGCAGTTTGGCTATACCGACTTCACGTGGAACATCGGTGCCGTTGGCCCAAATTGCCCAAATTGAATACCGTTTTGAAGAAGGCTTAATTTGGCATCGTAACCGTTTGCCGACCATTACCGTACGTGGCGATATTCGTAGCAATTCGCAACCTGCAACGGTGGTGGCAGAATTGTCTGAGCCGATGGCAGCCTTGCGTGAAAAATTGCCAAGTGGTTATTTAATTGAAGTGGGTGGTACGGTTGAAGAGTCAGCACGCGGGCAAAAGTCAGTCAATGCAGGCATGCCATTTTTCCTGGCGGTGGTGATGACTTTGTTGATGATTCAGCTACGCAGTATGTCACGTGCATTCATTGTATTTTTGACTGCACCACTCGGCATTATAGGTGTGGTGTTGTTTCTGTTGCTGTTTAATAAACCCTTTGGTTTTGTGGCGATGCTCGGTACCATTGCCTTATCGGGCATGATCATGCGGAACTCTTTGATTTTAATTGATCAGATTGAGCAGGATATTCGAGCAGGAGAGTTACAGTGGGATGCGATTATTAACGCCACGGTACGCCGTTGTCGTCCAATTGTCCTCACAGCATTAGCGGCTGTTTTGGCCATGATTCCACTTTCTCGCAGTATTTTCTTTGGCCCGATGGCTGTGGCAATTATGGGTGGATTAATTGTCGCGACCTTATTAACTCTGTTCTTTTTACCTGCGTTATACGCCCAGTGGTTTAAAGTGAAAAAAAATCCACATAATCTGTAAAAGTGACATAATAACGGGTGCGAAACTTGGAAAATTTCAATATAGTAGCACCTTATATTTTTCAGCCTTTGCATACGTTACAGCATGCGCCAGATTAAAAAATAAAGCACGGCACAGATGGGGTTTAATCACATTATGAAGCAAGATAACTTGTTAAAGTTTCGCCGTTCCGTTGCGATCTCTTACGTGTTTATGTTTTTTGCTTTATTTACTGTGGTGAGTGGTGCATTGGCGTATTGGTATGCACGAAAAGTGATTGTGGTCGATAGCACTGAAGTCTGGTTACAGGCGCAGGCTTTATGGGTCATGCGCAATGTGCTGATTTATACGGTATTGGCAATGTTTGCTGCATTGTGGTTTATTCCATTGGCCTTCTTTCCTTGGGATGCCTTTTTATGGGTCAAAGCCTGCACCGTAGCAGGTGTGGTCTTTGCCGTGATTGCCTTCTTATTTTTAATCAATGCTTGGATTAAAGGGCTATCCAAATTTTTGAAAAATAAAGCTGTGTTCTAATGGCTTGAACTTCATCTAAAGCACTTCAGCTAAAATTTTTAACAGCTTTCCCTTGTAAAACTCAGTTTGACCCCAATTTCAGACTTCAGTTAAGTTTTAAATAGAATTCCGTGAGGAGCATCGCCAGACATGGCTAAACGTGATTATTATGAGGTTTTGGGCGTCTCTAAAACCGCTAGTGATGATGAAATTAAAAAAGCCTACCGTAAGTTGGCGATGAAATATCATCCAGACCGTAACCCGGACAATCCTGAAGCTGAAGAGAAGTTTAAAGAAGCTTCAGAAGCGTATGAAGTTCTGTCAGACAGCGAAAAACGCAGCATGTACGACCGTATGGGCCATCAAGCCTTTGAAGGTGGTATGGGCGGTGGTGCTGGCGGCTTCGGTGGTTTCAGTGCGGAAGATATTTTCAGCCAGTTTGGGGATATTTTCGGTGGAGCCTTTGGTGGGGGGGGGCGTGGCCAGCAACGTCAACGCCGTGGTTCAGACTTACGCTATGTGATGGAATTGACGCTTGAAGAAGCAGTCAAAGGCGTTAAGAAAACCATCACCTTTACAGCACCTGCGCCATGTGAAGCTTGTGATGGTAAAGGCTCAGAAAATCCAAATGATGTTGAAACTTGTCCAACCTGTCATGGTGCGGGTCAAGTACGCATGCAGCAAGGTTTCTTCTCGGTACAGCAAACCTGTAGCACTTGTCGTGGTCAGGGCAAAATTATCAAGAACCCATGTAAAAAATGTCATGGTTCGGGTGTGTCAGATCGTCAGCAAACCCTTGAGGTGACCATTCCTGCAGGGGTGGACAATGGCGACCGCGTACGCTTAACAGGTAAAGGTGAAGCGATTCGTGATGGTCAATCGGGCGACCTATATGTAGAAGTGGTGGTGCGTGAGCACGAAATCTTCCAGCGTGATGGTGCTGATCTGTATATGGATGTGCCTGTTAGCATTGCCGATGCTGCTTTAGGTAAGGAAATTGAAATTCCTACTCTAGATGGTCGCGTGAGCCTGAAAGTACCTGAGGGAACACAAACGGGTAAATTGTTCCGTTTGCGTGGTAAAGGGGTAAAACCTGTGCGTACCAGTATGCAGGGCGATTTACTCTGCCGTATTGTGGTGGAAACACCTGTGAATTTAACTGCACGTCAGCGTGAATTGTTAAAAGAATTACAGACGACGATGGAAGGTGAGGGCAGTCAGTCATCACCAAAGAAGAAGTCTTTCTTTGATCGTTTATTTGATTAAGGAAACTTAGATTAGGTATGTCGAAGCACAACCTGATCTAAACTCAAAAAATAAAGGCGATCTTAAGGATCGCCTTTGTTGTATCTGCTGCACGCTTATTCGACTTCAGGTACATCAATCTCTAAAACATCCACCATTTCAGTGGTTGCTGTTTTAACGACAGTTTGTGGTTGAGCGCTTGCAACAACCCCATGTTCTGCTGCTGTTTCTTCTAGTTCAGGTGCATCGACTTCAACAGCAAGAGGTTCTTGTAGCGTCACGCTAATACGGACTTTAGACAGGCTTTCAAGCGTATCACCTTCTTGAAGTGCAGGCTCTGCAAATACGGATGCTGTGCTCATGCCCAACAATAATGCCAATACAATTTTCTTCGAATGCATGTAAATCCCCCTTTAATTTTTGCAGTTGTTATCATTCGTGCAGGCTAGTCTGCGCATACAAGTTTGCAAATTTGTGAAATAAAAATAAAAAATGAGCATTTCCAGATAAATTTTTAGCATCGCTTTGATAAAAGTTTGCCAGTGGCATTTAAAGTGACCTTTAGCATACTGTCACAGTTGCTTTCCGATAAAAATAAACCCAGAAACTTGGCTGACAAACTTAGTCTAGGCAGCGAGTTTTGATATAGTAAGCACAATTTAGAATCTATTTTAGGAATATGCTATGTCAGCAACTCCACGCATTGGTGTATTAGGCGCAGGCGGCCGCATGGGACGCATCTTAATTCAAGCTGTTCAAGAAGCAGGCTACCAATTGGCTGCCGCAGTAGAGCGTCCAGAAAGCAGTTTATTGGGTGCAGATGCAGGAGAGTTGGCAGGTGTAGGTACACTGGGCGTGAAAGTGGTGGGTAGCCTAGAGCAAGTATTAGCTGACTGCGATGTCATGATCGACTTTACCGCACCAGCCGCCACTGCACAGCACTTAAAGCTTTGTCGTGAAGCAGGCGTGGCGATTGTGATTGGCACCACAGGCATGAATGATGAACAAAAAGCACTCTTAGAAGAATCGGCTCAACAGACGCCTGTGGTATATGCCGCCAACTATTCAGTAGGGGTAAACGTATCTATTAAACTGTTGGAATTGGCAGCCAAAGTCTTTGGTGATAGCGTAGATATTGAAGTGATTGAAGCGCACCACCGTCATAAAGTCGATGCACCATCAGGTACTGCATTAATGATGGGTGAGGCCATTGCAGAAACTTTAGGTCGTGATTTAAAACAAGATGCTGTTTACTGCCGTGAAGGACACACAGGGCCACGTGAACGTAAAAGCATTGGTTTCCAAACCATTCGCGGTGGCGACATTGTGGGTGAGCATACTGCGATGTTTATTGCCGATGGCGAGCGTGTGGAAATTACTCACAAAGCCACTAACCGTATGAACTTTGCTGCAGGTGCTGTTCGTGCAGCTGCTTGGGTGGTTGGACGTGAAGCCCGTAAATATGACATGAAAGATGTACTAGGCTTTAACGATATTCAAGTTTAAATCGCCGCTGACGATAAAATAATAAAAATTGCTTGAACAAATCGTGATCTGCAGTTAAAACTAGGGTCTGATGTCATGGATGATGAAGCATCAGACTCCACACAAAACTAAAATAAGATGCACAAGATAATGAAAAAAATTCTGCCAATTCTTGGCATGATTGCCTGTAGCTGTATCACGCATGCGCAAAGCCTTGAACATGCCAAACTCAGTATTCATAAAAACAATATCAAAGTCTGGACCTATCAACAGCAGTCTAGTCCTGTATTTTTATACAAGGCAGAAACCACCTTTAATGTGCCTTTAGAAAAAGCAGCAGCTTTAATTTTAGATGTCGATCATGCCGTGAAATGGGTGCCTTATGTGGGCAGTGTCAAAGTCTTGTCACGTGATGACCAAAAAGGTGAGTTCTTGCTGTATATGGTGCTGGATTTTCCTTTTCCGCTAAAAGATCGTGATTTAGTGGTTAAAGGCAAAATGAGCAAAGATGCACAGGGGATTATCAGCATTCAAAACACAGCCATTGAAGGCGGCTATCCGCTAAATCCTGACTATGTGCGTATTCGGCAGTATGAGGGCGATTGGACTTTTCAGAAATTGGGCAATCACAAAGTCAAAGTCAGTACCTATGGCTACGCCAACCCTGAAGGCTCGATTCCTTTAAGTTTTGTGAATATGTTTGTGCAGCAGCAACCGTATCAAATGCTGCAAAAAATGAAAATTGAATTAAGCAAAAGCGGTAGTTATAAGGCGTTGCCTGAAATTTTGCGTTAAATAATTGAGTTGCGCTGAATTTTTAATCTTAGAAAAATGGATGAAATCGGTGTCGATCTCATCCACGAAGTATTTCGGTCTAGCGGGTAGATTTAATATGAAAACAGCCCTTTTTCTAAGGGAAATTCAATGCCAATCGATGCACCACCATCATTGCCATGGACATCTGAATCGCTAATCCAGCCATTCAGTTTAAGTGGAATATCTGGACGTAAATAGTGTGTCCAAGTCAAATCCAAAGCTTTTAACTGATCTTTTTCTGGGAAAGCTTTATTGGTTTCGCCTCTCACTGGTCGATTAGCCGCCTGATCAAATTTGGCAAACAACATACGTGCATTCACGCGGTTCATACGATCAAAACGAATATCACCACCGACTGAAATAATTTGTCCATCACCGCCCATGGCATGCGCTAAAGGATAGCCATGTTGATAGAAACCATCAGTGTAGACATGGTGGTTATAGGTAATACCTTGTGCTTTACCGTTAGTACGGGTATCTGCCCATTCGGTATAGAGTTGGAACGGCATATTTTGATAGCTCGATGAATAGTCTACCCCAGCCAAATACATTTTTTTTGAAGGTAAGCCACCAGCTTCATCTTCACCTGCGTATTGTGCATAGATACCGATTGGCACTTGTAGCAATAGCTGTAGGTTTAAGCGTGCATCAAAACCTGCAACTTGGTTAGATTTATCATCATCACTGTTATTAAAGTTATCGTTGCCTTTGATTGCATTCCAAAGTGTGGATAGACTTTCTGAACGATCACCCCCACCCCACTGCATCATACGTGATGCCCCAAGTTCGAAATAAGGTAGCGGTTGTGCAGTGACACGTAAACCAATCAATTTGGCATCGGGTACATCATCATAATCATGCAATTGACCTGCAAAGGCTTGATATTGCCATGGACCAATCCAAGACAGCCATTTGTTGCTGAAAGCTTGTTGTTCAGCACGCTGCATGGTTACGCCGTAAACTGGGCGGCTAGCATCACCACGAATTAAGCTGCCGTCATGTGCAGGCCCCCAGTAGGTTGGGATTTGACCTGCAATCAGCCATTGATTCCAAAGCTTGGCTGCAATATAGGAACCTTCAACATTGACATCTTGATCGTTATCAATTTGTGGGTCTTTTTCTGCATTGACCCGAATTTTAGCATCCCAGTGTTGATTGCCTGCATTGAGTTCCAAGCCTGCCTGATATTGCGCCTTTTGTTGGTCGCCAAAGGCTTGTGGAATATTTTTTTGATCTGTTTCTGCAAAAAACGAGGCTTTGAGCAGTTGGTTATTGGCATTTAAATGTGCCACCACTGCATCGATGACTTTCTGTTGATTGTTGTTGCTGACTTTGGCTTGAGAAAGTGCACGTTGAATTTCATCACCACTCATAGGCCAAGTTGACGTACTAATTTGAATGACGCCTTGCTGATTTAGCCAGTTTAAATCGGTACGTAAGTTTTGGTCATTTAAGACAATGCCTTGGGCAAAGGTGAAGGAGGAGCTTAAACTTAATATAAAAAGGAAACTTCTAAATTTGGACATGTTTTATTCCTAGAACTATTGGCTAAACTATTAGTTTGAATAGTCTATAACTTAATATTTGGTTGAGGGATCGTAAATTAAACTTTCGATCCCTAATTTTTGAGTAGTTAATTAGCAACTTTAATTTAAATACAGCTTCCTCTAAATCAGTGAGTTTTTTGCCATATTTAAAATGATTCCATCAAACTTAAGTCCTGAATTACCAAAGTTTTCCAAAGCAGTTTCGATTTGTTCTAGCGTAGAAGAGTTAAATCTTGTGACTAAAATATTTGTATCAATGTGTTTGGCTAGTATAGAGCCATCTGATGATTCTTGCATTGCTGCATTATCAATTAATACCAAATCATAATCAGTGACCACACTATCTAATAAAGCAGTCATTTTAGGGCTACTGAGTAAAGAAGCAGAAATTCCAGAAAAGTTACCACTATGTATCAAGTCAAGATTGGTTTGTGATGTAGGGCTCACAATCGAATTTAAAATAGTTTCAGAATTGTTTAAATAGTCACTTAAACCTAGGCTTGTTGAAATATTAAAGAATTGCTTTAATTTCCCATCTTTTAAATCACAATCGATTAACAATACTTTTAAATTCATTTGTGCTAAAACAACTGCAATGTTTGCGATTAATGTTGAATTACCTGTGTTTTTGTGTGTACCTATCACTTGTACAATTGGCTTAGCTGCATTTTGTGCGTGATAGTAAAGGGTAGTCGAAATTTGGCGCATTTGTTCCACAACTATTTCTGTTGGTTGGGAAGCTGCTAATAAAGGTGTAAAAGATTTAGAAGCACTATCAAGTTGATTACTATAGATCACCTTTCCTATATTCTTTAAATGATATTGGTTTGCGATAGGTGAAATATTCCGAAGACCAGAATTGAGCATATTTCGTAATAAAGCAATTAAAACACCAATAAAGCCACCCATAAAAATAGAAAGAACTAAAACAATTAATCTTTTAGGTTTAATAGGAGAGGTGGGTTCCATGGCATAATCAATAATATTGACTTTGCCTAACTCGCCTGCTTTAGCTACATTCAAGCTTTGATAAGTGGTTAATAAGCCTGTATATAGCTGATTTTTGACTTCAACATCACGATAATACTGTAAGTATAAACGTTGAATTTCTGGTAACTGTTTTACTTTATTGTTTACTTCATTAATTTTAGTATTAAGAGCATTCAGTTGAGCACTAATAGCCTGCATTGCTGGATGTTCGTTTGTATATTGAGCGCTTAGCTCTGCTTGCTTTTGCTGGAGTTGAACTTTTTGGATTTCTAATTGCATTGTTTGATTAAGATAAAGTTCTGATTCCTCTTTAACATCTACAGTGCCATATTTTTCTCTAAACTGATTGAACTGACGTTCTGAGTTATTTAATTCTGCCTTTAAATCTGGTAGTTGCTTTTCTAAAAAAGCAACTTGCTGATCTTTGTCGATAACACTTCGAGTGATATCTTGTTGTTTGTAAATATTTAAAACTGTATTGAGAATAGTTGGGATGTTTTCTGGATTCTCACCTTGATAGGTGAGCTCGAGTATACTGCTTCCCTTACCCTTTTCACTGACATTAAATTTTTTCAAAATATTAGACATAGCATTCGGTAAAGAACTCTTTTGAATTATGAATTCTTGTTCAGATGTTAAGTTGCCAGAAATATGAATACTCCAAGTACCATCTACTAGCGGTTGACCTACTATTCCTTTCTTTAAAATCTGCTCTGTTTTATTATCAAAAATTGTATAAGTATTGTTTTTGAAAGCAAGTAGCAACTCTTTATTTTCATAAAATTTAGGTATTTTAAACTCAGATATACTTAAATTTTGATTTTTATTTTTTAAAGAAATAGATAAACCTTGAGTTGTATATGATTTAATAAAATCATCATTAGATAGAATTTTTTGAAGCGTATTTATTTTAGGAGAGAAATGTATATCTAAATGTAAATCTTGAATGGCTTTTCCAAAAATAGCACGAGACTTTAATAACTCAGTTTCACTTTGTATAGAAGAACCGCCAACTCCACCTAAGCCTGCAAAACTTGCCATTGCAGCCATTTCCGAGCTTAATCCAGCTAAAGGGCTTGATTTGTTTGATTTAACCTCTATTAATGCGTCAGTTTGATAAATAGGTGTTGTGCTCGTTAAATATAAAAAAGCGCTGACTAAAGCAATAAGAATGCAAAGAATAATAGTTTTCCACTGCTCTATAAGTGAAAAAAATAATTCCTTTAAATCAATCGTATCTTCGTTATCTAAAGAAGTATTTGGGTTCATAATTATTCATTCGAAATAAGTAAAAATGGTTAAAGACAATTAATCTTGAGTAAAACTCTAGTTTATTGGCTTATAGATCTCACTAGGTCAACTTTAATAGAAAATAGAATGTTGTTAATTAATCTAGTTAGAAGAATTTCATAACTAAGATTCGTAAATAACATCATATAAATTAGAAGACTAAGATCATAAGAGATCTCTACTGTCCCATATTTTCAAAGGTATAAAGGGCATTTGAAAAAGGTACAATCTGATTAATAATACGTTGCCAGCGAACTAAACCTGTCGCATCAACATAGATGATATCATTGCTGCGCATTTTAAATTGATTAGCTAAGCCGAAGTCAGCAATACTGGTCAAGTTAAGATTATAAATTTCAGAAAGTTGATCATTTGGTTGATAACGCACAACATAAATTTTGCTACGACTGGCAGTGAAGGGGTTAATACCAAGACTTTCACCCAAAACATCACCTAAACTCATACCTTCTGAACGTATGGGTAAAGCGTGGTTTTTTCCAGCTTCACCCATAACATAAACTTTTTGGCTTTCTTTGGCATTGACATAAATGGTATCGTTTGCCTGAATCAGAAGATTATGTAACGAATACCCTGCACGCTCTAACTCAATGCTATTCAGTGTATAGCTTCGTCCTTGACGAATAAGGGTAATAGCAGCATTGTCCCCCTGTGCAGCATTAATGCCTCCCGCATTACCCAATGCAGCGTATATACTGATGGGTTGATCTGACAGATGATACACCCCACCCTTTTCAATATTCCCTTGCACGGAGTAACGCTGCCCTTGGTAAGACAAGACCCGCACAATCACATCTGGGTTTTTTAAATAACGTGCGAATAGCCTACGTAACTCTTGATTGACTTGGTTTAAAGATTTCCCAACTACTTGGTAGCGTCCAATAATTGGGAGTTGAATATAACCCTGAGAGTCAATTTGATAGCCGTTGTTCGTGTCAGAATTACTGCCAGAGAGTTCAGGATACGCCCATAAATAAATAGATAAAATATCGCCTGAACTTAAGCGGTACTGGCGTTGTGTTGTATTGAACAGATGAGCATATTCTTGTTGAATATTATGCACCGCAGGTTGTGAGGCATATATGCTGTCTTGAGTCAAAGGAATAACATTAACTTTTGTACCTAAGTCGGTAGTGAATACACCTTGCTGCGCTAAGTCATAAGTTTGTAAGCCAGAGGTGAATGCACAACCAGTGGTGGCAATACCACATGCCAATAAAACAGTCAGTTGAATGTGTCGCACGCGAAATCCTGTTATTAATATTTAAAAATTTAAAATAAATTAATACTATTTTACTGAACTTATAAAATAGGTACATAGCTATTTATGATAAATTTTCATATCTAGTTAAATTTCCTGAGAAAGACAATACATAAAAAGTATGATACCTATTTGATAAAGTGCATGCCTAGAAAAAATTAAATTACATTATGCTATTTTTCATGTGGTTTAAGCACAAAACACAATAGTAATTTTGTGAATTTCTGCTAGTATTCCTGCCGAAAGATTTGTTCTTCATAAAACACAGATATAAATTTAAAGGCGCTCAAATGCTACAGCTTTCAGACCTAAAAATTGCCATTATTGGTTTAGGCTATGTCGGGTTACCCCTAGCGGTTGAATTTGGCAAGCAGTTGACTGTGGTGGGTTTTGATATTCAGCAAAAACGCATACAAGAATTAAAAAGCGGACAAGATCATACCTTAGAAGTGTCGTCAGAAGAACTTAAACAAGCGACGCAATTGACTTATTCTGCTAATTTAGATGACCTACGCAGCTGTAATTTTTTTATTGTGACTGTCCCAACCCCAATTGATGAGTTTAAACAACCCGATTTAACTCCGCTCATTAAAGCCTCAACTAGTATTGGAAAAGTACTTAAAAAAGGCGATGTGGTGGTGTATGAGTCTACGGTATATCCAGGTGCTACCGAAGAAGCCTGTATTCCAGTTTTGGAACAAGTGTCTGGATTAAAATTCAATCAAGATTTTTTTGCAGGCTATAGCCCAGAACGGATTAACCCAGGCGATAAGCTGCATCGTGTGACCAATATTTTAAAAGTGACTTCGGGTTCTACTTCAGAAGTTGCAGACTTTGTTGATGAAGTCTATCAACTGATTGTGACTGCAGGTACACATAAAGCACCGAGTATAAAAGTGGCTGAAGCAGCGAAGGTCATTGAAAATACCCAACGTGATGTGAACATTGCTTTAATTAATGAATTAGCCGTGATCTTTAATAAGTTGGGTATTGATACTGAAGCGGTTTTACAGGCTGCGGGAACCAAGTGGAATTTTTTACCTTTCCGTCCAGGTTTAGTTGGTGGGCACTGTATTGGGGTAGACCCGTATTATTTAACCCATAAAGCCCAATCTTTAGGCTTGCATCCAGAAATTATTTTAGCGGCACGCCGTTTAAATGACCGTATGGGTGAATATGTTGCAACACAATTGATTAAAGAGATGGTGAAGCAGCGTATACAAGTGGTCGGTTCAAAAATTTTAGTGATGGGCCTGAGTTTTAAAGAAAACTGTCCTGATATTCGCAATACTAAAATTGTAGATATGGTCAAAGCTTTAAAAGAATATGATTTAGATTTAGATATTTATGACCCGTGGGTGGATCCGTTAGAGGCTGCAAAGGAATATGGTATAGACCCTGTTTCTAGTTTGGCGAACGCTAAATATGATGCCATTGTTTTAGCAGTTGCGCATGATCAATTTAAGCAGATGTCTATAGATGAATTTAAAGCAGTGGCAAAAGAAAAATATGTTTTATACGATTTAAAATATATTTTAAATCATACAGATGTAGATATTCGCTTATAATAAAAGGAAATTATGAAAATTTTAGTGACTGGCGGTGCGGGATTTATTGGTTCAGCTGTCATCCGCCATATTATTCAAAATACCAACAACCAAGTTCTAAATATCGATAAACTGACTTATGCGGGCAATTTAGAATCGTTAAAAGAAATTGATCAACACTCGAACTATGAGTTCAAACAAATTGATATTTGTGATACAGAACAAATTACAGCTGCAATAGATGCATTTCAACCTCATGCAATTATGCATTTAGCTGCAGAGTCGCATGTAGACCGCTCAATTGATGGTCCTGCAGCATTTATTCAAACTAATATTGTGGGAACTTATACTTTATTGGAAGCTGCTCGAAAGTATTGGATGGGGCTTAATGCTGAAGCGCAACAAAACTTTCGTTTTCATCATATTTCAACTGATGAAGTTTATGGTGACTTAGAAGGCACGACAGATTTATTTACTGAAACGACTTCATATGCGCCAAGCTCTCCATATTCTGCCTCTAAAGCCAGTTCGGATCATTTAGTCCGTGCTTGGCACAGAACTTATGGTTTGCCTGTAATTGTGACCAATTGCTCGAATAATTACGGTCCATATCACTTCCCTGAAAAGTTGATTCCCTTGGTGATTCTAAATGCACTGGATGCTAAACCTTTACCTGTATATGGGAATGGTCAGCAGATTCGTGATTGGTTATTCGTAGAAGATCATGCACGTGCTTTATATAAAGTGGTGACCGAAGGTGTAGTGGGTGAAACCTATAATATTGGTGGTCATAATGAAAAGCAGAATATAGAAGTGGTTAAAACCATTTGTAAAATTTTGGATGAGTTAAAACCACAAGCCAACGGTCAAACTTATGAATCACTGATTACGTTTGTAAAAGACCGCCCTGGGCATGACTTACGCTATGCGATTGATGCTACAAAAATTCAAAATGAATTAGGTTGGACACCTGCAGAAACTTTTGAAACTGGAATTCGTAAAACGGTAGAGTGGTATTTAGATAACTTAGACTGGTGTCATCGAGTGCAAGATGGTAGTTACCAACGCGAAAGATTAGGTGTAAATTCATAATGTCAAATACAACAAAAGGTATTATTTTAGCTGGCGGTTCAGGTACACGTTTATATCCCATTACTAAGGGTGTATCTAAGCAGTTATTGCCTATTTATGACAAACCAATGGTGTATTACCCGCTTTCAGTGCTGATGCTTGCTGGTATTCGTGAAGTACTCATTATTAGTACTCCTGAAGATATAGATGGTTTTAAACGTTTATTGGGTGATGGTGCTCAATTTGGAATTCAGCTTGAATATGCCGTCCAACCTAGCCCAGACGGCTTGGCACAGGCTTTTATTATTGGTGAAAGCTTTATTGAGGATAGTAATGTTTGCTTAGTGCTTGGCGACAATATTTTTTATGGTCAAGGTTTTACCCCAATGCTACGTCAAGCCGTCGCCCGTCAAAAAGGTGCAACGGTATTTGGCTATCAGGTGAAAGACCCTGAGCGTTTTGGTGTAGTTGAGTTTGACGAACAAAAGCGCGCAATTTCTTTAGAAGAAAAACCTAAACAACCTAAATCTCACTTTGCAGTCACTGGTCTGTATTTTTATGACAATGATGTGATTCAAATTGCGAAACAAGTGAAGCCTTCCGAGCGTGGAGAGTTAGAGATTACTACCGTTAACCAGATGTATTTAGAACGTGGTGATTTAAATGTAGAGTTACTTGGACGTGGTTTTGCATGGTTGGATACAGGGACACATTCAAGTTTATTGGAAGCAGCGCAATTTGTAGAAACCATTGAAAAGCGTCAAGGTTATAAAGTGGCTTGTCTAGAAGAAATTGCTTTGAATAATAGTTGGTTGCGTAAAGAACAAGTTTTAGAAATTGGTCAGAGCATGAGTAAAAATGACTATGGTCAATATCTAATTTCATTGGTGAATGAATTAAAATGAGTTTAATAAAACTAATTGATTTGCCGAGTTTGGGAGATCAAAGAGGAGGGTTGGTTGCAATAGAGTCTAATCAATCTATTCCTTTTGAGATTAGGCGTTTGTATTATATTTTTGATACAACCGATCAGTCTCGTGGCTATCATGCACATATCGATTTAAAGCAAGTTGCGGTATGTGTCAAAGGGAGTTGTCGTTTTATTTTGGACAATGGTCATGCTAGGGAAGAGGTGACTCTTAACTCACCAACACAAGGCTTGTATATTGAAGCTTTGACTTGGCGAGAAATGCATGACTTTTCAGAAGATTGTGTATTACTGGTATTGGCAAGTGAGCATTATGATGAAAACGATTACATTCGTGATTATCAAGATTTTCTAAAAGAAGCACATAAGCCGTTTATTCATCCTTTGGCAGATGTGAAATCCCCAAAAATTGGTCAGAAAACCAAAATTTGGCAATTTAGTGTCGTTTTACAGAATGCAATGATTGGTGAGAATTGTAATATTTGTGCACATACCCTCATTGAAAATGATGTCGTCATTGGCAACAATGTCACCATAAAATCAGGTGTCTATGTATGGGATGGAATCACGTTAGAAGATAATGTTTTTATTGGCCCATGTGTTGCATTTACCAATGATAAAAAACCAAGATCGAAACAATATCCTGACTCTTTCGCTAAAACAGTAATTTCGGAAGGTGCAAGTATCGGTGCAAATGCGACTATATTGCCCGGAATAAAAATTGGTAAAAATGCATTAGTAGGTGCTGGTGCTGTTGTGACTAAAGATGTGCCAGAAAATGCAATAGTCATTGGTAATCCAGCATTTATTAAAGGTTATATAGAATGATCCCTTTTCTTGATTTAAAAAATATTAATCAGCAATATCGTAATGAGTTAATAGAAGCATGCAGTCGTGTTATTGATTCAGGTTGGTATATTGGTGGTAAAGAGCTAGAAAGTTTTGAAAAGAACTTTGCTGATTATTGTGGTACACAGTTTGCAATTGGTGTTGCAAATGGTTTAGATGCACTTATTTTGACGTTACGTGCTTGGAAAGAGTTAGGTAAACTTAAAGATGGAGATGAAGTTATTGTTCCATCGAATACGTATATTGCTAGCATTCTTGCCATTACAGCAAACAACTTGACGCCAGTTTTAGTTGAGCCAAATATTTCTACCTACAATATTGATCCTATAAAAATCAAAGAAGCAATAACGGCTAAAACCAAAGTGATTTTACCTGTCCATTTATATGGTCAACTTGCAGACATGCCAAAAATTATGCAAATTGCCAAACAATACAATTTGTTAGTTTTAGAAGACTCAGCGCAAAGTCATGGTGCGCAACTACAAGGGAAAAAAGCAGGAAACTGGGGAGATGCTTCAGGTTTTAGCTTCTATCCGGGAAAAAACCTAGGAGCACTAGGAGATGCGGGAGCGATTACGACGAATGATGCTGAATTGGCACAAACGTTAAAGGCTTTGCGTAATTACGGATCACACGAGAAATATAAGAATTTATTCGTGGGTGTGAATAGTCGATTAGATGAAATCCAAGCAGCAATGCTCGATGTCAAATTAAAACATTTAGATGCAGAAGTGAAACATCGTCGTACAATTGCAAAAATGTATCTTGAGGGGATTAAAAACCCTGAATTGAGCTTGCCTTTGTCTGATATAGATGTGTCTCAATATGACCAACATGTTTGGCATTTATTTGTCGTTCGTTCAAGAAATCGAGAAGCATTACAGCAATATTTAGCAGAAAATGGCGTACAAACGTTAATCCATTACCCAGTTCCTCCACACAAGCAACAGGCCTATAAAGAATGGAATAATTTGAGTTATCCAATTTCGGAGAAGATTCATAATGAGGTAATGAGCTTACCTATGGGACCAACTCTGAGCTTGGATGATGTAAAAAAAGTAATTCAGCTTTGCAATAGTTTTAAAGTCTAAAAATGAATTTGCTTAAGACCAGTGTACTAAATGGAGTGGCTGTTTTAATCAAAACAGCCACTATGTTTTTATTGAATAAAATACTCGCAGTATACGTCGGGCCTGCTGGTTATGCTGCTATTGGTCAATTCCAAAACTTTATTCAAGTGATCACGACTTTTGCTGGGAGTGCGGTGAATACAGCAGTGGTCAAGTACACAGCTGAATATCATGAAGAAAAAACGAAGCAAATAGAAGTTTGGCGAACCTCCGGGACTTTAATCCTAATTTTTAGTACAGTTTCAGCGCTATTGATTTTGATTTTTAAAAATCAGATAGCCATTTATATTTTTCATTCTAATGAATACTCTAAAGTATTAGTTTGGTTTGCAATTTTTCTAGTATTTTTTACGTTCAACTCTTTCTTTTTGGCAATTCTGAATGGCGTAAAAGAAGTAAAAAAGATGGTGGTAGCTAATATTGCTGGGAGTATCTTTTCACTTATTATCACAAGCCTCCTAGCGGTTTATTATCAGTTATATGGTGCATTGATCGCACTGTCAATTTATCAATCACTCGCTTTTTTAGTAACGATGTTTTTATGCTCTAAGTTAGAGTGGTTTAATCTAAAAAGTTTTTTTGGGAAAGTCGAGAAGAACATAGCTAAGAAGTTAGCAGCATTTGCATTAATGGCTTTTGTAAGTGTTTTTTTTGGCAATATTGCACAAATATTGCTTAGAAACATGGTTATTGAGCATTTTGGTTTAGTTTATGCAGGGTATTGGGATGCAATGACAAGATTAAGTAATGGTTACTTGTTATTTGCATCTACGATCCTCGGTGTGTATTACCTACCTAGACTGTCTGAACTAAAAAAATATGAAGAGGTTAAAAAGGAAGTGTTTTTAGGTTATCAGGTTATTTTACCTGTTGCGATTATATCGTCTATTCTCATTTATATTTTTAAAGAAATAGTTGTTAAGCTTTTGTTTACAGATGAATTTATGCCAATGCTTGAATTGTTAACATGGCAGTTAGTTGGTGATGTGACTAAAATTGCAAGTTGGATTATTAGCTTTATGATGTTAAGTAAAGCGATGACGGGGTTGTTTGTTATTACAGAAACAGTGTTTGCTCTAAGTATACTTCCAATAACTTACTTATCGATTTTATATTTTGGCTTTGAAGGTATTGCAATTGCATTTTTTATAAATTGTTTGATGTACTGGGTAGTATGCGGTTTATTTTCAAACATTAAACTTAAGAGTATGGAGTATTAATGTGAATCAATTATGTTCTATCATTATTCCTGTGTATAATGAAGAGAAAAATATTGAGAAATGTTTTGAGGTTATTCAAAGTCAAACTTATAAAGCTATAGAGGCTATTTTTGTAAATGATGGTTCTACGGATAACTCTGAGAATATAATTATTCATATTGCCGCTAAATATCCAGATCTAAAAATTAAACTAATAAATCAGGAAAATCAGGGGGCTGCTAGCGCTAGAAAGAACGGTGTGATGCACGCATCAGGAAATTTTATTGCAATACTGGATTGTGATGATGAGCTTTCTAAAGATGCTATCAACGAAGCCATGACTAATTTCAATACAGAAGTGGACATAGTTCTTTTCAACTTGAAGTATAAAAGTGAAATTAATGGAGAGGTAGTTCTAAATGATTTTATTTATTATACGAGTAAATCATTTTTTTGTGGTCGCGATGCACTAAAGAACTCCTTGGAAAGGTGGGGCGTACATGGGTTAGGAATATATCGAAAAGATATTTTAATGTGTGCATATATAGATTATGAAGAAAAGAATACCAAAAACTATATAAATAATGATGAAGTGATAACACGTTTAGCATTCTATTATTCGCGTCTCATAAAAGTTTCAGATGGTATATATTTTTATAATAATAATCTACAGTCTACCACTAAGAGAATTAATGAAGAATTATATAAGAAAATTTTTAACTCAATTATTCTTTACGAAATACTTGTATCAAAATATAAAATTGAGGTAAGTCCTGCACTTATTCTTGTATATGCATGGGAGTCTGGAAAATTTTTATTTTTTAATCGTAATTCAATAAATAATATCCAAAATTGGAAATCTGCAATTAGTGATGCAACTAAATATATTTGGAAAAATAGTTTGTTTAGTGGTTTGAGTTTAAAAAGTAAAATTAAGTTTCTAATATTGATGATAATGAAGGATTTTATTCTATGATTAGTTTTCCGTTAGTTTCTGTTGTTATTCCTTGTTATAATCATGAATGCTTTGTACAAGATAGTATTCAAAGTATAATCGATCAAACTTACCGAAATATCGAGTTGATTATTATTGATGATGGTTCAAAAGATGGCTCGGTAGAAAAGATAAAAGAAATGATTCCTGCTTGCCAAGAAAGGTTTATTCGGTTTGAATTTCGATGTAGACCGAATAAAGGTTTAAGCGCAACTTTAAATGAGGCTTTAGAATGGTGCGAAGGGAAGTATTTCTCTGCTTTAGCATCTGACGATATAGTTTTAAAAAACAAAATTGATATACAAACTAAGTATATGGAAGAAAATCCAAAAACTACGGCAGTTTTTGGAAGCGCGAATTATATTGATGAAAATAATAATATTAAAATATTGGCAAAATTAAAACAGCAGGAGTATTTTTTTGATAAAATATTTTTGAACGAATGTCAGTTCTACGCACCGACACAATTAATACGAAGATCTGTTCTAGATGAGGTTGGCGGGTATGATCCTGATATACAAGTTGAAGACTGGTATATGTGGTTGAAAATGGCAGAGAAAGGGACTGTGTATTGCCTATCAGATACGTTTGCAAACTACAGGATACACTCAAGTAATACCACTAAAAACTCAAAGTTTATTTATGAAAACAATATGAAAACCTTAAGTTTTTATAAAGATCATAGTTTATATGATAAAGCATATAGTAAGCTAAGATGGACTTATATAATTTGGACAGGGCAGCAAAATAAAGCTTTATCCTTAAAGCTTTTGTTAGAATACATAATGGAAAACCCTCTAGTAATTTTTAAGAGAGAGTTCTTAGTCTACGGGAAATATTTTTTTGTTAAAATTAAAAATTGGTATACAGAATAGAAACTATGATCCCTAAAAAAATACATTACTGTTGGTTTAGTGGTAATCCTTTGCCTGCTATCGCTACAAAATGCATGGAAAGTTGGCAAAGATTTTGTCCTAACTATGAAATTATCCGTTGGGATGAAACTAATTGTGATATAACAGTTAATCAGTTTGTACAGCAAGCCTATGAAGCGAAAAAATGGGCGTTTGTTTCGGATTACTTTCGTTTGAAAATAGTGGAAGAGCATGGTGGTATTTATTTAGATATAGATGTAGAACTATTGAAACCACTTGATGATTTGCTTATTTTAAACGGGTTTATGGGTTTTGAATTAGGAGGTGTAAACTTAATCGCAACAGGACTTGGCTTTGGGGCTACTCCTTTTCATCCTTTAGTGACAGCACTACGCGAAAATTATGAAAACTCACCATTTATTAAGCCAAATGGCGAATTTGATACCTTACCTTGTCCGCAACGTGATACTAAAGTACTAGTCGAGTACGGTTTACAACAAAATAACCAGAAGCAGATTGTTGCGGATATGACTTTTTTCCCTAGTGACTATTTTTCGCCTATAGGATTTTATGGGGAGAAAAATTTTTCTCATAACACTTATTCTATACATCATTTTAATGCTTCGTGGTTTACTGATAGGCAGCGGATAGCTACAGATAGAGTTAAAAAATTACGAGATATTTTTGGAGTGACTTTAGGAAATAAGATAAATTTATTATTTTTGGGATGGGAAGAGTTGAAATATAACGGAGTAAAAGCTTTAATTATAAAATTAATAAAATTTTTTGAGTTGAAATGAACATGCTCTTTGTTTTTAAACTTTTTTTGCTATTAAATTTGAGTTACATTACTTGCAGATCATTTAATGTATTAAACTTAAATTTATTATGGAAATTTTGATAAATGTTTCCATATATACTCTTATCTACTTTTTCTGGGTTTGGCTCAGTCTTATATCAGCGTAAATATGATTTACTCATAAGTGATTTTATTTTTTTTATATTGTTAATTTTAGTTTGTTTCAGAGGAGGCGGGTTCGGCTTAGCAGATTATGATAATTATAAGGACTTTTATGATCTAGTCGTATCATGGCAAGATGTATTATTAGAAAGCGTGCCTGCAGAAATCGGGTTTAGATTCTTTTCTTTTTTAGGCAATAGTTTAGGGTTTTCTTCACAGTTCATCATAATGGTCATGGGAGTGTTTAGTACACTGCCTGTTTACTATTTTATTAGAAAATATGCCTGTTATAAAATATTAGCTATATTCTTTTGGTTACCGTATTTCTATACCTTTAATATGCAAACTAGCCGAACTTCGGTAGCAGTAGCTTTTGGTTTGATATTCATATTTTCTTTTTTTAAAAAGAAGTATGTATGGAGTATTTTTGCATTATTAATGGCTGTTTCTTTTCATACAGCAGCATTGATTTTGATACTTGTATTCTTAACTCTTTTTCAAGTTAATGTGCTTTTTTATTTCGCTTTATCAACATTTTTATTTTTAATTGTAATTTCTCCTGTAGATTTAGCTATTTTTGTTTTAGATAAAATTGGAAAAAGTGATTTAAGTAACGCAATAATCCTGTATAGAGGTGGTGAGTTTGGTTATCCTTTAGCTTTATATGATCCGAGAATTATCGTAAGCTTATGTGTTTCCTATTTTGGGCTAAAAATAAAAAATACACTAAGTAGCTTTGAACTTTATTATCTTAAATTATTTATAATTGGTTCATTTCTATTAATTGCTTTTAGTGATGTTGTTATTTTGGCTTGGAGGCTTAGTTACTTTTTCTTAATCTGTGGGGTTGTAATAATACCAGCTATAGCAAGATATTATAATTTGAAGGTATTTTATGCATTGAAAGCTAAATTAATTTTTAGTTTGTTTGTTGTTTTCAGTTATGGACTTTATCAAGGATGGCTTATTTATAATGCCGAGCCATTTAAGTTTTATTTTATGTAGGAATTATTATGACCTTTGAGCTTCTTATATCAACTATGCATAAAAATGTAGTACAAGTCTTAGATATGATAAAAATGTCAAATATATCTTGTGATGTACTTGTTGTTGTGCAAGGCAATATTAATGATTATAGGGAGGTTACAAAAGGCAATCAAAATATTAAAATTTTTTTTTCCAAAGAAAGAGGGTTAAGCAAAAGTCGTAATATGGCTTTACGAAATAGTAAGGCTGATATTGTGTTACTAGCTGATGATGACTTATATTATTATGATGGTTTTGATGAAATAATATTAGATGCATTTCAAAAAAATGATCAATTTGAGTTTATTATTTTTAATGTGGATAATTATGAAAAATCATACCCTAGAGAAGAAAAAAGATTTTTCTTTCTTAATGTGTTGGGTGTCTCATCTTGGCAGATTGCCTTTAAGAGAGGGGATGTGGTTAATAAAAACATTTTTTTTAATGAAAACTTTGGTACAGGTAGTGGAATGTATATGTCTGGCGAGGAGAATATATTTCTTGCCAAATGTTACAGTTATTTTAAGATGATTTATCTTCCAACTAAGATCTTAAAAAGAAATGAGTCCAAATCTACTTGGTTTACGGGCTACGATGACAAGTTTTTATTTGATCGCGGTGCTGTATTTTATGCAATTTCACCCAAGATATCATATTTTCTAATATTTCAGTTCGTTGTTAGGCGTAAACACTTATTTCCAAACTATACATATTTTAGAATGTTAAATAATATGTTCTCTGGATTGAAACACTGTAGAGATAAAAATCATCATATGGGCTAGTTTATGCACATTATAAATTATACTGACGTCAGTATTATCACACCTATTTTTAATAGTGCTGAGTTTTTAGAACAAACGATCCAATCTGTAATTTCTCAAACATATCAAAACTGGGAAATGATAATGGTTGATGACTGCTCGCAAGATGACTCTTTAGCCATTGCTTTACGTTATGCTATATTAGACAAGCGTATAAAAGTAATAAAACTTGAAGAAAACTCAGGCGCAGCTGTTGCACGCAATACGGCTATAGGAGAAGCCAACGGGCGTTATATTGCTTTTTTAGACAGTGATGATTTATGGTTGTCGAAAAAACTCGAACTACAAATTAAATTTATGTTGAGTAAGGATATAGCTTTTTCTTATACAGCTTATGAAAAAATGAATGAAAATGGTGAAGTTTTTGAGTTGATGGGCATACCAGAACAGATTAATTATACACAGTTATTAAAGACCTGCGTGATTGGATGTTTAACAGTCGTATATGATGTAGATAGATTAGGAAAAATCTATATGCCTATCAATACTAAGCGAGAAGATTTTGCGACTTGGCTTCATATTCTAAAAAAAGTCGATTACGCTTACGGATTAACACAACCTTTAGCAAAATATCGTGTTTATTCAAATCAAACCTCTGGTAAAAAAGTAAATATGGCAAAAGAGAATTGGCGACTCTATAGAGACTTGGAGAAGTTAAGTTTACTACAAGCAGTATATTATTTTACTCATTATGCTATTAGAGGTATTTTGAGGACGAAATATCCTAAGGTTGCACGTATTTTAGGTGTTTTAGACTAAACTCATCGATTGATCTTAGGTGCGTATTGTTTATGCTGTAGAAAAAAGAATCCTTCTTCCATTTTTTTGGGAAAGATTTATAATATGTGGCTTCGAACCAAGGTTTAATTGCTCCAAGGTATATTTTAGAAGAATGAAAAGGCTTGTTGATATCGTTGTTGCTTCAGTTGCATTATTATTACTATCGCCTGTTTTTCTGGTAGTCGCATATAAGGTGAGGAAAAATTTAGGTTCGCCTATTTTTTTCTATCAAGAGCGACCAGGTAAAGATGGCAAGCTATTTAAAATGATGAAGTTCCGCTCTATGAAGGATGCAAATGATGCTCAAGGCAATCCTTTGCCAGATGAGCAACGTATCACGCCATTTGGACAAAAATTACGTGCCACAAGTTTGGATGAAATGCCACAACTCATCAATGTCTTAAAAGGGGATATGAGTGTGGTGGGTCCACGCCCAATGTTAAAAGAATTTGTTGAACTGTATTCTCCCGAGCAAGCACGTCGTCTAGAGGTAAAGCCAGGTATGACTGGACTGGCGCAAGTGAGTGGGCGTAATGAGCTAGATTACGAGCAGCGTTTTGAGTGCGATGTATGGTATGTCGATCATCATAATATTTGGGTGGACTTCAAAATTATGCTTAAAACAGTCAGCGTTATGCTTAAGCGAGAAGGTATTAATGCACCTGGGCATGTTGGTCCTTCCTTGTTTACAGGAAATAATCCTACCGATGAAAAGAAAGCAAACATAACTCAATAATATGTTAGTAGAACATTTACCATGATTAAAAAAGCCATTTTACCCGTTGCAGGTTTAGGCACCCGTTTTCTGCCTGCCAGTAAATCTATCCCTAAAGAAATGGTGACCGTGGTCGATCGTCCTGCGATTGAATATGTAGTGCGGGAGGCAGTTGCAGCAGGAATTGAGCAAATTATTTTGGTGACCCATTCATCTAAGGCTTCCATTGAAAACTACTTTGACCGTAATTTCGAGTTAGAAACCACACTAGCACAAAAACAAAAACTGGATTTGCTCAAAGAAATTGCCGAAATTTTACCTGCACATGTCAGTGTCGTGAGTGTACGTCAGCCACAACCTTTAGGCTTAGGTCATGCTGTTTTATGTGCTAAATCTGTAGTGGGCAATGACGCCTTTGCAGTGCTGTTACCCGATGTATTGGTTAAAGATGATGCTGCACAAAATGACTTGGCGCGTATGATTCAGCGTTTTGAGCAAAGCCATGCCGCACAGATTATGGTCGAAGCAGTGCCAGATCATCTGGTCGATCAATACGGTATTGTCGATGTAGCCACTGCACCCGCAGAAGGTGAAAGTACCGTGATGCAGGGCATTGTCGAAAAACCTGCAGTCGGCACGGCACCTTCTAATTTATCGGTAGTGGGGCGTTATGTCTTGCCTGCAGAAATTATGACTTTGCTCGAAAACACCCCTAAAGGGGCAGGTAATGAAATTCAATTGACCGATGCGATTGCCATGTTGCAACAAAATAGTGTGGTGGAAGCTTACCGTATGCAAGGTCAGACTTTTGATTGTGGCAGTAAGTTAGGCTATTTAAAAGCGGTATTGCATTATGGGGTGGATCATCCAAAATTAGGGGATGATTTTAAAGCCATGATTCAAGAATTAAAGATTGAATCTTAAGGATGGGTTGAGGGAGGAAAGATTAGAAAATCTTTCCTAGCCTCTCTTCTTACGCAAGAATTTAAAGCAGTGCTTAAACTCTTGCTCAGGGAGGAACATCCATTATAAAGCTTTTGCTAGTGCGAACTTCCCCCTTTGAAAAAGGGGGATTGAGGGGGATTAAAAAAAGGAGAGCCAAATATGGTGAAAACTTCCAATGTTGAAAATCTCTCCCAACCTCTCTTTAAAAAAGAGAGGGGTGCTCATTATAAAATTGATTTTATGTGCGAAAATTTAAAGCAGTGCTTAAATTCTTGCTCATGGTGGAACATCCATTATAAAGCCTTTGCTAGTGTGAACTTCCCCATTTTCAAAGGGGGATTGAGGGGGATTAAAAAACCTGAAAAGTTATTCATATATGATGTAGGAAAGGATGAAATGTAAAAATCCCTCCTAACCTCCCTTTAAAAAAGGGAGGAACCCACGTGAAATAAACAGCATCAACCAATACGCAGGAACACATTTTGAAAGTCGCAGTCTTTGGAAAAACCCTCTATGCAGGCGTGATGTCTGCACTCTTGGCAGAATGTGGGCATCAAGTCTATTGGTGCGATATCTTTCAGGATGCTGCCCATCCACTAGAACAGCAACATCTCAGCTTTCAAGACCAAGCCTTGAGCCTGTTATTACAACAACAATGCAGCAAGGGCTTTTTACACTATTGTGATTTTGCTGCATTGCCTTTAGACGTTGATGTGTATCTACTCAGTTTGAACCCGACTGAAGAAGCTCACGCCTTAACTGTTTTGGGGCAGTTGCAACAACGTCCGATCATTCACCCTAAACTGATGATCAATGCCTCGACTTTGGGTTTAAATGGCACACAGCGCCTGCAAAAAATCTTGCCACAAGATGACTGGATTTATTTGCCCGACATGATTCAAGAGGGCAATGCCATTCAAAGTATGACCCGTGCACAGCAACTCACGGTGGGTTGTGAAAATGAACGTGCGCAAGTCAAACTCAAAGAATTACTCCGCCCCTTATTCCCACGTGCACAGCAATATCTGTTTATGCCCGTGTTGGATGCAGAATTTACCAAACTGAGTATTTCAGGCATGTTGGCGACCCGTATCAGTTATATCAATGACTTGGCGGTGGTGGCAGAAAAACTCGGGATTGATATTGAACATGTGCGACAGGGTATGGCGGCAGATAGCCGTATTGGTGCATCGTATATGTACCCTGGTGCGGGGTTTGGTGGTGAAAACTTTAGCCATGATATTCAGACTCTGGCCAGTACCGTATCCACCACAGGGGTGAAAAGTCAGCTGTTGGCGCAGGTCTGGGACATTAACGAACAACAAAAAGAACTCTTGTTTAGAAAGTTGTGGAATTATTATCAGGGCGATTTAAACGGCAAAACTGTGGCGATTTGGGGCGCGGCTTTTAAAGAAAATACTGCACGGGTGCAACATTCTCCAATTCATGTGATGTTGCCTGCGTTGTGGGCGCAGGGTGTGACGGTCAAATTGCATGACCCACAAGCATTGCCTGAAATTGTGGCACAGTATGGTCAGCGTGATGATCTGATTTTATGCGCAGACCAATATCAAGCGGTAGAAGGTGCATCGGCATTATGTGTGCTGACCGCGTGGAAACAATATTGGAGTTTGGATTATCCAACTTTGTTGCAGCAGATGCAGCATCCGCTGATTTTGGATGGTCGTAATATTTATGATCCTGAATTTGTGAAAGCACAAGGTTTTGCCTATATGGGAGTCGGTCGCTAATGATTCGTAGCACAATGCCACAGACGCAAAACTCGATTTCCCAAAATGACAATGCCTTGTCGCAGTTACAACAATTGCAGCATCAGTTTCAGCAGCTGCATTTAAATCAGCTGTTTGCTCAAGATCCGCAGCGTTTTCAGCGTTTCTCGGTGGCTTTGGACAGTGTGCTGTTTGACTATAGCAAGCATCGGATTGATGCCAAGGTGTTGCAGACCCTGGTTCAGTTTGCACAGCAGAGTCAGCTTGCTGAGTGGATTGGACGTTTATTTTCAACGGCAACAACGGGCTCAGAGAAAATCAACTATACCGAACAGCGCGATGCGATGCATTGGGCCTTGCGTTTGCCTGCGCCTAGCACAGCAGCAAGCGCTTCCGAACAGAGCGATGCCTACGCTGCATTGACTGAGCAAGTCCATACCCAGCTTGAGCGTATGTATGCCTTGGTGGAAAAAATCCATGCAGGCCAATACCGTGGTGCCACGGGTGAAGTGATTCAGGATGTGGTTAATATTGGTGTGGGTGGCTCAGATTTAGGCCCCTTGATGGTGACCCAAGCCTTATCTGATTTTAAAGTGGCAACTGAAAAACCACTGAATGTACATTTTGTGTCTACCATGGATGGCAGTCAGCTATCCGAATTGCTGCATCGTCTGCGTCCCGAGACCACTTTGTTTATTATTTCCTCCAAGTCTTTTGGCACCATTGATACCTTATCCAATGCACAGACCGTGAAACAATGGCTAGAAAAGGCCTTGGGTACACATGCGCAAATTCTGAAACATCACTTTATTGGGGTATCCACCAAAGCAGATAAAATGACCGCTTGGGGCATTTGTCCTGAAAATCAGCTCTTGCTGTGGGATTGGGTGGGTGGTCGCTATTCGTTATGGTCGTGTATTGGCTTACCGATTGCCCTGACCATTGGCGTTGCGGGTTTTCAGCGGTTTTTAGCAGGTGCACATGCGGTTGATCAGCATTTTCAAACGGCTGCATTTGATCAGAACATCCCAGTGCTGATGGGTTTGCTGGGGGTGTGGAATAATAATTTCCTGAATATTCAGACTCATGCGGTCTTGCCTTATGATGGACGTTTAAAATACTTCGCTTCGTATTTACAGCAATTAGAAATGGAATCGAATGGCAAGTCGATTCAGCGTAATGGCGAGGCGGTGAGCTTGGACACTTGCCCGATTGTTTGGGGTGAGGTCGGGCCGAATGCACAGCATGCGTTCTATCAATTGTTGCATCAAGGGACACATGCGGTCAGCTGTGATTTTATTGCCCCTGTGCAGCGTTATAATGCCAATCAATTTACCTATGCGGAAAATGCTGAGGCTTTGGTGGAGCAGCATCATTTGGCCTTGTCCAATTGCTTGGCACAGTCGCGGCTTTTGGCCTTTGGCAATCAGGCATTAGATCAGCAGGAATTAGATGGCTTAGCTGCGTATAAGCAGTACAGTGGTAATCAGCCAAGTAGCAGTATTTTATTGCAAGAACTCAATCCGTATAGCTTAGGCATGTTGATTGCTTTGTATGAACACAAAGTCTTTGTACAATCGGTGCTGTGGAATATCAATCCCTTTGACCAATGGGGCGTAGAAAAAGGTAAGGAAATTGCCAATCAGCTTTTGCCTATTTTAAATGGGCAGCAACAGGATTTATCGGCACTCGATGCATCGACTCAAGGTTTATTAAAAATTTTATTAGGAAAAATAGATGGCTAATGTTTTAGTAACAGGCGGTGCGGGCTATATTGGCTCACATACCTGTGTCGAGTTGCTGAATGCAGGGCACAGCGTGGTGGTGCTAGATAATTTGTCCAATAGCTCGGCAGAGTCATTGGCGCGGGTGCAGCAACTGACGGGCAAAACCTTGCAGTTTATTCAGGGTGATATTCGTGATGCTGCTGCTTTGGATGCTGTGTTTGCTGCACATCAAATTGATGCAGTGATTCATTTCGCAGGACTCAAAGCAGTGGGAGAAAGCCAACAAATTCCACTGAGCTATTTTGATAACAATATTGCGGGTTCAATTAGCTTGATCCAGGCGATGCAACGCGCGCATGTGTTTAAACTGGTGTTTAGTTCATCGGCTACAGTATATGATGAAGCCAATATTTCGCCGTTACATGAAGAGATGCCAACGGGTATGCCAAGCAATAACTATGGCTATACCAAACTGATTGTAGAACAGCTTTTACAAAAAGCAGCCCTTGCCGATGCACGTTGGTCGATTGCGCTATTACGTTATTTTAATCCTGTGGGGGCACATAAAAGTGGCTGCATTGGCGAAGACCCACAAGGTATTCCAAATAATTTAATGCCTTATGTCACCCAAGTGGCGGTGGGACGTCGTGAAAAACTGTCAATTTTTGGGCAGGATTATGCCACGCCAGATGGTACAGGCGTGCGAGATTATATTCATGTGGTCGATTTGGCCAATGCGCATTTATGTGCCTTGAATAACCGTTTGACTGCCCAGGGTTGCCGTGCTTGGAATATTGGTACGGGTAATGGGATTTCGGTGCTGCAAGTCAAAAATACTTTTGAACAGGTCAATGGTGTGCAGATTCCATTTGAGTTTGCACCACGTCGTGAAGGCGATGTTGCGACCTCTTTTGCAGATAATAGCCGCGCCGTGCAAGAACTGGGCTGGACTCCACAATATGGCCTAGAAGATATGTTGACTGATAGCTGGAACTGGCAAAAGCAGAATCCGAATGGTTATCGTCAAAATTAATCATTCTAGCCATACACTCAGCCACAAAGTTTAGGGCATAAAAAATGGGAGTCAGTTTTGACTCCCATTTTTTATATTGCTTTGATTTTTCAGATTAGGCTTGAATGAGTTGCGTCAACTCATCCACATAGTCCTGCATCGGGCGTGGATTGTGGCCACGACGGCTTTCAATATTTAAGCGCAATAAAGGCTCGGTATTTGACGCACGCACATTAAAACGCCATGCCCCAAAGTCAAGACTCACGCCATCGGTTTGGTCAATTGCTGGGTTTTGGCTAGCATAATGCTCAAAGATTTTTTGGATGGTGGCTTGAGTATCGGCCACTTTAAAGTTAATTTCCCCTGAACATGGGAATTTGGCAATCATTTCTTCGACTAGATTTGATAGCGATTGTCCTGTTTCAGACAATACCGAAACCGCCAATAGCCATGGAATCATGCCGCTGTCACAATAGGCGAAATCACGGAAATAGTGGTGTGCGCTCATTTCACCGCCGTAAACGGCATTGTGCTCACGCATCACATCTTTAATAAAGGCATGCCCAGATTTAGATTGAATCGCTTCACCTTGATATTGTGCGACCACATCGAAGGTATTCCAGACCAAGCGCGGGTCATGCACAATTTTTTCGCCTGCTTGTTTGAGCAAAAACGCCTGTGCCAATAAGCCGACAATATAATAGCCTTCAATAAACTGGCCTTTTTCATCGAACAAGAAACAGCGATCAAAGTCACCATCCCACGCAATGCCCATGTCGGCTTGATGCTCTAATACGGTATTGCGGGTGCTATCACGGTTTTCCACTAAAATTGGGTTCGGGATACCATTGGGGAAAGTACCATCGGCATCATTGTGAATTTTGACAAACTCAACAGGGATATTCAGGTCTTTGAATTTTTGCTCAATCGCATCGACCACATGTCCTGCAGCGCCATTGCCTGCATTCATGACCAGTTTCATTGGGCGAATTTTGCTAGGCTCGATATACGTCATTAAATGGTCAATAAATTGAGGCAAAATATTGTAGCTTTGAGTGCTACCTTTGTGCTCAACTGGGGTAAATTCGCCCGATTCTGCCAAAGCCTGAATGTCTTTTAGGCCGGTATCGGCACTAATCGGACGTGCATTTTCACGTACCAGTTTCATGCCGTTGTAGTCCATGGGGTTATGGCTGGCAGTTACTTCAATGCCACCTTGCACGTCTAAATGAAAAGCTGCGAAATAGACTTCTTCTGTGCCTGTCATTCCCAAGTCGAGCACATTGACCCCTGCATCATTTAAACCACGAATGGTGGCCTGCTTTAAGCCTTCGCTGCTAAGGCGAATATCGCAGCCAATTACAACGGTTTTAGGTTGGTAAATTTGTCCGTAAGCACGACCAATTTTATAGGCAATCTCTTCATTGAGTTCTGTGCCCAATTTTCCGCGAATGTCATAGGCTTTAAAACAGGTGAATGCGCTCATGTATTGTCCTAAATATTTGGAAAAATCGTATTGCTGCCTATGATAATCGAACTGTGTGTAATGTGCTGTATAGAATGGAAGATCAATTGCTTGAAGATGTTTCAGGTCAAAGACTATGGATGAGAAAAGATGTGGTGATGGGCAAGGGTGTTTTTTCTTGAGTAAGAAGTTGGTTAAAATACGGCTCAGACTTATGTGTTCGATATGATTGAAGATGGAATTACAGAAAAGTACTTTAGAGCCAGAGCAGAAACTTTCTGCGCCACAGAAAAAATTTCAGAAACTATGCCAAAAAATTGAGCAGGAACAGCTACGTTTGAATGAATGGCAGACCGCACAAGCCGATATTCAGGCACGTGCCAGCCGTGAAATTTTACCGACTTATGCGCAATTGCGTGAAGTTATATTTCAGCAAATTCAACAATTGCTTCAGCAAAAACAGCAAAAAATGACGGCAGCCCAGCAAACTAAGCTGGATCAAAAAATTGAGCAACTCAGTTTACAACTTTTGGATTCGCAGCAGATGTCTACCGAACAAGTTCAGTTTTTAACAGAATTGCTGAACAGTTATGGGCATCATATTGAATTGCTAGACACAGATGATGTGGATTTAAGATCTGAAGCTAAAACAGCAACAGAGTCAGAAGACGAAAATGTTGAACAATGTGAACAAAATAGTTTTGAACATGATGAGTCTGAACAAGAGCGCTTGGCACAGCTCAAGCTAGAAAGTTTGAAGCATTTTCTTTGTGAAGAATATGACCTAGATCTAGATTTTTTTGATTTTCAGCATGATCCATTAGATTTAGATGACTTTATAAAAAAATTTGAACAAAAAATGCAAGAACAAGAGGAGCTGGATTTTTTAAGTCAGTTGAGTAGTGCGCAAAAAGCTTTTGCCGAACAGCAAATTGCCCGTGAAAAAGCCAAAGCAGCAAAAAAACAGCAACAGCGTGAAGAAGCCAAGAAACTAGCAAATCAGTCCATTAAAGCGATTTACTTAAAAATTACAGCGTGGATTCACCCAGATCGTGAGCAAGATGAGCAGAAAAAACAAGAAAAAACCGTATTGATGCAGCAAGCCAATCAGGCTTATGAAGCCAATGATTTATTGACATTGTTAAATTTGCAAATTCAGCTGGGTCAGCAGCATAATTTGTCTTTCGCCAATCAACAATTAAAAGCGTATAACCTGCTTTTAGAAGAACAGTTAGAAACTTTGCAAATGCAAGTAGATGACATTATTTACTCTTTTAATTGGAGTCAGTTTTTATATTCTAACCGTAAAATTAAAGTGCAGGATTTGTATCGAAAATATGAGCAAGACTATCGACATGTTCAACAAAAACTGGCTCGAGCGCAAGAGATACTGGAAAAATATCAAGACCTTAAACAATTAAAGCAATTGATGCGCAGTCAATATGTGTGGGAAATGCATGCTGTGATGATGTAGACATATTGAGGTTTGGCTTTGAATGTTTATGCAAAAAGTAGTCTTTATTTACAATATTCCTTTTGAGTGAATCCAAGTTATGCTCAGGTTGGGCCGTTCGGCTACTATTCTGAAATGACACCTTTGTTCGTTATAATTGTATAAACATTTTTAGTGTCTGGTAATTATGTCCTCATTGATCAATTTTCTATCTCGCTTTAGTACAGCAACTCTTCAGCGCAGTCTTAGCTATGCTAAACGCATTGATAGGGAAACGATTGAGTTCTTTGAGGAAAAAGACGGGGTTACGATGTATGCCCAAATTGAAGGGACAGATTATTACGATACTGCAATTACCTATAATCCCCAAAAAGACCGTTTAATCGATGACGACTGCACTTGTCCGGTTGGATATAACTGTAAACATGCTGCTGCTTTAGCGCGGTTATTCTTTCAGGAATATCGCCAGGAATTTCAGCAGCGTTATGCTGACTCTCAATCCCCGCAGGGAATCGCAAAACGCCTACGGGGGGATGATCAGGCACAGCGCTGGTTGAATGATTTTAAACGGTATTTACAACAGACTGAACCAGAGCAATCTGTCAAAACAAACAATTATTTAATTTACCTGTTAGATCAGTCTGTCAGCTTAAAGAAATTGACAGTTGATGTTCAGAAGGCCAGACGCAATAAAAACGGCTCAATTGCGGGGGAAAGTTATTATACCCAATATGAAAATATCACCAGAAAGCATCTGACTTTACCTGAACAAAAACGACAATTATTTAACCAGATTTATTATTATGCCAAAATAAACAGTGACGAACGTTTTTATCAAAGCAATCTTGATATCTCCGGAATTTTATTGGAGCATTTCAAATCTTTTATTCAAAGTGGCGATGTGTACTGGCAAAAAAAGAGCCATACTGCACTTCAATGGTCAGAACAAGGCTATCACATCGAACTGATCTGGCAACAAGGTGTAAACAAACAGACAGAGCATTTAAATATTGAATTGGTCAATGGTGATATTCGACTCGATTTAAAATCAAATCCACATATCCAAATTCTCGCTAGCCAGCCACCGTGTTATGTGGATATTCAACAGAACACGGTGGGCCAGTTATATGGTGAATATACGGCAAATCTTCTGTACCATTTTTTACAGATGCCTGATCTTCCATCTATGCTCTTGCCAGAGTTTGAGAAACTGACTCATCAATATTCAGACGTGAAAAATCTGCCTCAGCCCGAGTCTATTCAGCATATTGATGTCCTTGAGGGTAGTCCCCAGCCAATTTTACGCTTCGGTGTTTTAGATAAATTTGATTGGAAATGGGAAGAGTCTGTTTGTGCTGAAATTGAATTCTCCTATGCAGGCGGGCGAATTAAAGCAGGTACATCAGGTGACAGTTTCATTGGTGAGCAGCATGACAAAATGGTGCGACAGCTTCGGGACTTAGTTCAGGAACAACAGTCAATCCAGCGTTTACAGCTATTGGTCGAATCACTGAAGTGGGTGAAAGATCTTAGTTATGACCAGCAATTAAAACTGGATAAACAACGTCTCGATTCTATGGTTTTTGCTTTCTATGGAGACTGGATCAAACAGCTGATGCCCATCAATCAAATTGAGTTGATGGGCTGGCAGATAGAGCATCTGGAAAACAGCCCCTTTAACCTGCAATATGTTGAAAATTTAAAGATTTCTATCACTGAATCTGAAGGCCAGCAGGACTGGTTCAATATCGGGGCGACGGTTCAAGACAGTGCAGGCAATTCTTATAATTTACTTGATGCGCTCGTAGCTTTGGTGCGAGTAAATCCTGATTTACTTGATCCGCGGACTTTTATTCATCTGCATGACAGTCAAATTTTCACCGTGAAAACTGCAGTTGATCAACCTGATTTGGCGCTATCCGCTAGGGATATTAAGCCGGTATTATTGCATCTGCAGAGCATTTTACAGCAAGAAGAGCGCAGTATTGATCGCTATGATGCGAGTCAATTATTAGAATTGCAGCATAATCTTGGGATGACATGGCAGGTCAGTGATCGCCTGCAGAAATTTGTACATAAATTCAAACAAGGCTATCAGCAACAACTGCCAACACCACAAGGTTTTCAGGGGGAGTTGCGTCTATACCAGCAGCAGGGCTTAGGCTGGTTACAGTTTTTAAGGGAAACCCAGCATGGCGGGATTCTGGCAGATGATATGGGCTTGGGGAAAACAGCACAAACTTTAGCCCATTTACTCATGGAAAAGCAGGCTGGATATTTGCAGGATAGTCCCGCCTTAATTGTTGCACCCACATCGCTGATGCATAACTGGTTCAAAGAAGCGGAGAAATTTACCCCAGAGCTCAAGGTATTGCTGCTACAGGGGCCCGATCGCCATCAGTATTTTGAGCAGATTCCGCACTATGATATTGTGTTAACCACCTATCCGCTTCTGGCGAGAGATGAAGAGCAACTAAAGCAATATGAATATCATCAACTCATTTTGGATGAGGCGCAGAATATCAAAAATCCGCGCGCCAAAGCTGCACAGGTAGTACGGCAATTAACAGCGCGACATCGTCTATGTCTAACCGGTACACCTATGGAAAATCATTTGGGTGAGCTGTGGGCACTATTTTATTTCCTGATGCCAGGATTTTTATATTCACAAGAAATCTTTAATAAAAAGTACCGCTATCCTATTGAAAAACGCGGTGATCAGCAGTTAAGGCAAAAGTTGGTAAACCGCATTAAACCCTTTATTTTACGTCGCTTGAAAACTGACGTTGCCAAGGAATTGCCTGAAAAAACCACGATTGAAGTCAATATTGACATGAATGACCAGCAATCCAAGTTATATGAGGCTGTTCGTGCCACGATGCAGGCAAGCATTCAGAAAATTGTGGCAGAAAAAGGCTTTAAACGTAGTCAAATTCAAATTTTAGATGCCTTACTGAAGCTACGTCAGGTGTGCTGCCATCCTAGCTTACTAAAGCTGGATTCAGTGAAAATTGGGCAGGCGCATTCTGCCAAACTTGAACAGTTGATGGATATGGTCGTTCCAATGGTGGAAGAGGGGCGAAAAATTCTTATCTTCTCTCAGTTTACCTCAATGTTGGAACTGATTGAACAACAGTTCCATCACGCAGAAATTGGCTATGTGAAGCTGACTGGAAAGACCAAAAAGCGAGATGAAGTCATTACAGCGTTTCAGTCTGGACAAGTGCCGGTATTTTTAATCAGTCTGAAAGCAGGAGGGGTCGGTTTGAATCTAACTGCCGCAGATACGGTCATTCACTATGATCCATGGTGGAACCCTGCTGCTGAAGATCAAGCTTCAGATCGTGCATGGCGGATTGGACAGGACAAGCCGGTATTTGTCTATAAGCTGATTACTAATAAAAGCATAGAAGAAAAAATTCTTGCCTTACAGCAAAATAAAGCAGAACTGGCACACTCTATTCTAAGTACAGATCATGAAGGCGAAGCGAAACTGACGGAAAATGACGTGATGAACTTGTTTGAGAAATTTTAGTTTGGTTTCAGATTACCCTAATCATCTGTAAGTATCTGAAAGTCCGGATGCAATTTTTTCCAATGTTCTCTTAATTTTTCTTTATGAACAGAAATCATAGGTAAGTCTAGTAATAGCACTGGCCATACCGACCGTGCTTTGTCCATGATCGCGTGAAGTTGTTTTTCAATAACACGCCATGGAACACCGACTTTTTCAGCCCATTGTTCAAAGTGTTTCATCTCAGCTAAATACCAATCTTTATTTTTGGCAAGATTTAAGGCGAAATGACGCTCATTTTCAATATATACACTTGTCATCAATATATCGTATGCAGGGGATAATCTTGGCGTTGTTTTATCGTGATAAATCATACTCCAGTTCTTTAAGTGTGCATCTCCATTGGCGAGTAAAATATTGACGAGTAAACGGCTGGCAAATTGCTGAATATCAAAAATTTTGTTATCTGAATAGTGATAAATGATCTTACCGATCTGCTCATAATTTGTGGTGCTGTATTTCTGGTGTGGATATGAACCAAAGATCTGAGCAAAATCTTCAATATGAATAAGCTCTGTAGTATTAGCAGTACTCTGCCTATCGAATCTCTTAATTGCAAAAGCATATTGCTCTTGGGGTAGATTTAATGGTGGAAGGTCTTGTAAGAGTGCCATATCTACCAAACGAATCTCTGGGATATCTATTCCGACCATTTTGGCAAGGATCATCATAGAGTATTCATTCAGCGGAACAAAAGCATGTCTGGTAGAAGGAGTTTTGATAATCCAGTCCCCGAGTAGAGTCGTTTCCGTTGCCTGTGCTAGTGTAAAACGCCCATCTTTGGCTTTCATGGAAAACTTCATTTGGACGCCGGCCAAGGAAAACTTATTATCTGTTCGAATCTCTTGCTTTAAAATTTGATCTGGATTCGAGATCTGCAGTTTGAATTTTATTTCATCTGGAATTTCTTCTGGATCTAATGGAGTCGCAATCAGTGCTCCAGGTAAATCATGACCTAAATCTGCCAATAACTGAAATTCATTGTCTATATGTACTTTGAGGCTTTGTGCAATCAGTTCGCGTAATGCACCTTCTGGTAGCAGATTTGATAGCAAGGGGTGTAAGCGCTGATGTGTAACATAGGTCTTTTCTAAAATCTTATCCGCTTGAGGATATAAAGGGGAAGTAAGCAAGCTCAAGGTCGGACGTTGCTGATCCAAGTGAAAAGAATCTGTGAAAACCAGAATATTTTTTCCGCTCTGAAATCCTGCCAAGTATCCAACGACAACGTGATGTAATGTTAATTTCAGGACTGCAACAGTATTCATGGTTCCTCTCCTCCGAGAAGACCTTTCCATGGGTTAGACATTAAGTCATCTTGATCTTCAATAGTGACTTTAATTTCATCATTCAATAATTGTCTAATCAAATGAACCTTATCATCTGGGATGAGCATCAGTTGAGCATTTAGTCCTGCCGCAATAATTTCTAAGGTATCTAATCGAGGATTGCCTTGACTTTCCAGTTTTTGGTACTGCTGTCTTGAAATGCCTGTACGTGATTGCATATCAACTTGCTTTAAACCCAATAGGGTTCGTCTTTTTTTGACTTGCTGTAGTAAAGACTCATTTAGTGTAGACATATTTATTGCTTTTTGGTGGTATAAGAAGCATATTAGTTGCTTTTTTATTAAGAAGCAATGACAGAAATTATTAACAGGCTCCGCGGCATCAATATTTAGGATTTAGGCAAGCTGATCTTGTTTAACATAAGCCACTTAGTAGTAGCTAATACTATCTTTTGTTTTGGAGTTTTTTTTATTTTGTATGATTGATACTCTGGAGCATCATCTACACGGTTTTTTGTTCACAGTTTTGAAAGAGCACTTTTGTAAACTTACTTTTTTTAGAATAAAGATCTCTTATGAAGAAAAATATTGAATAAAATCAACAAAAAAAGCCTCAATCTTTCGACTGAGGCTTTTGAAATTCTGGAGCGGGAAACGAGACTCGAACTCGCGACCCCAACCTTGGCAAGGTTGTGCTCTACCAACTGAGCTATTCCCGCATGCGGTGTATAATACATGATGCAAAAATAGGGTCAATCATTTTTTGCATATCGTTGTACTGACTGAATAAATAAACAACATTTTTAGAAAAAACAGCAGTCATCAGCCTAAATTTCATAACGAAAAGTGGTGCGAATCGTAAATCGAAGAATCCTCACGGCAAGATGCTGCGAATCACACAGAACACGTTATACTTCAGAGAGCTTTTAAAACCATTCGGGGAAATACAAGCATGAGCTTAGAACAACAGTTGCTACAACGCTTAGCCGTTTTCAATCCAAGCCATTTAGAGGTGGTGAACGAATCTGCAGGACATGGCGGTTATTTCCCGGGTAAAGAGTCGCATTTTAAAGTGGTGATGGTGAGTGAAGATTTTCAGGGGCTACGCGCTGTACAACGCCATCAAAAAATTTATGCTGCTGTAGGTGACTTACTTGCGCCAAATAAAATTCATGCACTGGCGATTCATGCCTTTGTTGCATCTGAATGGCAGGGACAAGACACCAGCAGCCCAGAATGCGCCCACGCACCAAAAACATCGTAATGGAATGAAATAAATGGAAAATTTAGGAATGCTGAATACCATTCACGTTGCTGCGGCGGCTTTATTATTATTGGTGCTGTTTGTGCGTGCCATGACTTTGTTTAAGGGCACACAAAATAACTCGCCTAATCCTAAAGCGTGGACAGTCTTTGTGGCATTGCAACACTCGGCACTGACGCTGATTGTGGTGACAGGTGTCATTGCTTTGTTTTTAAAAGACTTTCAAGTCGAAACATGGTTTTATGCCAAAATTATTTTATTTTTGGTGATGCTGTCATCTTTAATCAAAGCGTATAAAAAAGATGACAGTATTTTGTTGATTCAACGCCGTGTTGGTTGGGGCTTAGCCTTAATCGCATTTTTTGCCATTTTAGGTTTGGTGATGTTAAAGCCAAGCTTTGGCTAAGTCAGCAGATCTTATTGTGGATGTTGCTCGTGGGTGTGAACTCACGAGCATTGAATGTATGTAAATATTGGCAAAAGATTGGCTGCATATTTGAGCACTGGTGAATTGTTAGACATAATTCGGCAAGAATATTTACAGCTCAGTTAAACTGAAGTGATGTCACAACAAAAATTGAAAAGAGGGGCGGCAATGCGCACACGTGTGGTGTTTAATCAGAAAGGTGGTGTTGGAAAATCCAGTATTACCGTCAATTTGGCTGCAATCAGTGCGCATCAGGGTTTAAAAACATTGGTGATTGACCTCGACCCGCAAGCCAACTCCAGCCAATATTTGTTGGGTGATGATGCTACTTATTCTGCCGACAAGCCTGCGCTTGAGCCCAACATCGAAAATTATTTTGAAGAAGTGTTGGGTGCAAACCAATCCAAAGGTTTACTGGGCAATGCTTTGGGCTCAATTTTAAAAAACCGCAGCAAAGGTTTAGAAGCTTATGTGCATCAATCGCCATTTAAAAATTTGGATGTGATTCCTGCGAGTCCGCAATTGGGCGGCTTGGCACATGCACTTGAATCGAAACATAAAATTTATAAGCTGCGCGATGCCTTGCAACAATTGTCCGATCAATATGACCGCGTGTTTATTGATACCCCGCCTGCATTTAACTTTTTTACCTTATCGGCATTAATTGCTGCAGATCGGGTGCTCATTCCATTTGACTGCGATGTCTTTTCTAAACGCGCTTTGCAAAGCCTGATTGAAAATGTGTTGGAAACTCAGGATGACCATAATGCAAACTTGCAAATTGAAGGCATTGTGGTGAATCAATATCAGGCACAGGCCAAGTTACCGCGTGAAGTGGTGCAGCAACTCAAAGATGAAGGTTTGCCTGTTTTGAATAGTATGTTACCGCCTTCGGTGTTGATGAAAGAATCACATCATAAAAATTTGCCATTAATTCATTTGGCAACAGATCATAAATTGACGCAGGCCTATCAATCATTGTTCAATGAAATTGAGCAAGCGTGATACAGAGGTAGACATGAAAACATTTGCAATTGGTCTTGTCGCGGCAAGTAGTTTATTGCTAGGGGCTTGTGCGACCACAGTGAAACCTAGCTATGTGTCGCCTACACATTATCAGGCTTTGAATTGCCAACAATTACAAAGCGAATATAACCGTATTCAGCAATATATTGAAAGCGGTGTTGAAGCACCGAAACGTACAGGTGTTGGTGTGGGTATCGGTTTAGGCGGTGGTTGGGGCAGCCGTGGCGGTTGGGGCGTTGCACCGAGTGTTTCTGTCAATATGGGACAGTCATCCAATACCAAAAGAACAGAATTGGCACGTCTTTTAGGTGAGCAAGAAGCCATTGTGCAAGCAGCAAAATTTAAAGCTTGCCCGATTATTGTTAAGCCCAAACCTGTAACATCTTAAATTTTAGGATTTGCGAATATTTTGTCTATGGTGCTGCCATTTGTGCAGCACCATTGCTTAAAAAATGTAGCAAGATAATTCAAGGTTGATCTCAATCTAATATTTTAAAAACAAAAACTTAATTTTATTTTCTGTTCTATTTACACCCTTGGGTCAGTCCTGCCAGATAGAAAAACTTGTCATTTTCAATGGCTTTCATATAAGGTGTGCTCCTATTTTTGATTTGCATGCTCTGGTGTTTATGATTGAAAGTTGGCTCTTTGTCCTAGCAATGATTGCGGTCTTGATGATTCCTGGCCCGACCAATGCGCTATTGGCAAGCTCAGCCCACCAACAAGGCATTGCCAAAACCAGTCTGCTGATTCCCGCAGAGTTTTTTGGTTATATGTATGCCATTAGTCTGTGGGCGTTATTCATTCATTTGAGTGCGCCAATTTGGCCTTATTTAATTGATATACTGCATGTTTTAAGCGCAGGCTATGTGTTTTGGATGGCTTTTCATTTATGGAAGCAGTCACATTTAGAGCAACATTGTCAAAAACACTCTGCCATTCGCCCTGCACAATTATTTTTTTCGACTTTTAAAAACCCAAAAGCCTTGTTATTTGCTGCAGGTATTTTTCCTACAGAAACGTGGGATAACCCGACCAACTTTGCTATGGTCTATGTCTTATTTGGTCTGATTTTATTGCCAACAGCGTTATTTTGGATGTCTTTTGGGCGAGCAGTTTTGGCGCGAGAAACCAATAAAGTGACGGCAGATCTGTTATATAAAGGCTCGGCTTTGCTGTTGGTGGTGTGTATGCTGCCTGTGGTGGCACGTTTTTTCTAAAGATTTAGAGACTTTTGGTGAGTTGAGCAATCATCTCACCTGTTTTGAATGTATGAGGGCAGCGCTGTAACAGGCATGCCCAAAGAATTACACAACTTAAGCAGGTTTTTTCTTGAGTTTTTGGCGAATAAAACCAATCACTCCAGGCAAGACACTTAAAATAATAATGCCGAAAATTAAATGGGTGAAATTGTCTTTCACTATTGGCATATTGCCAAACAAATAACCGAGTGTAATAAACGACGCGATCCAGCAAAAAGCGCCAATCACGTTATAGGTCAGGAAGTATTTATAATTCATGCTGCCTGCACCCGCCACGAAGGGCGCAAAGGTACGCGCAAAAGGCACAAAACGCGCAAAAATAATGGTTTTTCCGCCGTGTCGCTCAAAAAACTTCTGGGTTTCGATCAAATGTTTTTTATTGATAAAACGTGATTCCAGTTCAAAAACCCGTGGACCAATATATTTACCAATGTGGTAATTCAGGGTGTCACCGAGTACCGCAGCAGTAAACAATAAAATACCCAAAATCCACGGATCCATCACTCCTGTCGATGCAGCCAATGCGCCTGCCGCGAACAGTAAACTATCGCCAGGTAAAAACGGCATGACCACCAAGCCCGTTTCTACAAAAATAATCAGGAATAAAATAGCGTAAATCCATACCCCATATTGGGTGATGAATTCGAGCAAATGTTCATCGACGTGTAATATAAAATCAATCAGTTCCATGGGAAAAAACAAGCGAAAGTGTGCTCAAATCCTAGCAGTCCACAGGCGGAAAGTCAGTATGAAAAGGTAAATAATTTTCACAGTGATTTTAGGGATGCTAGACCAGCCACATCGGTTCTTTTTCGTTGCATAGATGCAACAACATGTCTTTTAAATGCGTATTTATCCTGAATTTTGAAAAAACTAAGATGTATTTGTCTTCAAGAATGAATCAAAAATATAGGTGATCTGATGTTTAATCCAAATGTTGTGTTAAAAAGTGTGGTCGAAAAAGCAAGTGTGCAAGCCATTGTAAGTTTATTTGCACGTGCTTTTTTAGCGTATTTATTTATTGTATCTGGTTGGGGAAAAATTGCAGGCTATGATGCAACAGTGGGCTATATGCAAGCTATGGGTGTTTCAGGTTCATTGCTACCTTTGGTGATTTTGCTAGAACTTGGTGGTGGTTTGGCAATTCTATTCGGTTTACAAGCACGTGTCGTGGGTTTGGGTTTAGGTGTTTTTAGTCTTTTAACTGCATTTTTATTCCATGCTGCACCAGAAGATGCGCTGAATTTTATGAAAAATATTGGTTTGGCTGGCGGTTTCTTCTACATCATGCTTTACGGTGCAGGCAAAATAAGTCTAGACCATCTTTTGGAAGCAAAAAAGTAAGTCATTGATTTCCACATCAGCTCAACAATTTAAGCAATCTTCAAGAAGGTTGCTTTTTTTATGCCATAGAAAATGCATAGTCTTTTAAAACTTAGAGTATGTGGTCACTGCAATATCACGAAGAAAAATAGCCATTTTTAGGATTGTCTGAATAGTGTGCGCAAGGCGTGGAAAAATGCTAGAATAGCGCGCTTAATTCGTTTGCCTTTCTATAGTTGTTTGTCATGACTACCAATACTCAAATTACTGAAGATCGTATCCTGATTCTGGATTTCGGTTCGCAATATAGCCAGCTGATCGCACGTCGTGTTCGTGAAGCGGGCGTATATTCTGAAATGTATGCCTACGATATGTCGGAAGAAGACATTCGTGCATTTAATCCAAACGGTATTATCTTATCGGGTGGACCTGAAAGTGTTCACCAAGCGGGTAGTCCACGCGCACCTGAAATTGTATTTAACTTAGGCGTACCTGTACTGGGTATCTGCTATGGTTTACAAACCATGTCAGAACAACTGGGCGGTAAAGTTGAAGCGGGTTCAGTACATGAATTCGGTTATGCCGAAGTCGATATTTTGGTACGTGACAAACTGATTGGTAACTTGCAAGACCGTGAAAACCAATTGCACGTTTGGATGAGCCATGGCGATAAAGTGGCACGCATTCCAGAAGGCTTCCAAATTACGGCTAGCACACCAAGCTGCCCAGTGGCGATGATTTCTGATGAAACACGCCGTTTCTATGGTATTCAATTCCACCCAGAAGTAACGCACACGGCTAAAGGTGCAGAATTACTGTCTAACTTCGTACATCAAATTTGTGGATGTCGTGGTTTGTGGACACCAGAACACATTATCGACTTGCGTGTAGAACAATTACGTCAGCAAATTGGCAATGAGAAAGTATTACTTGGCTTGTCTGGTGGTGTCGATTCATCTGTGGTTGCTGCGTTATTGCACCGTGCCATTGGCGATCAATTAACGTGTGTATTTGTAGACAATGGTTTGTTGCGTTTGAACGAAGGCGATCAAGTGATGCAAATGTTTGCAGAAAACATGGGGATTCGCGTGATTCGTGCCGACGCTGAACAGCGTTTCTTGGGTGCATTGGCTGGCGAAGTTGATCCAGAGAAAAAACGTAAAATCATTGGTCGTGAATTTATTGAAGTTTTTGCCGAAGAAGCACGTAAGCTGGATGGCGTGAAATTCTTGGCACAAGGTACGATTTACCCAGACGTGATTGAATCTGCAGCCAGCAAACAAGGCAAAGCGCATGTGATTAAATCACACCACAACGTGGGTGGTTTACCAGAAGATTTAGCTTTTGAATTGGTTGAACCATTACGTGACTTGTTTAAAGATGAAGTTCGTAAACTTGGCACCACTTTAGGCTTGCCACACAGCATGATTTACCGCCATCCATTCCCAGGTCCAGGTTTGGGCGTGCGTATTTTGGGTGAAGTGAAAAAAGAATATGCAGACATTTTACGTCTAGCTGATGATATTTTCATGCAGGAATTACGTGCAAGTGGCTGGTATGACAAAACAGCTCAAGCATTTGCAGTATTCCAACCTGTAAAATCAGTTGGTGTCGTAGGTGATGGCCGTCGTTATGCATGGGTAATCGCACTACGTGCCGTAGAAACAGTGGACTTTATGACTGCACGTTTCGCACACTTGCCGTATGATTTGGTTGACCGTATTTCAACGCGCATCATGAATGAAATTGCAGAGGTTTCACGTGTGGTTTATGACGTATCATCTAAACCACCTGCAACCATTGAATGGGAGTAATTCAGGGATTTCACGAAGCACTGCTTCGTGCCTGAATTACGCCAAGCGCTATGCGCGCGGCAGCTAGGGGTTTCAAGCAGCACTGCTGCTTGCCAGTTTTACGACATGAGCCCATTTTAAAGCACGGCTTTTAAAATGGGTGCAAGATGCTTGCGGCAGCTAGTTTTCCTCTTGCACATAAAAAAAGAGCACTCCATGTGCTCTTTTTTATGCCTGCTAAACAATCCAAGATTTAATTTCTTTTTTTACCGTAGATTTAGGGGACTCAGGCATCCCCACATCATAACTGATCACGCAGTTACGTCCGCTTTGTTTGGCTTGGTAAAGTGCGAGGTCGGCTTCTTTAATCAACAGCTGTAAGTCAGTTTGTTGCGGTTTTAAACTCGATACACCAATCGACACGGTAAAATTAAAGCACTTATTTCCTATGCACATTTCATGCTGAGCAATTTTTTGTCTTAAGCGTTCTGAAATCATCAGTGCTTCATCTAAGCTGGTTTCACTAAGCAGAGCGATAAACTCTTCACCGCCAAAGCGTGCCAAAATATCCTTGCGGCGCATTTCTTTACGAGCAATGTCTGCAATATTTTGTAAGACCCGATCTCCAATATCGTGCCCATAGGTATCGTTAATTTGTTTAAAAAAGTCGACATCAAACATTAGTAAGCAGACCGATTCAGATTTAGGCCATGCATGAATTTTGTGTTCTGCCATGTGTACAAACTGACGTCGGTTATTGAGTTGGGTCAGTTCATCGGTGTGTGCCAAGGCTTGCAAGGTATGAAAATTCCAGTCATCCAGCAAACTGCGTAAAAAGTGATGGCGGGCATTTAGGGTGTTGATCCAACTGATATACAAACTCAACAAACATACAGGGATATACACCACCATAAAAACTAAGGCATCCTGCAAATTGGTGAGGGAAATCACCCCCAAAAACATGAGTACGCTCATGACCAATGAATTGTAGACCGCAGGGCGGAAACGCACTTGAATACATAGGTTCGCCATGAGCACAAAAATGACCGAGGCATACACATAAGTGGAAATCCAAGGGCTTTGTGATTGCGACAGGATATAGAACCAAATACCGCAGCACAGTGTGGCGCTGACCGGTAAAATTAAATCTAGCAGGCGAATATCTTTGATCAATTTAAAGCAGAAATAATTGCCAATCAGCGCCAATACAACAGCACTGAGACGGAGTGTGGCCGAGAGTGTAGTGACATCTGGAATGATGAAATAATCGATAAAGAAATACAGCAGGAACGTCATTTGCCCAATGTAATTGACTTGGCGTAAATAACGACGCTGATGTAAATTCTGGTGTTGATAAAAATGTGTTTCAAATTGCGGCGGGAGTTGCGCAGCAGGGTGCTGCAATGCTTTTTCAATTGCTTGTCGGTTTTCAAGATCACACTCAGTTGTTTTTAAAAGTTTTTCTGAGGCTTCCTGATTGCTTAAAATCTTCGAACGGGTCTGTTCCCCCATTCGAGCTTTTACAGACATAGCGATATTTACTCAAATTGACAACTTATAGTGAGGATTATGCGCAAAATGCAGAAAAAATAACCTCCCTAAATTTGGGTATTTTCTCTATTTTTTTTAAATTTTGGTCAAAATTATGCCATATATTTTAAGGTGTAGTTCAAGTTTGAACCATAAAAATCAGAACAACAAATTTCATCTTGCTCTTCGTTAGTGATTTACTATATTTAATAGTCAAGGAATTTACAGAAATATAAGAGGTATAGGATGAGCAACAGCAATTATACCGAGCTTTCCAATTCAGACGATTGTGATAAGTACGTCAAGCAATTTATACAGGAATTTCCACTGCGTAGTGCTGAAATTGGGCAGGGAACTTTAATTAAACGTGCTTTACCGAGTCGGCATAAACGCATGATTGGGGCATGGTGTTTTCTAGATCACGCAGGTCCTGTTAATTTTCCACAAGGTGAAGGCTTAGATGTCGGGCCGCATCCACATATTGGTTTGCAAACATTCACCTGGATGATTGAAGGCAGCATTATGCATACCGACAGTTTGGGTACTAAGCAATTGATTCGTCCCAAACAGGTTAATTTAATGACCGCGGGTTATGGTATTTCACATACCGAAGTTGCTCCCGACACCGAAACACACATGCATACAGCGCAACTGTGGATTGCTTTACCTGATGATCAGCGCAATATGGCGCCACGTTTTGATCATTACCCTGACTTGCCTGTGGTTTTGCTAGATGGAGTGGAATTTACCATCTTAGTTGGTGAATTTTTAAATACCACTTCACCAGTATTAGTACATAGTGAGTTGCTAGGGGTAGATATTTATAGTGAAACCAGCACGACAACCCGTTTGCCGCTGAATCCTAAATTTGAATATGGTTTGATGATGCTGGAAGGCACAGCCACTGTGCATGGGCATGAATTAAACGATGAAAATATGCTGGTGCTTGAACCGGGCTTAACCGAAATTCAGCTAGATTTACATGCGGGTGCGCGTCTGTTGCTATTGGGCGGTTTACCTTTTGAGTCGCCAATTTTGTTGTGGTGGAATCTCGTCGGTCGTACCCAAGAGGAACTCAGCATTGCACGTGAGCAATGGGTCAATCATGATCCTCGTTTTGGCACAATACCAGACTACGATGGACCACGTTTAGAAGCGCCGACTTTCCCCGCAAAAATGCGTGCATCAAAATAAATGATGGAATATCAATCTATAGGGAGCATCTTATGGCCAAGATTGGCACAGCACAGGTACGCAGTTTAGACACGGCATGGCAAGGTCAGATCCAAAGTGGTCAGCACCAATGGAAGGTAGATGAGCCTGAAAAGTTAGGTGGTCAAGATGCAGGTCCTGCACCTTATGATCTGTTATGTAGCAGTTTGGTCGCTTGCACCATGATTACCTTGCGTATGTATGCACAGCATAAGGGTTTGGATTTTGGCAAAATTCAGGTCGAGGCGGACTTCTTTACCAATCAGGAAGGGCAGGAGTGGATTGAACGCCGTGTGCAAACTGAAGCAGCGTTAGATGCAGAATTACAGCAAAAAGTACTGAATATCTGTCAAAAAACACCTGTGACGAAAACCTTGTTACGCAGTGTGGAAATTCGTACTGAATTGGGTTAAACCTAGAGTTGAATCCGTCTCTTATAAAAAGGCATGCAGGACATGCCTTTTTATAATGTTGCGTGAAACAGAAGATATAACAATCACTTAAAACAGATGTAATAAAAACAAAATAGGACGTTTATGATTACTTTACACCACCTTGATCAATCCCGCTCTTTCCGCATTTTGTGGGCGCTCGAAGAGCTGGGTTTGGACTATGAAATCAAGTTTTACCACCGTCAGCCCAATTTAAGTGCGCCCAATGAATTGAAGCTGATTCACCCATTGGGTAAAGCACCAATTTTGACGGATGCAGAGCAGACCATTGCAGAATCTGCAGTCATTTTGGAGTACTTGCAGCAGCATTATGATACGCAAAGGCAGTTTAAACCGCAGCAGGCTTCAGCACAGCAAGCATATCAATACTGGATGCATTATGCCGAAGGCTCGCTAATGCCATTGTTAGTGATGCAATTGGTGATGACCAATGTGCCGCAGCATGTGCCATGGTTAGTTCGACCAATGGCGCAAAAAATTACTGCAGGTGTTAAAGCAGGGTTTATTCAGCCTCGTTTAAAAGATCATATTGCTTATTTAGAAGATTATTTGGGCAAACATGATTATTTTGCAGGGGATTTTTCTTTTGCCGATATTCAAATGGGTTTCCCGCTCCAAGCATTGCAAAGCCGTACCGGGCATCATTATCCACAGATTGCGGCTTATTTGGCACGCGTGGAACAGCGTCCTGCATTTCAGCGTGCACGCGAACGTGAGCAGCAGTTAATGCAAATCTAGCGATGATTTTTGTGAGTACATCGTTCTATAGACCTAAAAAAAGATGCCGAGGCATCTTTTTTTAATTGATTTTGGTCGATTGATAACAATGAGGCTTAGCGTTTCACGACAATTGAATCAATTCCACTATGCTGCAAAGTTTGCTGAGCAATCACTGCAGCATCGGCTGAATCATAAGGGCCTGAAATCACCCGATACCAAGTTTCACCACCTTCTACACTTTTCACTACATCTGCCGATAAACCATTCAAAATAATTTCGGCACGACGTGCATCTGCAGCATCTGGGTCGGTATAGCTACGCACTTGTAGAATATAGCTGGCTTGTACCACAGGGGCAGGCATTTCTGTCAGACCAACATTGGCTTCGCTGGCCGCTGGCGCCTCTACAGCAGCAGGCGCTTCAACAATGACTACGGTATTCTGTTGCTGTGTTTCAGGCACCGCTTGCTCAGGAATTGGGGTAACCTGTTGCTGTGGCAGCAAATCATAAAAACGATAGTCTTTGTTGGTATCTTCCTGATAATGCTCAGAATTGATTTGCCCTTTAGGCTGTACAGGTGCCCACGGTTTCCATAGCATTAAGGCTACAGCAAAACACAACACGATTAAAATCACCACGAGTGTGCCTAACCACGTTGGAATTAGTGGTTTTTTGGGCTTATTCGGTCGTTCAGATACACCGCGTTGCGTTTTTCCAAACACGTGGACTTCCTCTTGTTATGCTTTTATTTGGCTTTTACATTGTTTCTGGTGCAGAGACACCTAATAATTCTAAACCATTACGCAAGACTTGTTGTACGTTTACTGAAAGCAATAAGCGTGCTTGAGTCAAGGCTGCATCATCATTCAGAACTTTATGCTCATTGTACCAACCGTGGAACAATGCTGCTAATTCTTTCAAATAGTTACCTACCTGATGCGGTTCGTGGCTGTTGGCAGCACGTACTAAAATTTCAGGATACGCAGCCAGTTTGGCTAAAATTTCAGTTTCAGCATCTAGCTCAAGTTTAGCGGCAAACTGACGTGCAGTTGTCGCATTAAAATTCAATTGCGTAGCAGCAGCTTTTTCGAGCATACGACAAATACGTGCATGAGCATATTGAATATAGTAGACCGCATTGTCTTTACTTTGTGAAACGGCCAAATCTAGGTCAAAGTCAATGTGCTGTTCAGATTTGCGCATGACGTAATAGAAACGTGCAGCATCGTTGCCGACTTCTTTACGCAAATCACGCAAGGTCACGTACTGACCTGAACGGGATGACATTTGTACCATTTCACCACCACGCCATAAGCTCACGAACTGCACTAACAGTACCGTTAATTTTTTCGAGTCGTAGCCTAGTGCATCAATGGCCGCTTTCACACGTGAAATATAACCGTGGTGATCTGAACCCCAAATATCAATTAGGTCTGTGTAGCCACGTTGTAATTTATTCAGGTGATAAGCAATGTCTGAAGCAAAGTAAGTGGTTTGACCATTGCGGCGTTTCACCACACGGTCTTTTTCATCGCCAAATGCGGTCGATTTAAACCAGATATTGCCGTCTTGTTCGTATAGATAACCACGTTGATCTAGTGTTTGCAGAGCTTCATCAATTTTTTCAGTCAATGACGCTTCGCTAAACCATTGGTTAAAGGTGACACCAAACTCGCCCAAGTCATCTTTAATGTCGGCCAAAATAGCATTCAGCGCAGCCTGATGGAACACGCGATAATCATCACCCAAGAGCGTTTGTGAATTGAAAATCAAACCATCAATGTGTTTTTCTTTGTCGCCCGACAAGACCACTTTGTTGCCATCGGCATCGAGTTCTGCCGCATATTGCACATCTTCAGGCACATTGTTATATACATCTGCAACAGGGCGTACATGGCGTTCACCATCCTGTTTTAAAATGCTTTGTGCGATGTCTTTAACGTAGTCACCCTGATACGCATTTTTGGGGAACACCAGCGTTTGACCTGCCAGTTCCAAATAACGCAAGTAAGTTGAAGTCGCCAAAATATCCATTTGACGGCCAGCATCATTGACATAGTATTCACGGTCAACTTTAGCACCTGTGGCTTCAAGTAAATTGGCAACTGTCATACCATAAGCAGCACCACGACCATGACCCACGTGTAGGCTTGAGGTTGGGTTAGCAGAAACGAACTCGACCTGAATGCGTTTTTCTGCATTGATTTGGCTGCGTCCAAATTGTTGTTTTTGTGCTTGAATTTGATCTAAAACACTAAAACGCTGGTCGGCATTTAAAAAGAAGTTAATAAAACCAGGGCCTGCAATCTCTGCTTTGCTGATGTCTGCAACTTCAGGCAGAGCAGCAAGAATTTTTTCGGCTAAATCGCGTGGCTTCATGCCTGCGGCTTTAGAGGCAATCATGGCAATATTTGATGCGAAATCACCGTGGCTGCGGTCTTTGGTACGGGTTAAATTACTCGTATTGTTCCAGTCAGATGGGAGTACACCTTCAGCTTGAAGGGATTGCACTGCATGATCGAGCGCTGCTTGTATTGCCGTATTCATATTTAGTCGAAAAATAGATGTGCAGAAAAACGCTAAATATAGCAAATTTCAGGGGCTTTAGGGGAGTGCAATTGTATGCTTTATCGAATTTCAGAGATTGTAGCTAAGCATGAACAAATTGCCTGAAAAATCATCCTTTAAGCAAGCAATTCATGGCATAGTATGCGGCATTCAGTGAGGCGAAAAGGCTGGAGCATGAAACAACGTGCAATGATTTTTGGCAATGTACCTAAATTACCCATGAAATGGGCCACGGTGGTGATGCCTTTCTTTTTATCATGTTTGATGAGTGGCATTATTTCGTTGATTAACATGATCCGAAATTTGGGCTGGATTGAGGGATTTTTTACCCTGTGGTTGCATAACTGGATGATTTCGTGGGCGTTTGCTTTTCCAGTCGTATTATGTGTGCTACCTTTGGTGCGTAAGTTCACTGGCTTAATTGTAGATATGACACCACTGCAACCACCCAAATAAATTAGGTTCGATGCCTATATAACATGGGCTATCAGAAATAAAAATCATTCAGATTTGGTTATCAAACTTCTAAATGCCCTATTTGCTGCAATTCGGGCTAAGCTAGTCAGATGTCAGATGGTGCATCTCAATCCATGCGCCATCAGCAACCGATTAGAATGAGATGAACAATGACAACCGCAAATTTGCAGCAGAAACGTCCTTTATATATTCCCTATGCGGGCAACGGCCTTTTAGAATTGCCTTTATTAAATAAAGGTTCTGCATTTTCAGAAGAAGAACGCACCCGTTTTAACTTGCATGGCTTAATTCCACATGCAATTGAAAATATTGAAGAACAAAGCCAGCGTTCGTATCAGCAATATTCTGCTTTTAGCGATGCCATCAACAAGCATATTTATTTGCGCAACATTCAGGACACCAATGAAACCCTGTTTTATCACCTGATTGAACAGCATTTGAGTGAAATGATGCCTATTATTTACACCCCAACTGTAGGCGAGGCATGTCAGCGTTTTTCCGATATTTACCGCCGTCATCGGGGTATTTTTATTTCCTATCCAGACCGTGCCCATATTGATGATATTGTACAAAACATCAATAAAAAGAATGTCAAAGTGATTGTGATTACCGATGGTGAGCGTATTTTAGGCTTGGGTGATCAGGGCATTGGCGGCATGGGTATTCCAATTGGAAAACTGTCTTTATATACAGCATGTGGCGGTATTAGTCCTGCCTATACCTTACCCATTACCTTAGATGTAGGCACCAATAACCCACAATTACTGAATGATCCGATCTATATGGGCTGGAATCAGCCACGTATTAGTGGTGAGGAATACTATCAATTTGTCGATCAGGTGATTGATGCGGTGAAACGCCGTTGGCCAAAGGCATTGATTCAGTTTGAAGATTTTGCTCAGAAAAATGCCATGCCGTTATTAAACAAATATCGTGATCAAATTTGTTGTTTTAATGATGATATTCAAGGCACGGCAGCCGTTTCTGTGGGCAGCTTAATTGCAGCATCACGGGCTGCAGGCAAACAACTGAAAGATCAAACCATTGCCTTCTTGGGCGCAGGTTCGGCAGGTTGTGGTATTGCCGAGCAAATTGTGGCGCAAATGGTGGTGGAAGGCTTAAGCGATGCTGAAGCACGTGCTCGTGTGTATATGGTGGATCGTTTTGGCTTATTCACCAGCAATCAGCCAAACTTGCTCGATTTCCAACGTAAATTGGCACAAAGTCCTGACCGTGTTGCACATTGGGGCAATCCTGAAGGTGTGATTTCTCTGTTGGACGTCATTCAAAACGCCAAGCCAACGGTATTGATTGGGGTTTCGGGGCAACCGGGTTTATTTACTGAAGAGGTGATTAAAACCTTGGCTGCCAATTGCGAGCGTCCAATTGTGTTGCCATTGTCAAACCCAACCTCACAAGTTGAAGCATTTCCTGCCGATATTTTGGAGTGGACTGAAGGCAAGGCCTTAATTGCAACAGGTAGCCCATTTGAGCCAGTGAACTATCAGGGCAAACTTTATAATATTTCCCAATGCAATAACTCGTATATTTTCCCAGGTATTGGCTTAGGGGTAATCGCTGCAGGGGCAACACGTGTGACAGACAGTATGTTAATTGCATCCAGTAATGCGCTGGCGGACTGCTCACCATTGTTGCAGGATCCAAATGCAGATTTATTGCCTGATTTAAATGAAATTCAGCAGGTGTCTAAATTTATTGCATTTAGAGTCGCAAAAGCAGCAATGGATGCAGGCGTTGCAGCTGTCATGAGTGATGAGGCATTACGAGAGGCAATTGAGGCTAATTTCTGGAAGCCTGAATATCGTGATTATAAACGTGTGACGTTTTAAGCAAAATTCATTCGTGTATTGTTAATGAAATAAGCCACAAGGCGTGCTATTGCACGCCTTGTTTTTATTTGGAATAGGATGGGGTTTGCGATGTGATTACTTGGAATTTAAGTCTTCAACTCACACTAAGCAATATAGTTCTGTTTTGGATTTAAATCGGCACAATTCAAAGGATTTAAGGCACATTGCAATTCATCAATTTGCTGCTCACTGACATAGCCTTGTCCAATCAGGTATTTTGCAACGTGGTCATCTCTCAGGCTTATAAACGCAGCATCGTACACGCCTAAATCGACAAATAAGGCTGCCGTTTCAAGACTGTTAAAACGGTCTAAATACACGTCATTGCCATACAGTAGAAAAATATGTTCAGTGGGTGCATGCGCATCGACTTTTAAGCGTTCTGCCAGCTCAAAAGGTGAGGTTTTAATGAACAGCAAATCGGACAATTCATCAAATTGAGCTGTATCGAGTTGTGCCTCATCTGTTTTGACTTTGCCTAACCATGCTTTAAAGACCAGTACCGCACCACCACGTAATAACATACTCCAAATATGCTGGCGGGTGCTTTGATCTAAGCCTTGCGCTTCTTGTTCCAAAACATCCAGTAATTGCTCCTCCTGTGCTGAAAGTTTGTTGAACAGACCTAAACCTTGTGGTTGATACGCCGCAGGGCGAAACACATCAAAATTGAGTTCTTCAAAGACTTGTAGGGCTAAGGGTACTGCGGTTTGATACAGGGTATTCAGCGCTTGTAGATGAGGAGCTTTGAGTTTGCTGTTTTGAAACAGACGATCCCAGTGAATTTCGGGCAATAGCGCATTTACGCCATATTGACGCTGTAGCTGCTGTGTTTGTTCTGCGAGCTGCTGTTCATGGTTCACGGTATTCATGAGATTCTTCCTAAAACGTGGAAACAGGTCGATCAACGCTTAATAGGGCAGGAAATTTGTTTGGATGTGGCTTGAAGATGAATGCGCTGATCATTTCTTGTACTTAGTTATGCGCGCAGATAGTCAATAGATGTATAAGACTAAAGTCTAATGTATTGCAATGTGCTCAGAAAAGCCTTTACAAACTCGGCAATTAAAGAAATTGTAAGCAAGTTTGGGTGTATTTGCTTACGATCTTGTCAGACTTTGCCATAGCGAATCTGACCATGATATTTAATGTGAATTGTAGCGCATCAAAAGGCAGTGTTTTTGAAAAGTTTGGTCAATTGGTGTGCTGCATCAGGTCAATCGCTGTCAATATTGACAGCAAATGTGTTGGATTTTCATTGTGGCCATATTTCGCTATGTAAAGTGAAGCTTGGTCATCAGACTAACAAATGTAACCAAACCAGAAAATGTAACAAGGTCGGTGCGTTCATCTCAGCTTTATCTCTGTGGGATGAGCGCCCCAAATTAGCCAAAGTTAGGTATGTGAATCAAGTCTCCGAAATTTTCAGACCCGATAACCAAGAACGTAGCGATGCTGGTTTTAATGGTTTTTTCAGCAAGACGATGTTGAGTTCTTTTAAGCGTTGCGGTAGTTCTGGATCAGAGTCAGCAGTAATTAACGCCACAGGTACATCGGCTTGACGATGTTCCAGAATAAAATCTAAACCGATTTTATCGTCATTTAAGTGCTGATCGACCAACCAAACTTGAATGTGCTCACGTTGAATCAACTCAATTGCTTGTTCAGGTTCGGTGGCTTTAAATACGTGATAGCCCCATTTACTCAGCAGGGTCGCCATGCCTTCCAAAATGGTTTCATCATTGTCTAAACACAAAATTTTATAGGCTTTGGTTTTCAACGGCACCACTTGCACAGGTGCAGCCACTACTTTTGGAGCTTCGACAATCGGCACTTCAATCATAAAGCACGAGCCTTTGCCCAATTCCGAATAGACATGCACAGGGTAGTTCAGCAAACTGGTCATACGCTGCACAATCGCTAACCCAAGACCTAGACCTTGCTCACCCCAAGGCGACGTATGTCCGCAACGCTCAAATTCCTGAAACAGTTTAATACGTTGTTCTTCGGCAATACCCGGACCTGTATCCCACACCCCAATTCTAATATGTTGTGGATGTTCTGCAGAACGTAACACGCCCACGACCACACGCCCTTTGGCGGTATAGCGCAGCGCATTGCTGACAAAGTTTTGAATAATACGACGAATCCATTGTGGGTCGGTATCAATCCAGAACTGTACGTCATGCACACGGAATTCAATGCCACGTTGTGCCGCAATGGATTTAAATTGCAGGCTTAAATCGCTGAGTAAGTCATGCAGTGGATAAGCCTGACGTTTCGGCTGAATCGTACCGCCTTCCAAACGGGCAATATCCAACAAGGCCGAGAGCATACTTTCTGCACCATGCAGGGCACGATCCAGTTGTTGCAGGGTTTTACGGTCTTCATCGGACTGAATACTTTGCTCTAAAGCCGTACTGAATAAGCGCGCTGCATGCATTGGCTGTAATAAGTCATGACTGGCAGCGGCAATAAAGCGGCTTTTGGACATATTGGCTTTGTCGGCTTGTTCACGTGCCAATTGCTGTTCTGCCAAAGCATCGGCCAATTGTTGTGTGCGATCTTGTACCCGTGCTTCAAGTACGGCTTCGTTTTCACGGAAAGCGGTAATATCGGCAAAGGTGGTTACAAAACCACCGCCTTCAATTGGATTACCACGCATTTGAATTACACGACCATCTTTACGGATGCGTTCAAACTCGTGTGCACTGCCCATTTTCATCCAGTGAATACGTTTACGCACATGTTCTTCAATTGAGCCCGGACCACATTCACCACGTTCTGCGTTATAGCGAATCAAATCGGCAATTGGGCACCCGACATAGACAATATCTTTAGGATAATCAAATAGTTTGAGATATTGATTATTCCATGCTACCAAACACATATTTTCATCTACCACACTCACGCCTTGGGTCATGTGGTCAATCATGGTCATGATTAGGTTTTGGTTAAAGCGTTGCCATTGTGAGGCTTGGTCAAGAATATTCGCAACTTGCCCTAAAGCGAGTCCGTTATTGACCATGGCAGTGGTGAGCAAAGTACGCGCAGATGCTGCACCAATGGTGCCTGCCAAATATTGTTCGGTAAAACGCCACCACATGCCGTTGGCATTGGCATTTTCATTCAGCACCACATTATTTTGCTGACTAAACTGCTCAAAGGCTTGTCGGGTTGGAGATTCGCCTGTAATGCGTTTTGCCAGTGTGATTAAATCGCCTACTTTTAAACGCGCTACATCCTGATGTGAATAGCTGACCTCGTTGCTCATGTTCTGAGTTGGCAAAGGCTTGGTTTCATAATAAAAGAAACTTTCGGCCTGAATCTGTTCTGCCACACTTGGGCGGAAAATACGTGACACCCAAACATATAACAAAATATTTAAACCGAGCGCCCAAACCACCCCATGTGTGAGCGGGGCAAAAGATTCAAAGCCAAGCAAGGCTTCAGGGCGTAACCAGTTGATGCCTAAAGGTCCCAGCAATAAAAATTCACGGGTAAACTCGCTGAACTGACTTGGCAGGCTGCGTAAAATAGTCGGAAGTAGCAGGGTATAGGCCCACATCGCAAATCCAACAATTAAGCCTGCATAAACGCCCTGTTTACTGCCACCACGCCAATATAACCCCCCAATCAGGGCAGGGGAGAACTGTGCCACTGCACTAAAGGCCAACAAGCCAAACACAGAAAGTTGATCAATATCGTTAAAGAAGTTGAAGAACAGGAAGCCGAGCAGCATCACCGCTAAAATACAAATGCGTCGGGTGAATTTCAGTACCAAAGGCAAGCGCTTGTCATGGCGTGAGAAAATGCCCATACGCCACAAGGCAGGCATGATCAGGTCATTACTCAGCATGATCGACAGTGCTACTGAAGATACCAATAGCATGCCTGTTGAGGCGGAGAATCCTCCCAAGAACGCCAACAGCGTCAACCAGTCTTGGTTATAACTGAGTGGCAAAGACAAAACCGCTACATCTGGGATGGCTAAATATTGCGGAGCTGCGTGCAAGGCCCAACTGGCAATTGGAACAATCGCGATGGTGGTTAAAATCAGATAAACGGCAAACCAGCGACGCGCACCCCGAATATGTTTTTCATCGCGCAGTTCGACCACAGCAACGTGAAACTGACGCGGCAAACAAATAATCGCTAATGCCGCCAATAAGGTTTGCACCCAAAAGGTTTCAGGCACACCAAACAGCTGTACTTCATGGAAGGTAATTGAAACATCATTGGCAATTTGATGAATATTGTCAGGCGCTTCAAATACAAAGAAGAAGGCCACAGCCAGCAAGGCAAATAGTTTGACAAAGGACTCAAAGGCAACCGCAAGCATTAAGCCGCCGTGTTGTTCGGTATTGGCAATTTGTCGAGTACCAAACAGCATCGCCAAAATAGCCAATAAACCTGTCAGGAATAACACCGCATTGGTGGTACTTTCAACATTGGTGCTTTGATCTAAAACCACTGCGGCACTGAGCGCAATTGCGCGTAATTGCAGAGCCAAATAGGGGATAATTGCAATCACCGCCAAAATTGTGACCAGTGATGCCAATGGCCCGCTTTTACCATAACGTGCAGCTACAAAGTCAGCAATGGATGAAATGGCGTGGTGTTGTCGCACTCGACCTAAACGTCGCCAAATATCATAACCAACAGCGACAAACAGCAATGGCCCTAAATAAATGGGTAAAAAAATGATCCCTTCACGAACGGCTGCGCCCGTTGCACCATAAAAAGTCCATGATGAACAGTACACCCCTAAAGTTAAGCTGAACATGAGCATGCGCCCACGCGTGCTTAAACGACTGGCGTGTTTTTCCCCATAGAAAGCACAGATAAAAAGTAATGCGATATAGAGGGCTAAAACCCCCATAATGAGCCAGCTGTTCATGATGCCTTAAAAGTATCGACAATAGGGCTATGATAGCCTATTCCATTGCCTTTGCGCTGAGGTTGATCATTTTTTTAGCGACCAAAGTCTAAATTGCAAATCGGCTCCAACATTGTTAATTTTAAGTTCGAAATAATTCGAATTAAAAATTTGCGCCTAAGGCAGGGCGCTTGAAGGAGCAGGTTATGGATGAGGTACAAGTAGAACGCATTCTACAAAACCCAAAATTCAAAGAAATGGTTCGCAGAAAAAGTAACCTAAGTTGGACATTAACAGCAATCATGTTGTTTGTGTACGTAGGTTTCATGCTTTTAGTGGGCTATAACAAAGAATTCTTATTGAGTTCAATTTCTGGCGGTGTGACGACTTGGGGTATTCCATTAGGTCTGAGCATTATCGTTTTATCTTTCATTTTGTGTGCTGTTTATTCATCAATTGCGAATGGCAAACTTGACCAATTGAACGAAGAAGCGATGCGTGAAGTTGAAGCAATTACACATGAGAAAGGAACGCACTAAGATGAAATGGAATTCATTGAAAGCACTGGCTGCGTCTACTGTATTAATGTCAGGTATGGCATTTGCAGGACCAGATTTAGGTGCAGCAGAACAGCAGCCAACCAACTGGCCTGCAATTATTATGTTCTTGATTTTCGTGGGCGCAACTTTGTTCATTACTAAATGGGCAGCGAAGCAAACCACAAGCACTAAGGACTTCTATACCGCAGGTGGTGGTATTTCAGGTTTCCAAAATGGTCTCGCGATTGCAGGTGACTATATGTCAGCAGCGTCGTTCCTGGGTATTTCCGCAATGGTGTTTATGTCAGGCTTTGACGGCTTGCTATACTCACTGGGCTTCATGGTGGGCTGGCCAATCGTATTGTTCTTGATTGCTGAACGTTTACGTAACTTAGGGAAATATAACCTTTCTGACGTGGTCTCGTTCCGTTTATCTGAAAAGCCAGTACGTACCCTTGCAGCATTCAGTTCGCTTGTCGTAGTTGCATTCTACCTGATTGCACAAATGGTAGGTGCGGGTCAGTTAATCAAACTTCTCTTCGGTTTGAACTACAACCTTGCTGTAGTGATCGTGGGTCTACTCATGATGGCTTACGTAATGTTCGGTGGTATGTTGGCAACAACTTGGGTACAGATCATCAAAGCGGTGATGTTACTTTCAGGTGCAACTTTCATGGCCTTCATGGTAATGAAAGGTGTGGGCTTCAGCTTCACTAACATGTTCGAGCAATCAATCCAAGTATTCTCTAAAGTACATGACTTGAGCTTGGCAGATGCTGCAAACATTATGGGTCCTGGTAAGCTAGCTTCTAACCCAATTGATGCAATCTCACTTGGTCTTGCATTAATGTTCGGTACTGCAGGTTTACCACACATCTTGATGCGTTTCTTTACTGTAAAAGATGCAAAAGAAGCGCGTAAATCAGTTGTAGTTGCTACAGGTTTCATTGGTTACTTCTACCTATTAACCTTCATCATTGGTTTTGGTGCGATCCTTTATGTATCCAACAACCCGCAATTCCTTGATGTTGCGAAAATGGCAGTGACTGGCAAGTTAGAACTTGTTGGTGGTAACAACATGGCTGCGGTGCACTTGTCTGACGCAGTTGGCGGTGACTTGTTCATGGGCTTCATTTCAGCGGTAGCATTCGCAACAATTCTTGCGGTTGTAGCTGGTTTGACATTGTCTGGTGCTTCAGCAATCTCTCACGACTTATACGCTAACGTATTCAAGAAAGGTCAAACGACTCCTGAATCTGAACTTCGCATGTCTAAAATTGCAACTTTAGGCTTAGCAATCTTCGCAATGATCTTGGGTATTCTTTTCGAGAAACAAAACGTTGCGTTCATGGTAGGTTTAGCATTCTCTGTAGCAGCATGTGCAAACTTCCCAGTACTTGTATTGTCTATGTTCTGGAGAGGCTTAACGACTCGCGGTGCAGTGATTGGTGGTGTAGCAGGCTTAGCTTCAGCAGTAACCTTAATTATATTGTCTAAAGCAGTTTGGGTAGATACGCTGCAAATTTCTGACACACCAATCAACCCATTCAATGGTCCTGCGATCTTTGCAATGCCACTTTCATTCTTCTGCTGCTGGTTGTTCTCTATCACTGACAACTCTGCGCAAGCACAAGCTGAACGTAAAGCATTCGATGCACAGTTCGTACGCTCACAAACTGGTATTGGTATCTCTGGTGCATCTGACCACTAAGGTCTGAAACACCTCAAAAAAGTCCCAGCAATGGGACTTTTTTTATGCCTGTATGTTGGCTTGAGCAAGCATGCTGGTGAACATTTATGGATACGGTTATTGTGATATGCAATTTTGATACAGAGTGATTGCATTGCATGCGTAAATAAGCTGCTATGTTGGATGCAATATAAAAAGAATAGGCAGTAGATGTATGTACATATTAGACAATGTTTGGAAAAGATTTCGGGTCTTGCCTTCGGCATGGCTGTTGTTTTTGCAGTTTGTGATTTTGCTACTTTCACTCTTTTCACATCACAACATGCCCTACAAAGTCATCACTTGGATGGTGGGGGTATTGGTGTTGCTGCTCATTGCTAAAGTGATTCGACAAACGCCAATGTTGAGTGTTTTGGGTCTAAGTTTTGTGTATGCGGCTTTGTTCTTTTCATTCTTTATTTTACTAGGTGTGCGGCATCCTCTTATTCTGGTGATGAGTCATGCTTGTGAAGCTGCAGCCTATTATAGTGCAGCCTATGGTTTATTGCGTTATATGTTCCATGACCGTTATTTAACCAAAGATGAGCTGTTTGCAGCCGCCGCGGTATTTACCTTAATCGCTTGGGGTTTTGCCTTTTTATATAGCATCTGTCAAATTTTGATTCCACAAAGTTTTCAGAACCCAAATGCTGCAGGTTTACAAAGCTGGTTGGATTTACTGTTTTTAAGTTTTAGTTTGCAGTCCGCGACAGGTTTATCCGACCTTATACCGATCAGCCCGGAAGCACGGGTGATTGCCATGTTGCAAATGTTCTGTGGGGTGATGTATTTGGCATTGATCGTGTCACGTTTAATCGCATTGCAGTACATTCGCCACTTACCGCATCATCACCATGATGATTCGGCTGAGTGAAATAGCAGTTCAAATTTTTCATGACATATTTCAGGCATAAAAAAGACGCTCAGATGAGCGTCTTTTTTAACTTCAGTGTCTAATGTGAAATTAGAAACGGAATTTAGCGTTTACACCAACAGTTTGAGTGTCAACAGCTTCGCCTACAGCATTCGCATTTACATAGCTAGCACCAACTGCAACTGCAGGAGTGATGAAGTAGTTTACGTTCGCGCCCCAAGCAGAATCGACAACAGAGTCAGCACTTGTTTCTACATAAGAAGCACCTACGCTAAGCGCTGGTGTTAAGTAAAGATCTGTTTTTAAGTTGTACATAGTGTCTTCACCATATACAAGACCAGCTTCAAAACCAACAGCCATATTGGTGCCGTCAATTGCACCTACGTACTTAGTACGTGCAGTGATTGCATCTTGGTCATAGTTTGGGTCTTCGCCAATTGAAAGTGATTCAAGAGCTGCTTTAGCAACACCATTAGAAAGAATGTTGAAAGCATCTAAAGAATACTGGTCTGCAACACTTGTATAACCAACAGCAACCAAAAAGTTAGGCGCAACGACTGCACCAAGTTCTAAGGCATAACGGTCGCCATTGTCGTTTGGTTCGCCAGTTTTATTGTCTGTGATAGTATGGCTATAAGATGCACTTGCATACGCTGGAACAAGTTTAGTTGGAACATACGCTTCAGCTTTAGCGCCATACACGTGCACAACGTCACGATTACCTGGTAGTTTGTCTTCACCATAGTTATATGCTAATGAGAAATTAGATGCTTGGTTTAAGAACGCAGCTTCAGCCAATGGACCTTTAGTCGCATCAACATTTTTGAAGTAGTAAGTACCTTGAAGGGCACCATAAAAGTCCTGATCGTTTACTGTATTGTCGATATATTCAGATTGACCTTGAACTTCGAATTGGTACGCTTGAGCACCGGTCATGGCTAATAATAATGCAGTGGCTAAACCGAGTTTTTTCATGATAGTTACCAGTTTTGTTAAAAATGGATGAAACATTGATCATTTTAGTGTAACAAATTATTAAGTCAATGAACTAAAAGGACTTTATTTAAGAATTAAGTCCAATTGACTTTGGTGTTTAAAAAATATTCAAATAAAATTTTTGCTGTCAACCTAAAAACTGTATGGATAACAAGTCGATATGTTCGTTTTTGCAACAAAAGTAGAAATAATAAGCAAAGCATTAATTGGATTAATCGATAAATTTAATTGAAATTATCTGTAATAATAATTCTTGGAGAGTGAAGAATAACGGAAAAATTCACCTGTTTTAGGGTGAAATCATGATTTTTGGATAAAAAACAAACTAAAAATAAGGTCTGTTCAGAATAAATTTGAGTGGAATAGTCGGCATAATGTGAATTTAATCACATTAATTTTGACTATTTGTATAAAAATAAATCAGACTGGTTGACTAGGCTTTACATAAACTGTGATTTATTTCATAATTCCACCATGAAGTCCTACTACTTAAGTCGGGTTTGTAAATTATGTGACTTATCTCATAATTTAACCATCAAATCCTAAGCTTGGTTCATCCAGTAGTGCGATCTGATTCTCCATAATTGTTTGCTTTTTATCTGCCCAACTTTCCCCAAGGTTGGGTTTTTTTTTGCATGTGAAAACGCAAATGGTTTTGCGAAAATTGCACCGATATGGTGCAGTATGAGGGTGTGATATGATCAAAACCCATAAAAAAATCCCAGTTTTCTTTCAAAAACTGGGATTTTTCGCCAAAATTTGCGGGTAAATTTAGTTTACTGCTGAGGAAAAACTAAACTCGCCCTAATGAGGTGCATTATGCACCCAAATGTTGCATATGTAAAATATTTTCTGCATGCTGAAACATTATTTTTTGTATTTGTTGTTTTAGGTAAGTCGGCGCAGGGCATGCTTTTAGAAATTTTCTTGAATGAGATGACTTAGTTAGACGGCTTTAAAATATAAGTGAATTAATTATCTTTTTTGTAAGTAATTTAAAGATTGCTCATGTAATATAGTCGCCGATTAAGTGATCAAGTCCACGATTTTGCACAGTTATAATGACGTAGGTAAAACTTAGCATGATGATGAAATTGCGCACAGAGCATATCAGTCAGCGACTGTTGATCTCGATGATCATTATTATCGTGTCATTGCTTTTTATTTGCGTTCCTCTGATGGTGAATAGTTATCAGAGTTATCAAAAAACAAAACGTGCTTTAATTGAAATTTCTGTATTAGGCAAAGTGGCTGAACTGACCAATAGTATTTCGCGTGAACGAGCACCTGCAAACAAAGTCATGTCGAGTTCAGCAGCTGAATTTCAGCAAAATTTACAAGAATTGAAAGCGTACCGTGCTGGCGTGGATCAACAAGTAGAACAGACCATCAATATTTTAAGAAAAGAAGGTTTTATTATCCATGCGCATCATTTATCGCATCAGTTAAAGACTGCTTTAGAACAAGGGCGTCAGGCGGTCGATGAATATGCAGCAACTCCACAGCATTTGCGTAGCTCTCAACAGATGGATCATGCGATTCAAAAAATGTTTGCGGCATGGGACAGTTCTCAGCATGTGCTGAAACACGTCATGCTCGATTCAGTGGCAAAAGACTCATCGGTATCGACCTATTATAGTGTGATTTTTGTTCTTTCAGATTTGCGTGATCAAGCGGGAAGGGTGGCATCCAATATTATTGCCGCGGTAACGTTTGCTGAAAAAATTCCTGAAACCAATTTGGCGAGCTCTTTGCAAACCCAACGCCAAGCTTATTATTTGTGGGATTTAATCCATACCATTTTGCCTGAAGCACATAAAATTCCTGAATATAATATTTTGCATAATCAATTAAAAAAGGAGTTTTTGGATGAGGGAATTCCTATCGTTAATCAATTGATTCAGCAAAGTATTCATGGACAACCTTATTCATTGACAGGTACTGAACTCACCCAAAAAATTGTGGATAAATTCAACACTGTGGTCAGTTTGCAGTCATTTATATTAGCGCACAGTTTGCAGGTTGCACACAAAGATTATCATCAGGCTCAGCGTACTTTTATTTTAACGCTAGTGGTGTCAATTATTTCGTTATTGGCTGCGATTTTCACTATGGTCTATGCGCGTTCGAAGGTCTTTATTCCCTTAATTCAGGCGCGCAGTCAAATTTTACGTTTGGCAGCTTATGAAGATGAAGCTCAAGGTACGCAAAATCCAGACAAGGTAACGCTCTTTGAGGCTATTCAAAAACTAAAACAACGCCTAGAGCAACGCGATATTTTAGAATTTCAGCTGCGTAATATTGCCAATACCGATGCCTTAACTGGTGTTTCCAACCGTTTGGCGCTTGAGGAATACATCAAATATTTAGAACATCGACCTGAAAAATTGAGCAAAACTGGTCTGATTATTATGGATGTGGATAAATTCAAACACATTAACGATACCTTCGGGCATGTGGTAGGTGACCAAGCTTTAAAATGTATTGCCGATACTCTCAAAGCGCATGTCCGTGCCTCAGACTTGGTGGTGCGTTATGGTGGCGATGAGTTTTTGGTTTTGATTGAGCAAATAGAATTTACTGAGGCGCTGTATTTGGCAGATAAATTGCGCTGCCATATTGTGAATCAAGAAATTTTTATTCCAGAACTGAATGATTATATTCAAGTGTCGGTCAGTGCTGGCGTGGCGGTGGGTGCTGCGTCATGGAGCAGATTGTTGGAAAAAGCCGATAAACACTTATTTAGAGCCAAAGCACGTGGGCGCAATGCCGTTGCTGGTGACTAAGTCACAGTAATTGATCCACGAGCATTTCCGAAGTGATAAAAAGCCTAGAGTGAAAGATTCAGCACAAGTTTGTGCTGAATCTGTATTTAAACTTGAATGGGCTTAAAAACTGAAATAATCTATTTTAGCCTTTTAACATCGGTTTTAAGAATTTTGCGGTATGTGAAATTTTAGATTTTGCGACAGTTTCAGGTGTGCCTTCGGCAATGATTTGTCCACCGCCTGCACCACCTTCAGGGCCTAAATCGACAATCCAGTCTGCAGTTTTAATCACATCTAGGTTGTGTTCAATCACCACAATGGTATTACCCTTGTTGCGTAGCTCATGCAGGATGTCGAGCAATTTGGCAATGTCATGGAAGTGCAAACCAGTGGTCGGTTCATCCAGTACATACAGGGTTTTGCCTGTATCTCGTTTGGCCAGTTCACGCGCCAGTTTTACGCGCTGTGCTTCACCGCCAGATAAAGTTGTAGCTGATTGACCAAGGCGGATATAACCCAAGCCAACCTGATTTAACGTTTCCAACCGACGATGAATCACAGGAATGGCATCAAAGAAATGCATGGCATCTTCAACGGTCATTTCCAAAACATCAGAAATATTGCGACCTTTATAACTGACTTCCAAAGTTTCGCGGTTATAGCGTTTACCATGACAGGCATCGCAAGGCACGTACATATCTGGCAAGAAGTGCATGGCAACTTTAATCATGCCATCACCCTCACAAGCTTCGCAGCGTCCACCTTTAACGTTAAAGGAGAAGCGTCCTGCTGCATAGCCACGTGCTTTAGCTTCAGGGGTTTGCGCAAACAGCTCACGAATTGGAGTGAACAAGCCTGTATAGGTCGCGGGGTTCGAGCGTGGCGTTCGCCCAATCGGGCTTTGGTCAATATCCACCACTTTATCTAAATATTGCAAACCATCAATCGAGTCGAATTTTTCTGCGGTTAATGTAGTTGCGCCATTTAATTGTGTTGCAGCCAAAGGCAACAAAGTACGGTTAATTAGGGTGGATTTTCCTGAACCCGACACGCCTGTGACACAAGTCATTACCCCTAAAGGCAAAGTGAGATCCACTTTTTTCAGGTTATGTCCTGCTGCGCCCATTAGCTTAATTTGTTGTTCGGGATGTGGCGGTTGGGTGCGCGTTTTCGGCACTTCAATTTTTAATTTGCCCGATAAATACTGCCCTGTTAGGGAGTCTGCATGTTCGGCCAGTTCTGCATAGGTGCCTTCGGCAATAATATGTCCACCATGCACACCTGCACCTGGGCCAATATCAATAATATGGTCGGCAGCGCGAATCGCATCTTCATCGTGTTCTACCACCAACACCGTGTTACCCAAGTCACGTAAACGAATCAGGGTTTCCAACAGGCGATCATTGTCACGCTGGTGCAAGCCAATTGAAGGTTCATCTAGCACATACATCACGCCCATAAGCCCCGCACCAATTTGAGATGCCAAGCGGATACGTTGTGCTTCACCGCCTGAAAGAGTTTCGGCGGAGCGTGACAGACTTAAATAATTCAAACCCACCGACACTAAAAAGTGCAGACGTTCACGAATTTCTTTAAAGATTTTATCTGCGACTTCACCTTTGGCCCCTTCAAGATTTAAGCCTTGATAGTAGTCTTCGGCATCGCCAATCGACATTTGGGTAATTTGAGCAATGGTTTTGTCTTTCACGCGGACATTACGAGAGATTTCATTTAAACGTGAACCACCGCAGGCATCACAGGCAGCATTAGATAAATACTGCGCCAAATCATCACGTACATAATTACTTTCGGTTTCACGGTAACGACGTTCTAAATGCGGTAACACGCCTTCAAACGCAATCACACGTTTATGGTGGCGTCCACGTTCATCAGTATAGCTCAGGTCAATTTTGTCTTTACCTGTGCCATACAGGAATTTCTTTTGTGTCACGCTGTCCAGCTGATTCCATGCCGTATCGAGTGAGAGTTCATAATGTGCCGCGACTTTTTCCAGCATGCTGTAATAATACGGACGCTGTCTGTCCCAGCCGCGAATTGCGCCCTGACTAATCGACAGTTCAGGGTTTGGAATCAATTTTTCCGCACTGAAATGGCTACGTGTCCCCAAACCATCACAAGTTGGACAAGCGCCAAAAGGGTTGTTAAATGAGAACAGGCGCGGTTCAAGTTCTGCCACGGCACGGTCACATTGCGGGCAAGAGTGCTTGGCCGAAAAAATACGATCAGGTTGTTCCGCATTCATCCACGATAAAATGGCTAAATCGCCACCTAAACGCAGTGCAGTTTCAAAGCTTTCGGCAATACGGTTGCCCAAATCATCTCGGACTTTAAAACGGTCTACCACCACTTCAATGGTATGTTTTTTCTTTTTATCGAGTTCTGGTGGTGGGTCAATGTCCATGACTTCGCCATCAACTCGGGCGCGTACAAAACCCTGACTTTGTAGCTGTTCAAACAGATGCACATATTCGCCTTTACGCTCACGAATCACAGGCGCGAGTAGCATTAAGGCAGTGCCTTCTTCCAGTGCTTTTACAGCATCGACCATTTCTGAAACAGTTTGCGCCACCATTGGTAAATCATGTTCAGGACAGTAAGGTGTGCCGACACGTGCATACAGTAAACGCAAATAGTCGTAAATTTCGGTAATGGTACCCACGGTTGAACGCGGGTTATGGCTGGTCGATTTCTGTTCAATGGCAATTGCGGGACTTAGACCTTCAATCGAGTCGACTTCAGGTTTTTCCATTTGCGATAAAAACTGGCGTGCGTATGCAGAAAGCGATTCGACATAACGACGCTGTCCTTCGGCATAAAGGGTATCAAACGCCAGTGAAGATTTTCCTGAACCAGATAAACCCGTAATTACCACAAATTTATCGCGTGGAATATCAAGGTTCACGTTTTTTAGGTTATGGGTACGTGCACCTCGAATACGGATATGACTTTGGCTCATAAAAACTTCTCGATATTTTGCAAATGAAAAACCTATATATGATAGCGCATGAAAATTGTTCAAGTGTTATTTTTCATGCTTTATCGGTCATGAGCTGTCGCACTGTATGTATGGAGCGATTGCCATACGGTGCGTGAGGGCGGCCGTTAAGCTTGATCTAAACCCGGCCACTGACGTTGATGATAGGCGCTATCCCAGAATAACCATTCCAGTTCTGCAGCTTTGGTGTAGGCGTGGTGCATTTTTTCAAGGGTATCGGCATCACAGCGCGCAGCAACACGGTCTATGGTTTGAATCACATTATTGACTGCGGTGTGGAATTCCTCGCCCGAATAGGTATCGACCCATGCCTGATACGGATTATTCGGTGCAGAATTATTGACGATATCTTTACCAACTTCGGCATAAATCCAGAAACATGGCAGTAGTGATGCCAATACCACAGGATAGCTTTCTGACCATGCGGTTGCGACTAAATAAGAAGTGTAGTGATGACAGGCAAGGGTCAGCGGAGTAATTTCAAATTCCTGTTTGGAAATATCAAACTCCTGCATAAAGCTGTCATGTAAGGTACGTTCCACCACAATTGCGATTTTGGCGGCATCTGCGAACTGAATAATATCATCTGCATCAAAAGCTTTAGCCGCACAGACTGCCAGTGCACGCCCGTAGGCAATTAAGTAATGTGAATCTTGAATCACATAATGTGCAAAAGCAGCTTTACTTAAGGTGCCTTGTGCCAACTCCTGATTAAATGGTAAAGCGAGCGTCTTGTGATAAAGGGCAAGGTTACGTTGCCAAGCGTCTTGAGAAAAGCGCATCCTAAATTCCTAATATGTCGTTGCATTTCACTATAGCAGTTTGGGAATGAAAAACACGGTTTTCACGGTATCTGATCGGGAAACCAAAAATCATACGAAGAATTTTGCCGAAGTTGAGGAAAAAGCGTCATAATTGCAGCATAAAATTTTACATTCTCAGTTTTTGTCCGATTTAAAATTCGGGCAATTCAATTTTCAGAATTTTTGTATCTGTTAAAGCTTAATCAAAACTGTACTTTGCGTTGATGGTACAGATTCGGCAGATGAAAAGTTCAGATCAAAATATAGTGATAGGTCGTTTCTCATGATGAAACATTTTGGTTTCTCAATCGTATTTTCGATTGTGTGTCTTGCGCTATCTGCATACTGGGGCTATACCCATGGCCCAGAAGCAGGTGTGCAAACCATGCTTACCGCACTAACCATTACCGCAATTTTGGCGATTATGGAAGTGTCGTTGTCGTTTGATAACGCGGTGGTGAATGCGTCAGTGCTGCGCGGTTGGGATCATTTCTGGAAAATGCTGTTTTTAACCGTGGGGATTATCATTGCAGTTTTTGGTATGCGTTTAATTTTCCCTGTGGTCATTGTGGCGGTCACTGCCGATATGGGCATGATGGAAGTGGTGCAACTGGCATTGAATGATCCGAAGCAATATTCGGCTAAACTGATGGCACATCACCCTGAAATTGCTGCTTTTGGTGGCGCATTCTTGTTGATGGTTTTCCTAAACTTTTTCTTGGATGATGAAAAAGACACGCACTGGTTTAGATGGTTTGAGCGTCGTTTGAGCAATCTGGCAAGCGTGCCTGCCATGTCGGTATTTTTGGCCTTAGTGACTTTGTTAATCATGGCGGCCAATGTGGTGGAAGATAAGCGCCTTGTGGTGACGATGGCGGGTATTTGGGGCATCGTGATTTATATTGGCGTACAAGTGCTGAGTCACATGTTGGGCGGTGAACCAGAGGTCGATGAACAGGGCAATGCTGTGCGTCATGACGAAAATGGCGTACCGACAGGCGTGGTGAAAGCGGGTATTGGGGGCTTTTTATATCTGGAAGTGCTAGATGCCTCGTTCAGTTTTGATGGTGTCATTGGTGCATTTGCAATCACCTCTGATGTGGTGATCATCATGTTAGGCTTGGCGATTGGTGCAATTTTCGTGCGTTCGATGACGATTTATTTAGTCGAAAAAGGCACGTTGGATGCCTATATTTACCTTGAACACGGTGCGCACTATGCGATTGGTGCGTTGGCCTTTATTATGATTGCCAGCGGTACAGGCTTGCATGTGCCAGAAGTGGTGACAGGTTTAATTGGTGTTGCCTTTATTGTTTGGGCGGTGATTGCATCTATTCAATTTAAAAAACGTCAGGCAAAAGCGGGTTAATGCTATGGTGATGCCCGTTGCTGTATTGCCGCGAAATCACAGAGCAATACGGTGATGAAGACTGTATAAAATATAAATTTGGGTGCACAACGTTGCGCCCTTTTTTATTGAAAAAGTAGGGTCTGTTGAATAAACATCGGGAAAAATCAGCATCCTTAAGCTGAATGTTGTAGGATATCTGCAAATTCAAAATTATTTAGTTTTAGTCGATTGATATGATGAATGCCTTAGAACGCCGCTCGACCTTTGCTTTAAGCAGTATTTTTGCATTGCGCATGTTGGGTCTGTTCATGATTATTCCTGTATTTTCAGTAGCAGGGCAGTCATATCAATACTCAACTCCTGCACTGATTGGTCTTGCCGTTGGTGTTTATGGACTCACCCAAGCCATTTTACAAATTCCGTTTAGCTTAATTGCAGACCGTTATAGCCGTAAGCCATTGGTGGTTTTTGGCTTATTACTGTTTGCTTTGGGTGGTGCAATTGCAGCCATGTCTGACACCATTTATGGCGTGATTATTGGTCGTGCCATTGCAGGTGGTGGCGCAGTATCTGCCGTGGTGATGGCATTACTGGCCGATGTGACCCGCGAAGAAAACCGCATGAAAGCCATGGCGGTGATGGGGATGAGTATCGGTATGTCCTTTGTGGTGGCCTTTAGTTTAGGGCCATGGCTTACGGGCTGGGTTGGTATTTCAGGGTTATTTTGGGTCACCACAGTGATGGGACTAGCAGCGATTCTCATGTTGTTATTGGTGCCTAAAGTCACGCGTCATCATCGTAATTTTCAGCAAGGCTATATCACTCAGTTAAAGCAAGTCCTGAAAATGGGCGATTTAAACCGTCTGCATGTATCGGTATTTACCCTACATTTATTGCTGACTGCCATGTTTATTTATGTGCCTTCGCAATTAATCCAATTTGCCGATATTCCTTTGCAGCATCACGGCTGGGTATATTTGCCATTGTTGTTGGTCAGTCTGTTCGTGGCATTTCCAAGTATTGTTTTGGCAGAAAAATATCGCAAAATGCGTGGCATTTTCCTGACCGCCATTGCAGGTATTATTTTAGGGCTGTTGGTGCTGATTTTCGGGTTTGAATCGAAATACATCCTTTTATTGGGTTTGGGCTTATTCTTTATTGCTTTTAACGTTATGGAAGCTTTATTACCTTCGTGGTTGTCAAAGGCTGCGCCAATTCAATCTAAAGCCACCGCGATGGGTGTGAATGCGAGCAGTCAGTTTTTGGGAGCATTTTTTGGTGGGATGATTGGTGGGCAGTTGTTGATGCTCAACCACACCGCAATGGGTTGGAGTATTTTGACCGCGATTGCTATAATTTGGCTATTCGTTAGTTTTGGATTGGCGCAGCCGCGCTATCTTTCGTCTTTGGTGTTGCGTTTGCCTGAGAACCGAGAAACAGATGAATGGACTTCTCAACTTTTGGCAATTCGTGGTATTGAAGAGGTCGTGGTGATGTCTGACCAGCAAGTGGCTTATGTGAAAGTGGATAAACAGCAAATTGATGATGCTGCGCGACAACAATTAACGCACTTGTTTGGGAAAGAGGTAGCCATTTAAGCATAACTCTTATAAAGTAAATAATAGAAACAAATAGGAAGAAAACGTCTAATGCGTGGTGTAAATAAAGTCATTTTAGTGGGTACTTTAGGTCGTGATCCTGAAACAAAAACTTTCCCAAATGGTGGTTCTCTCACTCAATTTTCTATCGCAACCAGTGATGTCTGGACAGACAAAAACACAGGTGAGCGTAAAGAGCAAACAGAGTGGCATCGCATTGTTTTACATAACCGTTTAGGCGAGATTGCACAGCAATATTTACGCAAAGGTTCTAAAGTATATATTGAAGGTTCATTGCGTACACGTCAGTGGACAGACCAAAATGGTCAAGAGCGTTACACCACTGAAATTCGTGGCGATCAAATGCAAATGCTCGACTCTGCTAACCGTGGACAATCTGACCAGCAAGATGGTGGCTTTGCTCAACCACGTTTTAACAATAACCAAGGCGGTTATGGCAATCAGAACCAAGCTCCAGCCACAGGTTATGCGAATCAAAATCAAGGCGGTTTTAACCAAAATCAGGGTGGTGGCTATGCCAACAATAACCCAAGTGGTTTTGCACCGAAGCCACAAGCTGCGCCTGCAACCGCACCTGCAGATTTAGATGATGATCTACCATTCTAACTTAAGTTAGAACGGTAGTCCATATATAAAAAACATAATTAATTATATTTCATATATTTAATTGTGTTTTTTTATTTTATGTAAAGTTAAGGCAATATATTAATTTCTAAATAATGAAATACCTTGTCTTAACTTTACAGAATCATCTTTAGTGAAATATCTATAATTATCTAAATTTATCTTTTTTGTATCCAGAAACATCTTCTATTTTGTCTTTATGATTCTTATTACTAGATAACGACTTAAATAGGAGAAAGCAGAATGTCTAGAACACCAAATGATGATCGCTCAGATAGCATTAATCCAAATAATGATGCCTACTGGGATTCTCTGGATAACCATTCAGATCAATTAAATCCAAACAATGATCGGATTCAACACGCCAATTACAAGATGGATTTAGAGATCGCTAAATTGAAACGATCTCTATGAATCACACATTTTAGTCATAAATAAATTTTGTATGCGCTTTACCATTCTCATCTAAAGTTAATTTGAATTCTTTCCAATTACCGCCTGTTTGCTCTTCCATAAGACTATGTAGCTCCTTAACCAAATTTGGCACTTCTTTGTTTTCATAGGTAATCCCCCCTAAAAATAATAGGATCTAAAAGTAGAATTTTCTCTTAAGATACGAGCAGGAGATTCTGCATGAAAACATCTAAATTTACTGACAGTCAGATCATGTCCATCTTGAAACAGGCAGAATCTGGCACACCTGTAGCGACCCTTTGCCGTGAACACGGCATGAGTAATGCTACCTTTTATAAATGGCGTGCCAAATATGGTGGTATGGATACATCATTAATGGCTCGACTGAAAGAGCTAGAAGCCGAAAATACCAGACTTAAAAAGATGTATGCGGAAGAGCGATTAAAGGCCGAAATCATCCAGGAAGCGATGGCAATGAGCAGCACTGCTGCGCAAGGGTAAAGCCATCTTGCCGGCGTAAGATGGCACAACAGGCAGTTGCCCAGCATGCCATTAGTATTCGTTTGGCTTGTAAAGCATTTGGCATTAGTGAAACCTGCTACCGCTATCAAGCCAATCTCAGCGATGACAATGCACTCATTGCTGAACAGCTCATTGAACTCACTGAGGAAAATTCCGATTGGGGCTTTGGTTTGTGCTTCTCGTATTTACGGCATGTTGAGAGTTGCTGCTGGAATCACAAGC
>NZ_VPBQ01000012.1:0-92500 GCF_013418635.1 Acinetobacter sp. YH12131
TCTCCAGTCAGTGCTTGTCCTGACTGGAGTTGTTTTAAGGCTGTTTCAAAATCAAATGTAGTTGCCATAATGCATCATTCCTGTTTTTAACAGTTTAAGGAAATGACACAGTTTTTTGAACACTACCAAGCACTACATCATTTAAGATGTAGTGCTTTTTTATTATCGTGTTTAGCACATGGTTATTCTTCTGTTGCTACAGCATTTGCGTTGTCCAAAGGTTCTACAATGCGCGTTACCAAGAGTTGGTCAATTTTAAAATGATCGACATCGACCACTTCAAATTTATAACCATCAAATAACACTGAGTCTGCAGGTCGTGGAATTTTTCGCAATTTGTACATCATAAAACCTGCAATAGTTTCATAGTTTTCATCATCGGGCATTTCATCAATTTGCAGTGCATGTTTAATGTCTTCAATTGGGGTGCTGCCATCAATCAACCATGAGTTATTGTCACGTTTAATAATTTGCTGATCTTCTTCAATGGGTGTCACCCAATCGCCCATCACAGTAATCATAATATCAGACAGGGTAATTACGCCCACAACCAAAGCATATTCATTAATGACTACGGCAAATTTTTCTTTGGTAGAGCGGAAACGGTCTAAGACTTCAGACAGCGTGAGTGTATCTGGAATGGTTAATACATTACGGATGGTGCTTTCATTTAGTTGTAGTAAAGATTGATTATTGAGGATTCTGACCAAAATATCTTTGGCATCAACATAACCAATCACATCATCAATATTTTCGCTACAGACCAAAAATTTGGAATAAGGATATTCTGCAAGTTTTTGACGAATACTGGCTTCAGATTCCTTTAGGGTAAAAAACACCACATTTTCACGTGTAGTCATACTCGAAGGCACGTTACGTTCTTCAAGTTCAAACACGTTTTCAATAAAGTGATGTTCCTGCTTTTGTAAAACACCTGCTTGAGCGCCTGCATCCATGACTGCAGAAATATCATCAAATGTAATATTGTCTTCGCGCGTGGTGTTTACTTTGAATAAACGGAACAGCACGTTGGCAATCGCATTAATCATCCATGCCAAAGGCTTGCATATCCGAATAAAAATTTGAATCGGATTAATCACCGATACCGCAATTTTTTCAGGGGCGATCATTGCCAAACGCTTAGGCATTAGGTCGGCAAATAAAATAAACAGCGAAGTCACTAAGGTAAATGACAAGGCAAAACTAAGCGTTTCAGCCCATGGTCCTTGATAGAAGCGCACAACTAAGTTGTAAAAATAAGGACGGAATGCGCCTTCACCTAAAATACCACCTAAAATGGCAACTGCGTTTAAGCCAATTTGTGAGGCAGCAAAAAAATCAGCTGAGTTTTCTTGTAGGTCTAAAACTTTTTGGGCACGTTCATCGCCTGATTCGGCTAGAATTTTCAGTTTAACTTTACGTGCACCAGCCAACGCAATTTCAGTCAGCGATAAAAAACCAGCTCCGACAATGAGGATGAGGATAATAACAATATTCTGGAAGAGGCTCACGAATCCACCTGTGGATTATATTATTTTAAATATAACAATTTGAATCTTTATTAAATCATGATTAAACAATGAGGAATATCGAAATATTCCTCATCTGAGTATAAGCGTTTGTGCCAATAAGTTCAGTGAATTTTTAATTAATAGGCTGAAAATTGAGAGTTATTCAGTAAAAACTCACGGTTTTCTTCTTCAATCATTTGGCGCGCTACATATAAAATCAATTGGCGTAACCAACGGTGTGCAGGGTGATGATGTAACAACGGACACCATGCCATCTTTAATTCAAATTCTGGAATATAAAATGGTGGGTCTTTAATCAGTAAGCTTTGGCTTTTGGCTTGTAAGCGCGCAATACGTGTAGGTAAGGTTGCGACTAAATCTACATTAGACGCGAGTAGTGCAGGCATTTGATAATGACGGGTAAACACCGAAATTTTACGTTTTTGTCCAATACGCTCTAAAGCTTGATCAATCCAACCCAGTCCCGCTTGTTTCTCTGGATTCACACCAAAACCAACGCCCATACCTGTTTTAGAAACCCAAATATGTTGTGCATCTAAGTAGCTTTTTAAATTCAGGTTATTGGCAGCAGGGTGTTTGTGATTGAGCAGGCAAGAAAAACTATCACGCCAAACTAAAACCTGATGGAAACTTTGTGGAATTTCATTAAAACGGTTAATCGCCAAATCGACTTTACCTTGTTCCATGTCGCGATAAGACACATCACTCGGGGTTAAAAAGTCTAATACCACATTAGGTGCTTCAGAGCGTAAAGCTTTAACCAAGCGTGGGACTAATGTGGCTTCTGCGTAATCGGAGGTCATAATCCGAAATACACGATTTGAAGTATAAGGGCGGAACTCAGTACGCGGCTCCAAAATCATAGAAAGGTCAGATAAGGCATCGCGGATACGCGGTTGTAATTCTAAGGCACGTTCAGTTGGCGTCATGCCTTCAGAAGAACGAATCAGCAGGGGATCATTAAATAAATTGCGCAAACGACGTAAAATGTTACTCATCGCAGGTTGGGTAACGCCCAATTGTTCTGCAGCACGGGTTACATTTTTTTCACGAAGTAAGACGTCAAGATAAATTAATAGATTAAGATCAACCCGCTCCAGATTCATAAAATAAATACCGAAAATAAAATCACTAAATTATTGGAATTATGCCATAAGCCGTAAGGCTTGTGTATAAATTATGATGAAAAAATCGACGAGATAAACAGCAAAAAATCTGAATAAAAACAGCCAGCCCCATCATTATTTCCTAAAGAAATGTAGGTTGCCTAGTACTGCATCTATACTTTTTAATCTTAAATGCAAAAACACTTAAAAGCATTGGCAGAACTGATAGCAGATTCTATTTTGTATGAAACTTATGCACTTACATTGCGCTGAAAAGCAGCAAAATTTTGCTAAAAAATGGCAGAAATCGCCAATGCAAGCATTTTTTATGAAATGCAAGACTTAAGTCTAATGCAGAAAATATCGGCACAGAGATGAATTTGTAAGCAAAGATATTTGATTGATTTTCTAAATAAGGTTTTTAAAATCAATATGTTGTGTTTTTATTGTTTTTGTGAATTAAGACTTTGATCTATACATTTTTTTAAAAAATACCGAGAATTACACGAGAATATTGGATTAATTCATTCAGTCACTCTACTCTGTATTCATCGTAACGAAGTGCTCTAAATCTGAGCAATCAAGCATAAGCGCGATTTAGCCTTCGATTGATAAATCCTAAATAATATTACAGGGTACAATATCATGACTACATACCAAACAGCGATTGATGCAATCCGCGAATTAAAAGCAAAATTCGGCAACACTTGGGCAGACATCAGTCCTGAAGATGCTGCGCGTATGCAAATGCAAAACCGTTTCAAAACTGGTTTAGATATTGCTAAATATACAGCTGCGATTATGCGTCGTGATATGGCTGCTTATGATGCTGATTCAAGCAAATACACTCAATCTTTAGGTTGCTGGCACGGTTTTGTTGCGCAACAAAAAATGATTGCGAACAAAAAATACTTCGGTACTACTGAACGCCGTTATATCTACCTTTCTGGTTGGATGGTTGCTGCACTTCGTTCAGAATTCGGTCCACTTCCTGACCAATCTATGCACGAAAAAACTTCTGTTCCTGCATTGATCGAAGAAATCTACACATTCTTACGTCAAGCTGACGCGAAAGAATTAAACGATTTGTTCCGCGCACTTAAAAAAGCACAAGACGCTGGTGATACTGCTAAAGCTGCTGAAATCACTGCTCAAATCGACAACTTTGAAACTCACGTTGTGCCAATCATTGCGGACATCGACGCTGGTTTCGGTAACGAAGAAGCAACTTACTTATTAGCTAAGAAAATGATCGAAGCGGGTGCATGTGCACTTCAAATCGAAAACCAAGTTTCTGACGCGAAACAATGTGGTCACCAAGCTGGTAAAGTAACTGTTCCACACGAAGACTTCATCGCTAAAATCCACGCGTTACGTTATGCGTTCTTAGAAATGGGTCTTGACGACGGTATCATCGTTGCACGTACTGACTCTGAAGGCGCTGACTTAACTCAAAAAATCCCAGTAGTTAAAGAGCCAGGCGACATCGCTTCTCAATACATCAGCTACTTAGACACTCAAGAAATTGACATCTCTGAAGCGAAAGAAGACGAAATCCTAATCAAGCGTGATGGTAAATTACACCGTCCTAAGCGTTTAGCTTCTGGCTTGTACCAGTTCCGTGAAGGCACTCAAATTGACCGCGTTGTACTTGACTGTGTAACTAGCTTACAAAACGGTGCTGACCTTCTTTGGATCGAAACTGCGACTCCAAACGTAGAAGAAATCGCTCACATGGTTAACCGTGTACGTGAAGTTGTGCCAAATGCGAAACTTGTTTACAACAACTCTCCATCATTCAACTGGACACTGAACTTCCGTCAACAAGCGTACGACCGTTGGGTTGCTGAAGGTAAAGACGTATCTGCATACGACCGCGCTAAATTAATGAGCGCTGAGTACGACGATTCTGAATTGGCTGCTGAAGCTGATGAAAAAGTACGTACATTCCAAGCAGACGCTTCTCGTGAAGCAGGCGTGTTCCACCACTTGATCACTCTGCCTACTTACCACACAGCTGCTCTTTCTACTCACGAGCTTGCTCAAGGTTACTTCGGTTCTGAAGGTATGTTGGCTTATGTTGCTGGCGTACAACGTAAAGAAATCCGCGGTGGTATCGCTTGTGTTAAACACCAAGCAATGGCTGGTTCTGACATCGGTGACGATCACAAAGAAATTTTCTCTGGTGACAACGCGCTTAAAGCAGCGGACGAAGCTAAAAACACAATGAACCAATTCAACGCGTAATCGCTTGATGGTTTAAAAGAAAACCCTGCTGATGCAGGGTTTTTTTATGGCTATTTAAAATAGTCAAAGAACTTTGAAACATCCTTAAATTGATGTTCCTTCATTTATGAAATGCAGCAGCTGTAACCTATTTAATTTTGATCACATCTGCCTCTACAGAAGCAGGGTAATGGAAAGACACCTTAATCCATTGTTTTTGTTGTGCAGGAATTGGTTCTAAAAAATGCGGATCGACTACGGCTGCATATTCTTGATATTGCTGATCGACCAAAACCAAGTCATTGGCATGTAATTGTAATGCTTGATCAGATTGATTGTGAATTGCCAGAAAATAATCGTGTGCCATCACAGGGTCGTTTAATTCTTTGACCTCAACATTTTGTACGTGTTCAGCCTGAATATCGACATGCTTCAGGGCATTACTGACTTGCATATTTTCTACAGGATGTAAGAAAACCTGAGTTTCATTTTTCTGCTGATTTTGTGTCTTTTTCTGATTGTATAAGCTGAATTTAAGACCGTGAGCTGTGAGTTGAATACGTGCATAGGCTTGCCCATTTTCTGTATTGAGCAACCATTCATTTGCCGTGTTTTGCGATGGGTGTTGGTTCTGTTTGTCTTGCTGATTGTTGTCCTGAGCAGCTTGAATCGTTCCCGCCACTTGGTTTTCGCGCTGCCGCTGTTTCGAGCGTTTAATGTCGATGAGTTGAAAGGTTTGATCATCATTCAGGCGTAAATGAATCACATGCTGTTCACAGTTGTCACAAGGCAATAAGGCTCTAAAGTTACCTGTAGCTTGTCCTGTCCATGAAGTTGCTGAATTTTGAACTTCAGTTTTGGGCGTAATTTGTGGCTCAGAAGGCAAAGCGGATTGATATTCCCTGCTTGGATCAGTTGATCCGCAAGCTACTAAAAATAAGCTAAGTGTACTGAGTGCAATCGGTTAACGATTCAGCATAAATGTTCTGAACTTCAAACTTGTCTTGCTGCCACCTTAAACTTTCACCTTGTATCTGAAAAGCCAATTTGCCTTATTTTTAATGAAGATTTGTAGCAAATCATAACAAGCCAGATGTTTTAAAGTTTTAAGTTTCACTTCAAGGATTACATCGGATTAGACCGTAAATAACTCAGCAAACTGTGCGTAAATTTATATATTTACCATTTTAAACTTGCTTGAATCTAGCAATGAATAAGCGCAAAAACAGTATGATTTTGCATGGAATGACAAAAATAAGATGAGTGCAGGAAATTTTTATACATTTATAAAGTATTTGTTTATTTATTCGTCGTTTTAGACTTTTGTATTTGTCGATGCTTGCTAAAATTCGCACACTTTATTTGGGGTATGCGGTTGTGTTTGAAAAGTTAGCTGAGCGAAGCTTAAATTTAATGGGTTGGGAAATCGACAATCATTGTCCGTTGGAATTAGACCAATATGTGATGATTGCTGCACCGCATACCAGTAATTGGGATGCCTTATATGCACGCTTAGGGCTTAAAGCTTTGGGCGTTAATGTTCGCTTGACCATTAAAGACAGCTATATGAAATTGCCGTTTGGACCATTTGTCCGTGCGATGGGAGGTATTGGTATAGACCGTCGTCCGAAAGCACCAGGCGAAGCACGACCTAGTATGGTTCAGCTCATGACGGACTTATTTAAAAACCATCCTAAATTGGTGATGTTGGTGACGCCTGAAGCCACACGTGCGCGTCAAGAACAATGGAAAACAGGTTTTTATCATGTTGCGTTAAATGCAGGTGTGCCAATTGCTTTGGCGTATATGGATTACGCAAAAAAGAAAACGGGTGTGGGAAAAATTGTGCATCCAACCGGTGATTTTGAAAAAGATATGGCTGAAATCATGGCATTTTATGCGCAGGTTCAAGCAAAATTTCCTGAAAGTTTTTGTGTCGATACACGTTACTATTCAGAATAAGCACACTATTTCAGTGTAATAATCTATCAAAACTAAAAGACAGGGGATTATCCCTGTCTTGCTTTAAAACGTGGATTGGATTTGCAAATCACAAATAATTTGCCACGACGTTTCACAATTTGACAATCGGCACGCGATTTTGCACTTTTTAAAGATGAACGAACTTTCATGAAGATAAACACTACAATATGTAATGTTATAATATTACATTAATAGATGACTCTTGAAAAGTGTCGATAGTCATAAAATTACCGCGTATCTTTTAAGGAGAAAATTTAAACAACAATCTTTTGGTATAAGCTCGCACGTACAGTTCCCGCTTTGCTCTCTTTAACTTTTTGCCAAGTCTGCGGTAATTTTAACAGGTTTAAATCACGATCTGCTTCAACATAAATCAGACCTTGTGCCGCAATGAGTGGATCAGCCAACCCTGCCAATTCTTCCCATAAATCTAAACTATAAGGCGGGTCTAAAAATACCAAATCAAACTGATCTTTTAGTGTCGCCAAAGCATGTTGTGCGGTAGAAACTTTTAATTGTGCTTTGCTTTTATTGACGCGTAATAATTCTAAATTTTGCTGTAAAAACTGTGCTTGTGTACGGTTTGGCTCAATCATGACCACGTGTGCCGCACCGCGAGACAGGGCTTCAAAAGCTAAAGCGCCCGAACCTGAACAGAGGTCTAACACTTTGGCGTTTTGCACATCCCACATTAACCAGTTGAATAAGGTTTCGCGCACTCGGTCGGGCGTAGGGCGTAATCCCTCAATTGAAGCAAAAGCCAACTGACGACGTTTCCATTCTCCACCAATAATGCGTAGTTGATTTTTCATGGCTTAGTCGCTCTCAATTGGGTTAGTGGGTACAACTGCTGTTGGCGCAGTTGCAGGTGGATTGGTTGGAGCTGAACTCGGAGTAGTTTGCGAAGGATTTGGGTTGAGCGCAGGGTGATTGGTTGCTGTATTCGGATTATTCACGTTATTCGTATTTGGTGCAGTAGATGAAGGGACTTCACCACTTGGCAATTCACTTGGTTTTAAACCTGCAGTCATTAAGCCACCACTCACTTGTGCGGCAGATGGACGAATTGGCTTTTTATTTTTATTCAGTAACCAATAGTCTAAAATTGGACGCGCCAAAGCCGTTGCTGCAGAACCACCGCGACCATTTTCTAGAATGATGGCAATTGCGATTTCAGGGTTTTCGGCAGGAGCGAAGCCAACAAATAAACCGTGGTCAAGCTGACGGTCGGTCAATAAGGCTTCGTTATAGCGTTTACCTTGCGCAATACTTTTAACCTGTGCTGTACCTGTTTTACCTGCAACTGAATATTGCAAGCCGCCTTTAATCCCTTTACCTGTACCTGATTGAATCACATCAACCATGGCATCACGCATTTTAATCCAGTCTTCTTCTGTGCCGTTAAAGTCAATTTTTCCGTTGGTACCATTGTGAACTTTAAATGGTTTCGCGCCACGACTTTCACGTAACACGTGCGGTGTGACTTTAAATCCTTTGTTGGCGGTGATGGCGGTGGCCATTGCTAATTGCAATGGTGTCGAGGTAAATGCACCCTGACCAATACTGACGGAAATTGTTTCACCTTTCATCCATTTGGCTTTGCGCGTACGCATTTTCCAGTCCGGGTTTGGGTAGAGTCCTGTGCTTTCACTTGGTAAATCGACCCCAGTTTTTTCACTAAAGCCAAATTGACGCATCCAGTCGTTCATTTTTTCAATGCCCATGCGATACGACAATACATAGAAGTAGGTATCACACGACACGACTTGAGCTTTGTGCATATCGACAATGCCATGCCCAGTTTTTTTATGGTCACGGAAACGGTGGCTGTCGCCTGGTAAAGTGAAATAACCATAATCCTGAATGGCGGTTTTCCAGTCGACATAGCCATAATGAATACCGCCTAAACCAAACATCGGCTTAATGGTAGAACCCGGTGGATAAACACCTTGTACTGCACGGTTATAGAGTGGTTGATCTAAATTATCGCGTAAGGCAGAGTAGTCGGTATGGCTAATACCTGTGACAAATAAGTTAGGGTTAAAACTCGGACTGGAGACTAAAGCTAAAATTTCACCTGTACGTGGGTCAAGTGCCACAATTGCACCACGGCGTTCTGCCAGTTGTTCAGAGGCGACCACTTGCAAGCCATAATCCAATGACAAAAACAAATCATTGCCACGTACAGGGTCTTTACGTCCTAAATTGCGCAGCACATTACCATGTGCATCGGCTTCTACAGATTCGTTGCCGGGTACGCCATGTAGCAAGTGCTCATACGATTTCTCCACCCCAATTTTGCCAATCAAGTTGGTGCCTGCATAAGCATCTTTGTCAATTTCTTTCAGTTCTTTGTCGTTAATGCGCCCGACATAACCAATCACGTGCGCAAATAAGTCACCATGCGGATAGTAACGTGTCATCTGGGTTTCAATATTGACCCCAGGGAACTGAAATTTAACTTCACTAAAACGGGCAATATCCGATTCATTTAAATTCAGCTTGATCGATACACGTTCAGTTTTACGTGAAGTTTTAATCCGACTTTTAAAGCGATCGATATCTTCTTCTGTCAGTTGTAAAACAGGTGTCAGTCGCGCAATGGTATCGTCAATATCTTCAACATCTGCACGGCTTAAAGTGGCTGAGAACACAGGGTAGTTATCTGCCAATAACACACCATTGCGGTCATAAATATAACCACGTGCAGGTGCGAGTGGTTGTAGCCGAATTCGGTTTTTATCTGATGCAGTCGCAAATTCATCGTAGCCGCTAATTTGTAAAAAGGCATAACGAGCCACCAACAGCAGCAAGAAAAAAACCACAACACCCACCGAAAAAAAGATGCGATTGCGAAAAATACGCTTCTCTTGCTGAGCATTTTTTAACGGATAGTGTTGTTTCATACAAAAATTGGCTTAACAAAAATGAGGGAGAACGAATTTGGACTATTCTAACGCATCTATTGGCAATTTTGAGTAACCATGTTTGACTGAATTGCCCGATTTAACCTAGAAGATGGGCGCAATCTTAATTTTTGACTTTAGCGACATCAAAATTGTAATTTGCTGTATATAAGAATCCTGACAATTCTGCTAGAGTCAAAACACGAAAACAGGACTGTTTTTAAAATTAAAACAAATGGACACTGGTGACAATAATGACAAAAGTCTATTCTTTCGTGGCATTACTTGCCTTTTCAAGTTTTAGCTTTGCTGGGAACACTACTTTTTTACCTGAAGCAAAAATTAGCGCAGATAGCGCAAAAACCTGGAATGTAGGGGCGGGTATTACCCAAAAATTACTGCATTTGAATGGTGAATGGGTCAATCCTTATGGCATTGCCTATCTAAAAGCGGGGGCTTTTTTAAATGGTGACCATGAAGTCGGTGGGCAAACAGGTTTTCGTTACCCATACCACCTCACAGGTAAAGACAAAAATGGTTATTATATTGGCGCTTACGCAGGACACCTAGAATCTAAATGGGTGGATGGTGAAGAAAAAGCGCGTTTAGGTGCAGGCATTGATCTGGCTTATGTATTACTGAGCCCTGAACGCATCAGTAGCTTTAGTGTTGGCATTGGCGCAGGTGAAAAATTGGAAGATCGACAAGGGCGAGTGATTGCGGAAACTGAGCCTAGACTACAATTTTCCTATACGCTCAGTATGGGTTTGTAGTCAGAATAGTGACTTTTAACTACTTTAGAATCTTGTAATTAGAACTAAATATGGAAAAAATGCATGCTTGAGTACGTCAATCAGTTGTGGCAAACCTTTTTGAATCGTCCAGATTTTTGGGCCGTGCTCAGTATTATTCCTGTGACTGCTTTTGTGACTTGGGCGCACGTGTGGATGGCACTAAAAATGGTGTTCTATCCAATTAGCTTTTGGGGCTTTCACCTTGGGCCTATTCCTGTGGGATGGCAGGGGATTGTACCGCGTAAAGCAGGGCGTATTTCAGGCATCATTACCGATAACACATTGTCAAAATTAGGTTCATTGCGTGAGTTTCTCAATGCTATGGACCCTGAAGATATGGCGCGTATTATTGGTGAGCAAGTGGGTTTTGAACTTGAGCACTTAATTGATGAGGTCATGTTAGACCGCAATGCTGTGCTTTGGGAAAACCTACCGTATTCGATTAAACGCCGTATTTACGCACAGGCGCATAAACAATTGCCAGGTGTGCTGCGTGAATTGGTGACTGAACTGACCTTGAATGTTGAATCCTTGGTGGATATGCGTGAAATGGTGGTCAGCCAAATGGAAGGTGATCGCCGCTTAATGGTGCGTATGTTCCTAAAAGTCGGTCAAAAAGAAATTAACTTTATTTGGCATATCAGTGCATTGATTGGGATGTTCTTTGGTATTTTCCAAATGATTGTTTGGTTTCTTGTACCATGGCACTGGACGGTTCCATTTTGGGCGGCAATTTGGGGCTTCTTGACCAACTGGATTGCGATTTGGATGGTATTTAACCCAGTCGAACCACATTACGTGAAATATCCGCAGTTCTTTAAATTGACTGAAAATCGTCAATTTCCATGGATTAAGCCAGTGATTCCACGCATTGGGACTTATAATATTCAGGGTGCGTTCATGAAACGCCAAGAAGAAGTCTCGGATGTGTTTGCAACGGTAGTCACAGAAGATCTGATTACGTTAAAATCGATTATGACTGAAATGATGTATGGCAGTAAAAAAGACAAAACCCGCCGTATTGTCAAACGCCACATCAACGAAATTATGGAAACACCATTGGTTCGTACCTCTTTACAGTTGTCTTTGGGGCCAAAAGAGTATGCCAAACTCAAGACTGACTTGATTGATCGTTCGATTGAAATTACGATGGTGCCTGTATGCGACCCTGCCTTTAATGCGAGCCGTGCACAGAAAATTTATCAAATGTTCAGAGATCGTATTCGTGAACTGACGCCAAAAGAATTCCAGAATCTCTTGCGTCCTGCCTTTCAGGAAGATGAGTGGATTTTAATTGTCTTGGGTGGTGTAACTGGTTTTATTGCTGGTTTAATACATTTGTTTGTCGCTTTCTTATAAGAGGATGCTGGCTGCGTAAAGGGCGATGGCTCTGATATGCAACGAGTGTCAAATACATTGTTAAAATGAGGATGTTTTTTTATGCGCATTATCTTACTCGGACCACCTGGAGCAGGCAAAGGTACACAAGCTCAGTTGATCTGTAAGCGCTACAATATCCCACAAATTTCAACCGGTGATATGCTCCGTGCTGCAATTCGTGAAGGTACTGAATTAGGTCTACAAGCCAAAAGCGTCATGGACGGTGGCGGTTTGGTATCTGATGAACTGATCATTGGCTTAGTGAAAGAGCGTATTGCGCAGCCAGATTGCGTGAATGGTTGTATTTTTGATGGTTTCCCTCGCACTATTCCACAAGCTGAAGCCTTGGAAAGCGAAGGCATCAATATCGACCACGTGATTGAAATTGATGTTGCAGACGAAGAAATCGTACAACGTTTGTCTGGTCGTCGTCAGCACCCTGCATCTGGTCGTATTTATCACCTTGTTTACAATCCACCAAAAGTGGAAGGTAAAGATGACGAAACTGGCGAAGATTTGGTTCAACGTCCAGATGACCAAGAAGAAACCATTCGTAAGCGTTTAAAAGCGTATCACTCAGAAACTGAGCAATTGGTTGGCTTCTATCAAGGTCGTGCTGCTTCTGGTGAAAATGCACCAAGCTATAACAAATTGAATGGTCTTCGTCCAATTGAAGAAGTTCAAGCAGATTTGTTTGCTATTTTAGACCAAGCAAAATAAGTCTAGGTCTTAGACCAAGTCTGTTTAAAAGAAAATAAAATCGTTTAAACAGGCTGCTTGTTTTGACTTTAAAAGAGTCCTGATTCATATTAGGGCTCTTTTTATTTGTTTCAGTTTGGGAGAGTGCTTTGCAACATGCTGCTGTGATCATCATGTTATTGGCAAGTATTGCCGTTTTAGGCTTTCTTGTTTTTGTGAGCTATAAGTTGTTGCGCAACACACAAGCTCAGAATTCGGCTGAAAAAAAATCAGGCAAGCACTATCAATTGCATCCGAAACTTAAACAACAGCAAGAGCAACAACGTCAGTCTGAAGATTCTCAGGATAAATAAACCATCACACATCTGCAAAAGATTGCAATTTTAAATTTGGGCAGTTTTTATAAAACCTTATGAAAAAGAATAAAATTCTATTAATAATTCTTGTGGTTGGTATTATTACTTTAGGTATTGTAATTTTTATAAAATCTCAAGCAGTTACAGAGACAAAAAGATTAGGTAACGGTGAAAATACCAACCATGAAGAAACAAGTTCATCTCTGTACAATCTTGTGCATAGATTGCACAGTTATCCACACGATTTTGGATGATCCACATTGCTTTGATGATCTAGCTTGTCATCAATAAGTTTAGATCACTTTGCAAAAGTCTACCGAAGCACTTACTTAGATATGGGCGCGTGATGAATTTCATGCAGCGTAGTATGACGATGTGCACCAAATTCAAAGCGATCAGGCCAGTTACACACATCTGACACCACACATTCAGCGCATTTAGGCTTACGCGCAATACAACAATAACGGCCATGTAAAATTAGCCAGTGATGCGAGTCAATTAAAAATTCTTTAGGAATGACTTTAATCAAACGGTGTTCGACTTCTAAAACATTTTTACCTACAGCTAAACCTGTGCGGTTACCTAAGCGGAAAATATGCGTATCGACCGCCATGGTTGGCTGTCCAAACGCGGTATTTAAGACCACATTGGCAGTTTTACGTCCCACGCCAGGCAAGGCTTCTAAATCGGCACGATTATCAGGCACGATGCTGCCGTGTTTTTCGATGAGAATTTTGCAGGTTTTAATGACATTTTCTGCTTTGGAATTATACAACCCGATGGTTTTAATATATTCCTTTAAACCTTCCACACCTAAGGCATAAATCGCTTCGGGCGTATTGGCAACAGGAAACAGTTTGTCGGTGGCTTTATTGACGCTGACATCGGTCGCTTGTGCAGATAAGGTCACCGCAATCAGCAATTCAAATGGATTGGAAAAATTCAGTTCAGTGGTCGGATTTGGGCGTTGTTCACGTAAGCGCTCAAAAAAAGTCTGAATTTGCTTTTTGGTCATATTTTTAGACGGCTTTTCTTTGAGCGTGGTGCTTTTGGCAGTCGTTGTTTTAACCGCTTTATTGGTCAGACGTGTCTTTCTTTCGGGCATGTTTATGCTCCTAATTCACGTAACTGTTGTTGTAAATTGGTTAGTAATAGCCGTTTTTTCTCATCGTCACGCACACTGAGTTGTTTTTCGAGTTTTTTAATTTGTGTGCGTAATTTTGCCAGTTCGATGGTGGTTTGTGCATCGGCAGTGGAAATCTGTTCATTTTTTTGCACAGGCAATTCAATCACAGGCACAGCAGCATCGGCTTGTGCAGAAAATTGAGCAAACAGTTCGGTATCAATTTCTGCACGTACCACAGGGCCTTTACGGTGCAGACGACGTTGTTCTTCACGTTGTATGTGGGCGTAGTAGCGTTGGCGTAAATCATTCTGTTCTGCCACTCGTGCGCTATCAGAAAGCAGGGGTTGTGTATCTTCTACCAAGTCAATGCAATCGACAGGGCAAGGTGGAATACACAATTCACAGCCAGTACATAAATCAGTCAAAATGCTGTGCATGAGTTTGCCTGAGCCTAAAATGGCATCGACAGGGCAGGCATTAATACATTTGGTACAACCAATGCACTCATCTTCACGAATTAGCGCTTTCATACGCTGTGGGCGTCCATCTGCCTGCACAGGCCAAACACTGGCTTCTGCGGTCAATACAGGGCGTTGCAGTAAGTTTGCTAGTGCATCTGCAACAGGTTGTCCACCGGGTACGCATTTATTGGCTGCTTCGCCTTCCGCAATCGCTTTGGCATAGGGTAAACAGCCATCGCGGTGACCACATAAGCCACATTGAGTTTGAGGGAGCAGCGCATCAATATTTTGAATCAGAGCAATTTGCGAATTCATGGACAAACCAATGCCACTTTAACAGCAGCAGAAAAACGGAAGATAAGGCTAGGGGAAAATTCTAGGTCGATGATTTTAGCACGATTTTTGCTTTTAGGCTTGTGCGCAAATTAAGAACAACAATTGCTAGCTTTTTGGGCAAAAATGCTCAAAACTATGAATTAATTTGTTACATTAACTTATGGGCTTAACACGCTAAAAAATAAGTTAAATTTATGAAAATACAAATGTTTTAAAGTTTTTTGAAAAAAACTATTGTAGATTGTTAACAAAAGATATTTAATATTTTGCGCCAAAATATATCATTGATTGAAATTTTGACCAATTTTGATCCATTTTCTGCTGAGGATTAAGCGTTGAAATACAACAGCCTTAACGAATTCCTAGATTACGTTAAAACACGTGATGCACATCAACCAGAGTTTCTACAAGCTGTAGAAGAAGTAATGACCAGCCTTTGGCCGTTCATTGAAAAGAACCCTCAATATGCAGCACATGGTTTGCTTGAGCGTTTGGTTGAGCCTGAGCGTGCAATTCAGTTCCGCGTTTCTTGGGTAGATGACCAAGGTCAAACCCACGTAAACCGTGCATTCCGTGTACAGTACAACTCAGCAATTGGTCCATTTAAAGGTGGTATGCGTTTCCACCCATCAGTGAACCTTTCAATTTTAAAATTCTTAGGTTTTGAACAAACCTTTAAAAATGCTTTGACCACATTGCCAATGGGCGGTGGTAAAGGTGGTTCAGACTTTGACCCTAAAGGTAAGTCTGAAGGCGAAATTATGCGTTTCTGCCAAGCCTTAATGATCGAGTTATATCGTCATTTAGGTTCTAACACGGATATTCCTGCGGGTGATATTGGTGTAGGCGGTCGTGAAGTGGGTTACATGGCGGGTATGATGAAGAAGCTCAGCAATGACACTTCATGTGTATTCACAGGTAAAGGCTTATCTTTCGGTGGTTCTTTGGCGCGTCCAGAAGCTACAGGTTACGGTACTGTGTATTTCGCTGAGGAAATGCTCAAGACTCGTGGCGATTGCTTTAAAGATAAAGTCGTTGCGATTTCTGGTTCAGGCAACGTTGCACAATTTGCTGCAGACAAAGCAATGTACTTGGGTGCGAAAGTAGTTTCACTTTCTGACTCGAATGGTACTGTGTACGTGAAAGAAGGTTTCACGCCAGAATTACTTGCTGAAGTGATGGAACTTAAAAACGTAAAACGTGGTCGTATTTCTGAATTTGCGTCTAAGCACGGTTTTGAATACCTTGAAGGTCAACGTCCTTGGGGTATTAAATGTGATATCGCGCTTCCGTGTGCGACTCAAAACGAACTTGATGCGAATGATGCAGCAGCGCTTCTTGCAAACGGCGTAATCTGTGTTGCTGAAGGTGCGAACATGCCTTCTACACTTGAAGCGGTTGAGAAATTCGTTGAAGCGAAAATTCTTTATGCGCCAGGTAAAGCATCTAACGCCGGTGGTGTAGCAACTTCTGGTCTGGAAATGTCTCAAAACGCATTGCGTTTAGGCTGGACTTTCGAAGAAGTTGACGAGCGCTTACACGCAATCATGAAAGAAATTCACCGCAACTGCGTAAAATTCGGTACGAAAGAAGACGGTACCGTGAACTATGTAGACGGCGCAAACATCGCTGGCTTCGTAAAAGTTGCTGATGCAATGCTTTCTCAAGGCGTATTCTAAGTCTGACTGAGTTTAAGCTTGAAAAAAAACCGAGGTGAATGCCTCGGTTTTTTTATATTGCGATTTTATCGTTATAGAGTGCCTTTGACTGCTTCACGCTCTACGGTCATGTCGAATACATAGGCATATTTAGACTGGTCAGCTGCCGGATTTTTAATTTCATAACGTTTTACCCGAATAATCTGACGCTCATTCGATGAATGCTGAAAACCTTCGATCTGATCGTAAAATAAAGTCCAGTCTTTATCGACCTGAGTCTTTAAGCCTTTTTCATCATATTTGATTTCTTTCACCTGTAAGCAGGTTTGCTGAGCTACACCCGTACAGGCTTTAGTCTGTGACGAAACTTCCAGGAAAATGGTTTCTGCCTGACCTTGGTATTTGGTTTCCGGTGTCATTTTTCCGGTAAAGACATATTTTTGACCATCAGCTGCAGTAATACTCAGTTTTGGCTGATTGGCATCATTTAGATCCAGACTAAACGGAATATTACGCTTTTGCAGAAGCTGGCTGATAAAACGTTCCTGTTCCATTAATGGTGCATCACATGCCATCATGGTGCCCATCATGTCACCCGTACTCAGGGTATTATCTTTAACAGTCCAGCTCGTGCCAAGGCCATTACAGCCAGAAGCTACACTTAGTCTGCCTCGTTGATCAAAGCTCAGAACAATCGGGCGTTGCAGCCCACGATCAAGTTCCCAGGTATAAGCGGGCAAAATTTGTGTAGGCGTTTTTAATGTGGTGGATAGAGTAGAAATAGCCGGATCTCCTGAAGTGGCAGGAAGATGTGAAGATTGACATGCAGTTAAAGCCAAAGGGAGCAGGGCAAGCGCAAAAATACTGAATTTCATTGGTTTATATTCTATGTGCTAAAGTTTCAACGTGATTATAATCAAGAGATTAACAAAAAATATGGATACAAATCGTAGCTTTTGCTAACAAAATGTATCCAAATTAAAAAGTCAGATTTTAAATAAGCGGAGCTATCGGTTAGTCAAAACGATAAATATCCATACCGAGTGAACCCATGCTAAAGCTGCTATGTACAATGTTAAATCGATCTCCCGTACCCATTGCAAAAAACAGCGGTGCAAAGTGTTCTAGGGTTGGGTGATTACGTGCTACATGTGGCAATTGTTGCCAATCTAGTACTGCATCATAATTGCGATGACTTAAATGCTGCACCACACGATTACGGAAACTAGATGCCCATTCAGGCACAGCCGCATTGGGTGTATTCCATGATAATTCACGTAAGTTATGGGTGATACTGCCTGAGCCAATCAGTAAAATTTGCTGTTCACGTAATGGCGCTAAACTTTGCCCAATGTGATAAATCTGTTCGGCGCTCATATTCATGGGCAAAGAAATGGTAATCACTGGAATATTGGCATCGGGATACATGTGTAGTAATGGCATCCATACGCCATGATCATGCGGGCGTGTGCTGTTGGCATGGGCAGCAAAGCCCGCATCAGCCAAACGCTGCAAAATATCTTCTGCCAGTTCAGGTAAGCCAGGTGCAGGGTAGCGCAGGGCGTACAAGGCTTCAGGAAAACCACGGAAGTCATGCCATGTTTCAGGGCGAATACCTGTGTTGACCTCCAGTGCATTACTTTCCCAATGCGCCGACATCACCACAATGGCTTGCGGTGTTGGCAAATTTTCACTTAAACGGCTGAGTGCAGGCCCGACCTGTTCAGGATTGAGTGCCAACATGGGCGAACCATGTGAGATAAATAAACCGGGTAATGTCTGTAAGTTCATGCCTAGATCCCTAAAGCCTGCTGTTCTACAGCATCGCAAAAAAGTGTGTATAGCGAAATGTACTTTTGTTCAACGCTATGTTGCAGCTTTGCAACGTCGTTTGAGTTGAAGATATTTTGATAACTCAACTTACAAATTGAATAAGTTGATTTAACCTGCACGATGATAAGGATGGTTGTGGTTGATGCTCATAGCACGGTATAGCTGCTCAATCAGCATCACGCGAACTAAAGGGTGTGGCAAAGTTAGTTTGGATAATGACCAATGCCATGCTGCTGCTTTACGTACTGCTTCAGAGTGACCATCTGGTCCACCAATCGCAAGCACGACATCATTGCCTTCTAGCATCCAGCCTTTCATGGTTTCTGCAAGTTTTTCGGTGCTGAACTCTTTGCCGCCCACTTCCAAGGCAATTAACAGCTCATTGTTTTTCATGGCATTTAAAATGCTATCACCTTCAATTTGGCGATATTTTAGAATATCGGCCTCAGAATCATTTTTGCCACGTTTCGCCATTGGCAGTTCGACAATTTGAGTCTGCACAAAAGGCTGAATCCGTTTGAAATAATCTTCAAAACCAGTCAGCACCCAAGCAGGCATTTTTTGTCCAATGGTCAGAATGCGAATTTTCATAGGCGAGTTCATGTAGCGATCAATCAGAATCTCGCATTATAACCATGATTCAACACAAGCGCTGTGTAACGACACAATTTGCAATTGAATTTGCCAACAGGCTGTTGCTTTAATACTCAGCAATCTTATTGGTCTTTTTTGTCTTGGAATTATCAGCATGCGCGCGTTTCAAAGTCAGCAGTTATATTCATGGATATTGGGCGCGGGTATGGGATTGATGACCACTGCTACATTTGCTGTGCCTGAGGCTCAATGGGCAGAACCAAACAATTTGCAAGTCTATATGCAGCAAGTGATTGGGCAGCAGGGTTTGGGTAATTCCGAACAGTATCGTCATTATAAAAATGTGATTGAACTGAATCGGGTTTCGGCATGGATTCGGGAACAAATGCGAGTATTTGGAATTCCGTGTCAATTTCAAAATTATGTGGTCAATCAGCAAAGCTACCGCAATGTGGTGTGCAAATTGAATATCGGTGCTGCGCAAAAAACGATTTTTGGTGCGCATTACGATGTTTATGGGCAGCAGCAGGGGGCAAATGACAACGCTTCTGGCGTTGCAGGTGTAATCGAAACAGCACGAATTTTGGCGCAGGAAAAGAATAAACTTAGTCAAAATGTAGAATTTGTATTTTATACCTTGGCAGAACCACCATTATTTAAAACTGAGTCGATGGGCAGTTTTGTACATGCCAAATCTGTGCAGGCTGAAAAAGAAAAAATCCGTGCGGTGTATGTGCTGGATATGATTGGTTATTACGACAAAAACTTGGTGCAAAATTACCCAATCGGTTTAAAGTGGATTTACCCAAGTCATGGCAATTTTATTGCGGCATTGAGCAATATGCAGTCACGTGAAATGAGTGCAAGCTATTGCAATGCGATGCAGCGTTTGAATCAATTGCAATGTGAGCGTGTGGTCGCACCGACTTTCGTCAAGGGCATGGATTTTTCAGATCATTTAAATTATTGGAAATATGATATTCCAGCTATTTTAATTACCGATACGGGCAGTTATCGCAGCTCACTTCGCCACACCACAGGTGATACTTTAAAAACAGTAAATTTTGAAAAAATGGCACATGTCGTGAATGGCTTGGTTGCACAGATTTTATCACCTTGATGATTGATCGCAGCGCATAAAAAACGCAGCCCTGAATTGAAATAGGACTGCGGTTAAAAGGTCATCCACCTGGAGATATGGATGACCAGACCATGAAGCACGCTTCAATCAAAAGCGTCTGATCAATTTATCGGTCTAAATAGACCAAACAAGAAACATACAGCGCGATGTATCTTAAATTTATATATGTGGATGGTTTGCCTATTTTTCAAGGAAATTGAATTAAAAACAGACTATCCATTTTAAAAATAATTAAAAAATTATTCAATTATTTTAAATCCAGAATCTAAATACAACAAAAGAGCACCGAAGTGCTCTTTTGAGATGTTCTATGCTTAAAGCAGAGTAACTTGCTTAATGACGTGCGGCTTTGCCTGCTGCTACTGGCTTCACAATCGGTGCCTTGGTTAAAGGCTTAGGCATACTGGTCAGTGCCAAAGGCAAGATTTCATCAATGCTTTTCACAGCCTTGATTTCCAAACCTTCTTTGACATTGTCTGGAATTTCAGACAAGTCACGCACGTTTTCCTGTGGGATAAATACCAGTTTGATACCACCACGATGTGCCGCAAGAAGTTTCTCTTTCAAGCCACCAATGCGCATTGCACGACCACGTAAGCTGGTTTCGCCTGTCATGGCAATATCAGGACGAATTGGAATATCTGTAAATGCAGATACCAATGCCGTAGTCAATGCCAAACCTGCAGATGGACCATCTTTAGGTGTTGCACCTTCTGGCAAGTGTACGTGTACATCGGTTTCGGCAAATACATTGGCTTCAATGCCTAAACTGTCGGCACGGGTACGCACAACGGTCATCGCGGCTTTGATTGACTCTTGCATCACATCACCCAATGAACCTGTGGTGATGAAATTACCTTTGCCTTTCATGGTTGCCACTTCAATGGTGAGTAATTCACCACCCACTGAAGTCCAAGCCAAGCCATTTACACGACCCACTTCGGCTTCTTCTTCTGCCATACCATAGTCAAATTTGTGTGGACCAAGGTAGTCAGGCAAGTTTTGTGAAGTCACATCTACCTGTAGGTTTTTGGCTTTTTTGCTGACTGCTTCTTTCACCACCTTACGGGCAATTTTTGACACTTCACGTTCCAGACTACGCACACCTGCTTCACGTGTATAGCGCTGCACAATGTCACGAATCGCTTCTTCATGAACCGTCAATTCTTTAGCACGCAAGCCATTATTTTTGATGGCTTTAGGGACAAGATAGCGTTCTGCAATATTCACTTTTTCATCTTCGGTATAACCCGGTAGACGAATTACTTCCATACGATCTAACAGAGCTTCTGGAATATTCATGCTGTTGGCAGTACAAATGAACATCACTTCAGACAAGTCTAAGTCTAGATCTAAATAGTGATCATTAAACTTGTTGTTTTGTGATGGATCAAGTACTTCTAACAAAGCAGATGCAGGGTCGCCACGGTAATCCTGTGCCATTTTGTCAATTTCATCGAGCAAGAACAGTGGGTTCTTCACACCAACTTTAGTCAATGACTGCACAATTTTACCCGGCATCGCACCAATATAGGTACGGCGGTGACCGCGAATTTCCGCTTCATCACGTACGCCGCCTAGCGCCATGCGCACGAACTCACGTCCAGTGGCTTTTGCAACCGATTCACCCAGTGAGGTTTTACCTACACCCGGAGGACCGACTAAGCACAGAATTGGACCTTTGAGTTTTTTCACGCGCGACTGCACAGCAAGGTATTCCACAATACGGTCTTTGACTTCATCTAAACCGTAATGGTCGGCATCTAAAATTTCTTGTGCTTTCGCCAAGTTAATGCTGACTTTGCTGGCTTTGTTCCATGGCGTATCTAAAATTACTTCCAGATAGTTACGTACCACAGCCGCTTCGCTAGATGCAGGTTGCATGGCTTTTAGCTTACGGAACTCAGCTTCTGCTTTTTTGCGGACATGTTCTGGCAAGTCTGCTTCGGCCAGACGTTTTTCAATTTCAGCGACATCATCTTCCGCACCGCCGTTCATATCGGACAGTTCGCGTTGAATGACTTTCATCTTCTCATTCAAGAAGTATTCACGCTGATTTTTTTCCATCTGGCGTTTAACAGAGTCATGCAAGGTTTGCTCAATCTGCTGTTCTTCAGACTGTTGCAATAAATAAGTCATTAACTCGGTCAAGTGAGCTTCAAACTCATCGTGCTCAAGGAATTTTTGTTTGACATCAATATTCAATGGCACACGGGTTGCAACAAAGAACAACAACTGCAATAAATCTTCAATTTTATTGGCAGCAGCAATCAGTTCACGTGCATTGCGTAATTTTGCTTCTGCATATTGCGCAAATAAGGCACGTAATTCTTGCAAACGTGTTGCTTGGGTATTTTCATCCATCGCAACAGTCATTGGGCTCAAGCTGTGTTCTGCAGTCAAATACGCGTCTTCATCAATAATTTTTTCGAGTTTGGCGCGGTATAAGCCTTCAATCAGAACTTTGATACAGTTTTCATCATTTTCGTGATTCACAACTTGCACAATCTTCGCGACAGTACCGTATTGATATAAATTGTCGTGATCAATTTCTTCTGTAAGCGAATCTTTTTGCGCAACTACAAATACTAGATTGTCACTGTTACGAGCCACATCAACTGCATTGATCGATTTTTCACGACCTACAAATAGCGCGATTTGCATGTGTGGATAAACCACCACATCACGTAGCGCTAAAAGCGGTAATACACTTGGAACCTGAGGCTCTAAGGTTTCTTGATTCATAATAATTTCAGACATGGGCACTCCTAATGAGTGACAACGGTGTTGCCATGTTTTTTATAGTGATGGGTATTTTTTAAAATACAAGGGTAGGTCAACACAAATTGTTTAAAAAGTAGCTAAATATGTGATTTTAAATTGATCTATTCAGTCAAAATGATCAATTTAGCGTTTCAAGGTGCGTTTAAACTGTAAAAAATGTTGTGGAGTTAGTAAGGCATCTACAGGTTGATCCCAATTTTCACGTGGCAAGCGTGTATGAATTAGCTGAAAATCATGTGCAATCCCTAAGCGATAAGGATGCTGCGGGGCAGAGGCTAAAGTGCGGTCATAATAACCACCGCCCATTCCAATGCGGGTGCCATGCGTATCGCAAGCCAATAAGGGCATCAAGACTAAATCTAAATGGGAGATGTGTTTTCCGCGACTTGTTCTTGGTTCTTGCATCCCCAAACGATGATGGGCAAAGCGACGCTGACGATATTGTTGTGGGGTGATTTGTACCCACACCAAGTGTTGATTCATATTGCAAATCATGGGCAAATACACTTGTTTGCTATGCGCGAAGCAATATTCAATGATGCGGTGTGTATGAATTTCACCAAAAGCATGTAAATACATACCCACTTTTTTTGCGTACTGAAATTTTGGCAGTCGTATTAGCCGCTGCAAAACAGCTTGCTGTGCGTGTTGCTGTTGGGTGCGCGTGACCGCTCTGCGCTGTTGTCGAAGCTGTTTACGCAAGGTTTTAAGTTCCAACAACTGCATCTCGGCACATCCTTATATTCTTGAGTTTAAATGCTTGAATGGGTATGGGATTACTGTCATTTCATCGACAAAAACAAGCTTTTATCATACTTGGCATTTTAACAGGATGTGATGCTGTATTTCTGTTTATCTGAAAATTGACCTGCTATCGGATAGTCTAGCTCGAACCCTAGACGCAAAATTACAAAAACTCTTATGCTATTGCCCAATCAATGCCACGCCAACAATCTTCAAGATCGCTTCAAGATCGCTTCAAGATCGCTTCAAGATGGATTAGGCAGGCTTCAGTTAAAAACAACAAATATGTAAAAACACAAGCCAAAACAAAAACAACACTTTCATTTTGCTGTTCAGGGAGAACAAGAACATGAATTATTCCAACAAGGTGTTTAAACATCTACTTCAAGGCGTGCTGGCTTTAGGAAGTTGTGTCAGCGCACAAAGTTATGCAGATTCGACCTATTTACCGCAGCCACCGAATACCCAACAAGTCTTTTTTGTCGGCAATAACTGGGATGGCACAGTGACGGTGATTCACCCTTCACAAGACTTTGGCAAAGTGGGTGTGGTCAATATGATTCCTGACCGCAAAGAGCGTTTATTAGAAATTCATTTAAATCCAGTGAAATTGATTGCCTACACTTACATTCAACAAACTGCAGGTGAGGGCAATGACCAGTTGGTGGATGATATGTATTCCACGCCAGATGGACAGTCGATTGTGGCTTCACGTCCAAGTTTTGCCGATGTGGTATCCATCAACATTAAAACGGGCAAAATTAATTGGCGTACGCCAGTCGAAGGTTTCCGCGCAGACCACATGGCGGTTTCACCAGATGGACAACGTGTTGCTGTGTCGGCATCGTCAGGTAATGTGGTGCATGTTTTAGATATTCATACAGGTAAAGAATTGGGGCGTTTTGCAACAGGGGATAAGCCGCACGAAAATATTTACTTTGCAGGTGGAACGAAAATCTTAAACTCTGCGATTGGTAACGTAGAAACTTCGATGGATGCACAGTGGCAAGATTTTACCAAAGGTAAGCGCTTTATTACCATTGCCGATGCCAATAATTATAAAGTTCTGAAAAAAATTGATTTCCGACCTGCGTTAGATGCCTTTGGACGTAAAGATTTATCCAACTCAGTGCGTCCTATGGTGCTAAGTAAAGATGAAAGCAAACTTTATGCGCAGGTTTCATTTTTTAATGGTTTGGTGGAATACGACTTAAAAACCGATAAAGTCACGCGTATTGGACAATTACCGGGCAGCAGTACAATTCCAAAAGACCGCAGCAAATGGGTAAATGATTCACGTCATCATGGTTTATCCATCAGCGCAGATGGCGAAAAACTCTGTGTGGCAGGCACGATGGATGATTACGCGACCATTGTAGACCGTCAGAGTTTAAAAGCAGGCAAACTGATTCCTGCAGGTAAACCATATTGGGCAACCCGTAGCCCAGATGGAAAAAGCTGTGTGATTTCAGAAAGTGAAACCGATGTGGTAACGGTGATTGACTTTGCTACGGGAGAAAAAGTCCGCAGTGTGCCAGTGGGGAATCACCCACAGCGAGTGCGTTTGGGTTATGCACCAAGCGATTGGTCGACGCCGTAATTTTTAAGCCGATCATAACAGGCAAAGCATGCTAAGGCGCTCAAGACGATATTTGAATTGAGCGCATTTTAGGATGGTTTGCTTATGGAGCATGCACATGAATGGGACTCGATGGCTCGGTATAGGCTTTTTTGTTTTGGCGGTCGCGGTGTTGTTTACCGTGGTGTATGTATTTCAACCACCGAATAAGACTGTTTCGGAAACAGTGTGGGTGAAACCGAACACGGCTTCCACAGAGATAGAAACAACGCAAAGTCTATATTCAGATGAATCTGAAAATGTACTGGAAACAAACGCTATGCTAGAGCGTGCTGCGGTATCTGCAGTTGAAATGCAGCAATTAATCCAGCAACGTGATCAGTTGTATTTAGGCTTTAAGCAAATTAGTACAGGTTTAAGCCAAGGGCAAAAGCCTGATTTAAACCGTGTACAAAGTATGTTGCTACAGCAGGAACAATTGGTACAAGCAGGCGTATTAAGAGCAGAAGATGCAATGAACTATAGCCAGTTTTTAAAGCAAATTTTACCTGAAATTGCAGGGCAAATTGATTTGCATATTTCGCGTTTAAAGCGCCTGAACGTGGTGACAGGTTAAGCCACAGTAAGGTGTGAGTTGCTGTTATAAATACACGATGACGCCATTGTTGCAGTCAATAATGGCGTTATTTTTTTGTCTAAAAAATTCTTTTAATCCACATGTTTTTAAGCCGAATAGCGGCCACTTGAGCTGAATTTATCCATGATTCCTTTGATCAAGCGTTCAATTCATCTTAGAAGAAAGCACACGTATTTTACTGTATTAGACGAAAGTTGTATAAGGCTGTGCCGAATAAATTTGGTTTTTCCTTCCTTTTAAAAACTACAGAAAAAACAAAGTTTAAATTTTTCTTCACCGTATTTTTTATGCTGCGAACAAAGATCATCTTTATTTAAATTGGTATGACCATTTAAATAAATAACCAGACCAATGTTGACATTTATTTGTATAAAACTATTATTTGTTGCAAATATTAAGAGTATTTTGATTTTTATCTTAATATTGGTCAGACCAAAATTAGAATTTTATCTATATGCTTAGACCTATGTTTACGTTTGAGTGAGCATTTCAAGGAGATGACAATGCTTCAACATTGGCAACAGATCTACGATCCAATGGCAAATATTTGGATTTCGAGTCTTATTGCATTAATCCCGATTATCTTTTTCTTTCTGGCATTGGCTGTATTTCGCTTAAAAGGAAGTGTTGCGGGAACAATTACGGTTATTTTGGCGTTATTGGTGTCGTTATTTGCCTATGGCATGCCTGCACCAATGGCTTTTGCTTCATTGATCTATGGCTTTTTCTACGGTTTATGGCCAATCGCATGGATTATTATAGGCGCATTATTTTTATATAAAATCTCTGTAAAAACAGGGCAATTTAACATTATTCGCTCATCTATTCTGTCGATTACAGAAGATCAGCGTCTCCAGATGCTACTGGTGGGCTTCGCATTTGGCACATTTTTAGAAGGTGCAGCGGGCTTTGGGGCGCCAGTGGCAATTACTGCAGCTTTGTTGGTAGGTTTGGGTTTTAAACCTTTATACGCTGCGGGTTTATGTTTGATTGTGAACACCGCACCTGTTGCGTTTGGCGCAATGGGGATTCCAATTATTGTGGCGGGTCAGGTTTCGGGTGTAGAAACCATGGAAATTAGCCAGATGGTTGGGCGTCAGTTGCCATTTATGGTGCCTATTGTGCTGTTCTGGATTATGGCAATTATGGATGGCTGGCGCGGTGTGAAAGAAACTTGGCCTGCAGTGTTGGTGGGTGGTGGTGCTTTTGCGATTGCACAATACTTGACCTCTAACTTTGTTGGACCTGAGTTACCTGACATTACAGCCGCAATTGCCTCTTTGATTAGTTTAACGGTCTTATTTAAATTCTGGCAGCCAAAACACATTTTCCGTTTTAGCGATGCAGACACCAAAGTGGATGCCAACTTAGTTGCAGAACAACAGCAAAAATACAGCATCGGGCAGATTGTTAAAGCATGGTCACCTTTTGCAGTGTTAACGGTGATGGTCACTATTTGGAGCATCAAGCCGTTTAAAGATTTATTTGCCAAAGATGGCGCAATGCACGACTGGGTAATTTCCATCAAAGTGCCATTTTTACACCAACTGGTGCAAAAGATGCCGCCTGTGGTCGCTGATGTTAAAGACTATGATGCGATCTTTAAGTTCGATTGGCTTAGCGCAACTGGGACTGCGATTATGATTGCGGCCATCATCACCATCATTTATTTAAAAATGAAACCGCGTGAAGCTGTTAAAACTTTTGCTGAAACCATCAACGAGCTAAAAACACCAATTTATTCTATTGGGATGGTGTTGGCGTTTGCATTTATTGCCAATTATTCAGGTATGTCTGCGACTTTGGCACTGGCTTTGTCACACACAGGCAATGCTTTCACATTCTTCTCGCCATTTTTAGGCTGGATTGGGGTGTTCTTGACAGGTTCAGATACTTCAGCCAACGCCTTGTTTGCTGCCTTGCAAGCCACAACCGCACAGCAAATTGGTGTACCAGAAGTTCTGTTGGTTGCTGCCAATACCAGTGGTGGGGTAACAGGCAAAATGATTTCACCGCAATCTATTGCAATTGCCTGTGCGGCTGTTGGTTTAGTCGGTAAAGAATCGGATTTATTCCGCTTTACCGTGAAACACAGTATCACGTTCACCGTAATGATCGGTATTATTATCACTCTACAAGCTTATGTGTTCCCATGGATGATTCCATAACCACATGCACAAGAGGATAGCCGCATGAAAGTTTCCGACAAAGTTGTTCAAGACCTGCGCACACTGGTTGAAAAAAATCAGATGCAAGTCGGAGACCGATTGCCTGCCGAAAGAAAGTTATGTGAACAACTCGGGGTTTCCCGTTCCTCTTTGCGTGAGGCTATTCAGCAATTGACCAGTCAGGGCATGCTGGTCAGCAAAGTTGGAGCGGGTACTTTTTTGCAACAACTGCCTACCAATTGGTCGCAATATCAAATTGTGCAGCCTTTAAGTAACCTGATTGATGAAGACCCTGCTTATCGTTTTGATGTGCAGGAAGCACGAATGGTGCTTGAAGGTGGTACGGCATGGTATGCCGCACAGCGGGCAACTGCTGAGGATTTGAAAAACATCCGTGCCTGTTATGAGCAAATCGCCCATTTTCAAATTTTAGGTGATGACGATCAGGCAGCAATTGCCGATGCCAAGTTTCATTTGGCAATTGCCGAAGCATCGCACAATTTGGTGCTCATTCAAATGATGCGCGGCTTATTTGATTTGTTGCAATACAACGTAGTTTTGGGCAGACGCAAAGTCTATACCGAAGCCCACCGTTTCGATCAGTTGCACGATCAACACTTTCAAGTGATGGATGCAATTGAACGCCAGGATCCAGAAGCTGCCCGTTCGGCAGTGTGTGGACATATTGAATTTGTAGTTCAACAAGTACGCATGATAGACGAGGAAGATGCGCGTCGTCAGCGTGCGAGTCGATTAAACAGGATAGCGCCATGATTATTTCTTCTGCGAATGATTACCGCGAAGCAGCCAAACGCCGTTTACCGCCATTTTTATTTCACTATATTGATGGAGGTGCGTACGCGGAACAAACGCTGAAAAGAAATGTGGAAGACCTTTCACAGATTGCCTTGCGCCAACGTGTTTTGAATGACATGTCGGCTTTGAGTTTAGAAACCACCTTATTTAATGAAACCTTGTCAATGCCTGTGGCTTTGGCACCTGTGGGTTTAACGGGCATGTATGCGCGCCGTGGTGAAGTGCAGGCTGCAGTTGCAGCTGACAAAAAAGGTATTCCGTTTACTTTATCTACCGTGTCGGTGTGCCCAATTGAAGAAGTGGTGCCTGCCATTTCACGCCCAATGTGGTTTCAATTATATGTATTGCGTGACCGTGGTTTTATGCGTAATGCTTTGGAACGTGCTAAAGCAGCAGGCTGTTCAACTTTGGTCTTTACAGTAGATATGCCTGTGCCTGGCGCACGTTATCGGGATGCACATTCGGGCATGAGTGGTCCAAATGCTGCTATGCGCCGCTATATGCAGGCAGTGATGCATCCAAACTGGGCATGGGATGTTGGCTTACTAGGTCGTCCGCATGACTTGGGCAATATCTCTAAATACTTAGGCAAACCAACAGGACTTGAAGATTATATTGGCTGGTTAGGCAATAACTTTGACCCATCTATTTCATGGAAAGACTTGGAGTGGATTCGTGAATTCTGGGATGGCCCAATGGTCATTAAAGGCATTTTAGACCCAGAAGATGCTAAGGATGCTGTTCGTTTTGGGGCTGATGGAATTGTGGTGTCCAATCACGGTGGTCGTCAGTTAGATGGTGTGCTCTCGACTGCACGTGCTTTACCGCCAATAGCCGATGCAGTAAAAGGAGATCTAAAAATTCTAGTGGATTCAGGTATTCGTAATGGCCTAGATGTGGTGCGCATGTTGGCGATGGGTGCGGATACTTGTATGCTCGGACGTGCCTTTATTTATGCACTAGGTGCAGCAGGTGGGGCGGGTGTGAGTAATTTACTCGAATTGATTGATAAAGAAATGCGAGTCGCAATGACCTTAACGGGTGCTAAAAACATTCAAGCGATTAACTCAGATTGCTTGGTACAACTTGAGCGTGAACTGAAAGGCTAAATTGCCAACAGGAGCGATCAATCCATCAACCGATGCATTTGGCTGAATCGCTTAATTGTATTTTTCACCTTGTTTCAGGACTTGTACACTATGCCACAGACAATTTCTTCTGCAACACAATTTGATGCTGCAGCAACCCTCAAAAACTTGGTCGATATTGTGGGAAAAGCGCATGTATTGACCCATGAATCAGATACTCGTTTATATCGTCAAGGGCGACGTTTTGGCGAAGGACAGGTTTTTGCGGTGGTCACGCCAGGTTCTTTATTGCAGCAGTGGCAAGTGTTACAAGTGGCTGTGGCAGCAGATTGCATTATTATTATGCAAGCCGCCAATACTGGACTCACGGGTGGTTCTACCCCTTTTGGTGATGACTATGATCGTCCTGTAATTTTGATCAACACCCAACGTTTAAAAGGTATTCAGCTCATCAACGATGCCAAGCAAGTGATTTGCTTGCCTGGTGCAACATTGGATGCTTTGGAACAGCAATTGGCGCCGCATCAGCGTGAGCCACACTCAGTCATTGGTTCATCTTGTATTGGCGCTTCAGTGTTGGGCGGGGTATGTAATAATTCAGGTGGTGCATTGGTCAGACGTGGTCCTGCCTATACTGAGTTGGCCTTATATGCACAAGTCGATGCACTGGGCGAGTTGCAACTCATCAATCATTTGGGGGTGAATTTAGGGAACTCGCCAGAAGAAATTTTAACCAAACTTGAGCAACAACAATATCGCCCTGAAGATATTGAATATTCGGAACATTGTTGTGCTTCAGATCAGCGTTACGTGCATGATGTTGCCCAAGTCGATGCCGATACGCCTGCACGGTTTAATGCCGACCCGAGCCGTTTGTTTGAAGCTTCGGGTTCGGCAGGTAAAGTCTGTGTGTTTGCAGTGCGTTTGGATACGTTTGAGAAAATTCCGAGTCAGGTGTTTTATATCGGCAGCAATCAGCAGGATGATTTAACCGCGATTCGCCGTTTTTTATTACGTGATTTGCCGCGTGTACCGATTGCTGGCGAGTATATCCATCGAGATGCCTATGACATTGGTGCAGAATATGGCAAAGACAGCTTCTTGTTTATCGAGAAGTTTGGCACCAGTAAAGTACCTGCCGCTTTTGCCATGAAAGACAAAGTCGATGGTTTTCTGACACGTTGGGGTATGCGTGGCTTGTCAGATAAAGTTTTGCAAATGTTCACGAAACTACTGCCAAATCATTTACCAGAACGCATGAACCAATTTCGTGATTTGTATGAACATCATTTAATTTTGCGCATTGAGCAGCAAGATGTTGCGGCAGTACAGCAGTTTTTAATGGATTATTTTATCACGCGCAATTCCGGCAGTTTTTTTCTATGTAATGAAGATGAAGGCCGCAAGGCTTTTCTGCATCGCTTTGCAGTGGCAGGTGCTGCAATTCGTTATCGTGATACACATCGAAATGAAGTGGAAGACATTGTTGCTTTAGATATTGCGTTAAGACGTAATGATCAGCAATGGGTTGAAACCTTGCCCGAAGAGTTGGAGCAGGCGATTATACATAAGTTGTATTATGGTCATTTTTTATGTCATGTCTTTCATCAGGACTATATTATTAAAAAAGGCGTAGACCCGTTGGCGATGGAACATCAAATGTGGTCATTGCTTGATGCACGTGGGGCAGAGTATCCTGCAGAGCATAATGTTGGGCATTTATATGTGGCGAAGCCTGCCTTAAAGCAGCATTATCAAAAATTGGATCCGACCAATTGTTTTAATGTGGGCATTGGGCATAGCTCTAAATTAAAAGCTTGGCGTTAAATAAGGATGAAAACTGAGCAGTGAAACTGATTCTAAGGAAAGATGGATATGTTTAAGTTAGATAGCAAACTGCTACAGATTTTTTACTATGTATATAAATTAAAAAATGTGTCTGCAGCAGCAGATGCATTGGGCATGAGTCAGCCTGCGGTTAGTAACTGTTTAAATAAAATTCGTCAGCATTTTAATGACCCATTATTTTTAAGGGTTGGCAATGAAATGTTGCCTACAGAGTTGGCGAAACAGATTTTTTCACCGATTAGTGAAATTATTAATAAAATTGAAACGGTCAATAATTTTAAAGTCGATTTTGATCCGACACATTCCGATCAATTATTTACCTTGGCAATGACCGATGTTTCGCATTTGGTTTTATTGCCAAAACTGACCAAGTTTTTAAAAAAATATGCACCTTCAGTGCGGATTAAAATTCGTCCTATTACCCGTGAAACCAGTTATCAAATGGCAAATGGTGAAATTGATTTTGCGATTGGTTTTTTACCTGAGTTAGAGCAGGGTTTTTATCAGCAGCAATTATTTCTACAATATTATGTGGTGATTAGTCGTAAAGATCATCCACGTATTTGTGAAAAAAGTTTAGATGTTGAAGCTTATATTCGTGAATCGCATGTCGATGTAGATACCAGTATAGGTCACTACCATATTGAAAATGAATTAAGCAATCGTGGTTTAAGACGTAATATTCTAATGAGTATCCCAAGTTATTTAGGGGTCGGTTTAATTGTGCAAGAAACCGATATGATTGCGACAGTGCCTTATTATTTAAGTGAGGTGTTATTGGCACGCGGGAATTTACAAGTAGTGAGTGCGCCTTTGAATTTTCCAACCTATCCTGTACGACAATATTGGCATACGTCTTGTCATCACCAAACCAGTCATCAGTGGTTAAGAAAAGTGATTTTTGATTTGTTTAGTCAGCATCCTTAATTAATCGTATTTAAAGTAAAATTTTTATAATTTTTTAAATTATCATTCGCTAATTCCCTCATCTTCAAAAGAGCAGGCTAGGCTGAGGGAATTAGTGATTCTTTTTTATAAGGCAATAAAACTAAATTTCTGCCCACGATTTTGATTGCAGCTATACATTTTCATTTTTCCATTATAAATATCTAAACATTCGCCTGTATCAGCACTACGAATACACTGACTATCGAGATACCATTTAGGTTACTTTGTCCATTAAAGTTATAAGCAATAACTTCAGCATCACCATGTTTCTGTTTTTCTGCCATATTTAGGCATATGCCTTGCACGGTAATGTTTTGATCAGGGTGGAAAATAAAATGCGGATCAGTAGCATCATGACAATGCGAAGTCTGAAAGCTAAGTTTATTTCTATGACTAAAATCGACACAACGAACATTTTAGGTTTTAATATTGAAATTTTTGTTACTATGTTTGTGCAGGATAAGACCAAGGTATTGGCACATAAAGGGTTTGTTGAGCAGCGCATTCTATAGGTGTACTGGGTAGAGTTTGAGGTTGAGTTATGATCATGGGAATTTGCCCTGATGCTAATGCGTCCACAACAAAAAAGACTGTTAAAAATGAGCAACCGCTTAAATTAAAATATTGCTTAAATATAAGAAAAAACCTATTTATTAAGTGGTTATGTAAATTTAAAGCAAAAAAAGATAATAGTTTTTTGTAATTTTATGAGTCATTGACCCAAAAAATTTATCGAATAGACAAGGTTTTCAGCAAAAAATAAGAACGAAAAATTTAAGTTGTCATTATTTGTTATTAGTCGGTGCATTCATAGGAAGTGTGTGGTAGAAATTGTATTTAGAGGATATATTTCTGATTTAGTTGGTGGTCAGCAATAAACGAACTATCTAATTTGTGGAATTGAACATCAAAAATTCACAACTAAAATTCAACTGTATTGCTTTCAAATATGTGATTGAGTTGTAAAATTATGTGTTAAAATCGACACTTGTCGCAGTTGTTTAATTTTTTGGGGTAGGAGCTGTTGAAACATTTTTTACTACGACTCGGATTGGATCTGCGTAAACTTATTTTAATTTCCACAATTTTAAGTGTATCAGGCTTATTTGTCGTAAGTATTTTTATTTTAAATTATGTAATTAAACAACAATTAATTCAAAATTCACTTTTGATCAATGAAAAATATGCAGAAAAAATTGCCACCAGCGCCAATCAACATTTTTCAGATATGCTGCAAGAGTTGGATTATAGTGCACGTTTATTAGAAAAAAATTTTTATAATACACAAGTTAGAAAAGAAGAAGTAAAACGCTTAAAAAATCAATCGAATAATTTTAATAGTGTTTTATTGGTAGAGCAGAATAAACATATTTTAGCTTATGCACCTAATACATTAAAACTTAATTTTAATCAGGCTTATAGTACCATTGGTATTGATGGATCTATTGAAAAAAAGAAAACTTATATTTCATCTCCCTATTGGTCTATAAGTAATAATTTAATCGTCATGATGTCACAACCTATTTATGACAAAACACATCAATATTTAGGCTTAATCAGTGGTACGATTTATTTACAGGAGCAGAACTTGATTAATACCATGCTCAATACTCAGTATGATTATAAAAAAAGTTATATGTATGTGATTGATCAACATAATCGTATTATTTTTCATCCAGATAAAAATCGCATTGGTGAAAAAATTATCAACAATACGGGTTTAGACTATATTAATCAGCATAAAGATGGCTCAATCCGTTTAAAAAATAGTTTAGGTATAGATAATTTTGCAGGTTTTGCACATATTCCAAGTGTAAATTGGATTGTTGTTTCTCAACAACCGACAGAGGATTTACTTGCACAAGCCAATACCCTGATTTTAAAAGTATCGATTGGAATCTTCATTTTCTACTTTTTTATTTTTTTATTGATTTGGTATATCTCAAGCTTTATTTCTTCACCTTTGAACCGCTTGGCACGTATGGCAAGTATGCTCAATCATGCGGACATTGAAAATAAAATTAAAGAAGTTGATCCATGGTATTTCGAGGTTTTAAAGTTTAGAACCTCATTATTAATGAGTTCAGAAACCTTTAGTCATCGGATTGCGGAGTTAAAACATCATGTCAATACGGACCCGTTGACAGGTTTATATAACCGTCGTGGTATGCAATTATTTTTAAATGAACTGCTAGACACTCGTACCGAATTTGCAGTATTAGCCATTGATATTGATTTTTTTAAGAAAATTAATGATCAGTATGGACATGATCAAGGTGACGTGGTACTTAAAACGCTCGCGCAACTAATGCTAACTAATTTTAGGGAACAGGATATTTGCTGTCGTAGTGGCGGTGAAGAATTTTTGGTTTTAATGACGACTGCAGATGCAAATGTGGCGTATAAAGCTGCAGAGCGGCTTAGAAAAACCATGCAGGAAACTACGATTAATCAGATGGGTCAAATCACCATCTCTATTGGCATCGCTTTTTGGCCTCAAGATGCAGAAGATGTGTCTGATGTACTGAAACTTGCAGATAATAAATTGTATGAAGCTAAACATGATGGACGTAATTGCACAAAGTCTACGGCTGTATGAGGATTTGGAAAGATTCTTCTTTAGCTGACACGGAGGTATGCTTTGGAAAAAGATCAAGATCCCACGATAGTGGTTGAAGACAGTCCTGAACAAGAAAAATATGAACTTTTGAAAGAAAAGCTGAAATACAAACAGGCGGAGCGCGAAAATTCTAAAAAAATTGATCATAAACAAGTACGGTTGAACATTCAGGCGGATGCCTTACCAAGCAAAACCTTCTTTATTATGAATGCTTTGGCAGCAATTATTGCGGGCTACGGTTTATTGTCAAATTCAGCCGCAGTGGTGATTGGTGCAATGCTAGTTGCGATGATGCTAGGTCCTATTTCAGGTATTGCACTCGCCTTTATTGATAATCGTTGGTTACTGTTTAAAACGGCCTTAAGCACCTTGCTGCTTGGTGTGTCGATGATTGTCAGTATTGGCATCATTTTAGGTCTGATCAATTTTAACTTGCCCATCACCCATGAAATTCTGTCTAGAACTCAGCCCACCATTATGGATTTAATGATTGCACTTGCGGGTGGTGCAGCAGGGGCATTTGCAGCCGTTTCGCCGCGATTGTCTGTGGCTGTTGTTGGCGTTGCAGTTGCGACTGCTTTGGTACCGCCGCTGGTTGCAAGTGGCATATTAATTGCGCATCTGGAATGGAAACATGCAGCAAATGCTCTGCTGTTGGCACTGACCAATATTGTTGCTATTCAAATTAGTTCTTCACTGGTGTTATGGGCAGCTGGTTTTAGACGCGGTTCAGATGAAGAAGTAAATAGCACAGTAATTGAATTTATTAAAAGAAATATCGTGAGTCTTTTAGTACTTTTTGCGCTGGGTATCTATTTAAGCTTTAACTTTATGATGATGTTAAATAAACAGATGTATGAACATCAGGTAGAAAGCTTGATTGAAAGTCAATTTAATCAACATAATAATTTGATTGATACGGTGCAGTTTGATCGGCGTAAAGAGATGACTTTAATTCGCGTAGTCTTGCGTGGAGATATAGCGCCAAAACCTCAACAGATTTCTGCATTGAATCAAAAATTAGCACAAGACCCACGTGGAAAACCAAGTGTGGTTCAAGTGCGCTTTATTCCTGTGCAAATTATTCAAGCCAAAGAAAGTCCTGATTTTGATATTAAGCAAGTTGAAGCCGAGCAATTGATACAACCTTAGATTCAACAATAAGAAATTGATGGTATTTACAGCTTACTTTAGATGGAGTCTTATTATTCAATAGGCATTCATAATGTTACATATTACACAGATTTAATTTAATAGTCTCAAAAGGTTATATTTAAGCCAATTTTAAGCTAAGTGACTTAACATCGGATTTATTTCAAATCAGATTCACTATGCTTCCACGCTCTCCTTACAAAGGCACTTCTGGTTTACAAAGGATTTTGAATGCCACAAGCTATTCTTTGGCAGGGTTTAAAGCCGCCTTTCAAAATGAAGCGGCATTTCGGCAAATCATTCTGATTAATTCACTGCTGATTCCACTCAGTTTTTTCATGCCTGTTAGTCGTGTCGAACAAGTGATCATGATAGTGGTGTGTTTACTTGCCATCATTGTCGAACTGATTAATTCAGCCATTGAAGCTGTGGTCGATCGTGTTTCAATTGAGCAACATCCCTTGTCTAAAAATGCCAAAGATATGGGCAGTGCAGCGCAATTTGTTGCTTTGGCAATTATCGCATTGACTTGGGGTGCATGCCTGATTTCTGCTTAATTCCTTAAAAAACAAGCATAAAACAGACTTTAAGATAGATAGTGAGTTGAGTATTCCTCATGCGGCATCAGCATTCAAAATTTTTACTTCTTCAAGCAATTTTACTCCTTCTGAGTTTGCTGATATTGCTCAATTTCTTTATCGTTGCAGGCAGGCTAGATTTATACCTCATTCAACCCTTTGTGGATGCTCATGCAGAATTTCCACTTCGACAAGACTGGGCATTGGCTGTATTAAATCATCGGTATGTCAAATATATCCTCATTGCGGTATATCTGAGTTATTTACTGGCTTGGTTGCTGTCTTTCAAATTTCAAAAATTACGTGCTCGTCGTTGGGAGTTTGGCTATTTCTTTTGGATGGTGGTGATTTCGACCAGTGTGATTGCAATACTTAAATCACAGTCGGCACATGCTTGCCCGTGGGATATGAGCATTGCCACAGCGCATGGTGTTCGGCGGGATTTAAGTGCAACGGCAGGGCATTGTTTTCCAGGGGGGCATGCCTCAAGTGGTTTTGCTTTATTGGTAGGATATTTTGTTTATCGGGCTGCTCAACCTAAACGTGCTTATTTTTTCTTGATTGCGGCTTGCATTTTAGGCATGGGGATGGGCTGGGCGCAAATGATGCGCGGGGCACATTTTTTTAGTCATAATCTTTGGACAGGCTGGATTACTTGGTGTTTGAACGTAGTCGCTTATGCGTTCTTGGCGCATAAATTGCCACAATCAAAATCTAAATTAAAACCCGATCTTAACGCATCGGAAATTTAACCTGCACACATAAACCACCTAAACTGGCACTTTTAGAAAACTCTAAACTTGCACCTAAGCGTTGGGTGGCTTTATCTACAATAGATAAACCTAAACCACTACCAATTTCCGCATGGTTATGAATACGGTAAAAACGCTGTCGAATTTGATTGAATAGTGCGGGGTCAATGCCTGCACCACTGTCTTCAATTTGCAAAATTGCATGTTGTTCTTGCTGAAAAATAGTCACATTAATCACGCCTTGTTTGGGGGTATATTTAATCGCATTATCAATTAAATTATAAATAATGGAATGCAAAGCAGAACTTTGTCCATGAATATTCAACTCTTGGCGTTGTTCGACACCTAAATCAATATCTTTTTGCAATGCCAATTGAATGAGCTGTTCCACACAGGCAATGGTCATTTGATTTAAAGATAGAGCTTGATCGCTTTCAATTAGACTATCTGAGGCATCTTGCTTGGCTAAGCTTAATAACTGATTGACCAAATGCTGTAAACGCAAAACCCCTTGGCTTAAATTATTGAGAGCATCACTATGTGGAAATTGCTGCAATAAAATTTGTACTTGTAAATTAAGTGCGGTGAGCGGGGTACGTAACTCATGTGCAGCATCGGCAACGAACTGGCGCTGTTCCTGCTGTGCGGCAGAAATTCGCGTAAATAACTGATTCATTTCCTGAATCGTGGGTGCAAGCTCGACAGGATAATCCAACATGTGAATCGGGCTGAGATCCTGCGCTTTACGACGTGCCAATTCGCTTTTAAAGTTATTTAGTGGTTGAAAATTATGACGAATCAGCCAACCCAAAGCCAAAAGGGCAAAGGGTAAAAATAGTGCGTAAGGAATAAACATATTTGCCGCTAACTCTAAAGCTAAATATTGGCGCACAGAGTTTTGCTGGCTAATTTGAATTTGTAGATTTTCCTGCGGCAAAATATATGTATGCCACAGTCCAGATTCAGTTTGATGATTATAAAACCCTGGTTTTTCTACGGGTTGTAGCAACACACCTTGAGGGTGTAATTGTGGTGTTGCATCGGTATAAGACCAAATATCGACAAATAAGTCTTCTTCACTATATCTCTGATTTAAATTGATTTGGCTTTGTGTAGGTTCTGGATGGTTTGCTGCAATGCGTTCCGCCAAACTTTGCATTTGTGCATCTAAAATTTCATTCATTTCTTCTAGGGCAATTCGATACGCTGCAAATACCAAAACGCAGCCCAACATGACACTAAAGATAGAAACATAAACAATCAGACGTTTTTGCAAAGAGTAGGATTGCATTAAATTTGCCCTAAACGGTAGCCCAAACCACGAATGGTACGAATAAAGTCCTTGCCAAGTTTGGCGCGTAAATGGTGAATATAGACTTCAATGGTGTTGCTGCTGACTTCACTGTCAAAATCATATAATTTATCTTCTAAATTACTTTTAGAGAAAATTTTATTAGGGTGGCTGACCAAAGCCATTAAAATTGCCCATTCACGATTCGACAATTCGATATATTCACCTTTGAATTTTGCCAAATGTTGTTCGGTATCTAAGACTAAATCGCCATAACTTAAAATATGTGCGGTATCGTTTACAGGATTTTGTGCGCCGCTACGTCTGAGCAGGGCATAAATTCGCGCCAGTAATTCATCAAATTCATAGGGTTTAATTAAATAATCATCTGCACCCTGATTTAAACCATCCACCCGTTGTTGCAATTGATCACGCGCAGAAATAATCAGCACGGGCAATTGTGGATGTAACTGGCGAATATTTTTTAATACCTGCATGCCGTCCATCATGGGTAAGCCTAAGTCCAGCAACACCAACTGGATATCTTGCTGCTCTAATTGCTTTAAGCCATCAATCCCGTTGTTCACCCAAGTAACATCAAATTGCTGTAACTTGAGCAAGGTTTGGGTCGATTCGGCAATCATAAAATCATCTTCAATGATTAATATTTTAGGCATGTTACGACTCGTGCTGCGGTTGAGTGGTAGATGGGGCAGAACATTGATTCAGCATATCATTTTTCGGATCAATCACTTGGCTTTTTACATCTAGTAAGCTCAATAAACTTGGGAAAAGATTGTCCTGACTCAATGCTGTTTGGCGTTGTGCTTTTAAGCAATTCACTTGCGCAGCATTTTGTTGTTGCCAAGTTTCTGAAAACCACATCAGCATCGGTACATGAGTTTGTTGAGTGGGTGCCATAGAATACGGTGCGCCGTGTAAATATAAACCATGTTCGCCTGTCGATTCTCCATGATCAGACAAATACCAAAAACTTGTTTGATAGTTTTTTTGTTGCTCTAAAGTTTGAATCAACTGACTTAAAACATGGTCGGTATAGACAATCGAGTTGTCATAGGTATTGCGTAAGGCATCGGCACTGCAACCCTGAATCGCATTGCTGTTACACGTGGGTTGGAAAGGTTGATAAGCTGCGGTTGAGCGTTTGAAATAAGCAGGTCCATGACTGCCCATTTGGTGCAATACAACTAAATGTGAGCGCGTGTCTTTCGGGTCAAGTTGAGCCAGATAAGCCTGCAAACTGTCCACTAAAATTTCATCTAAACATTCACCGCTGGCATCACACCATTTTTGTTTTAGCGCTGCAGGAATTTGATATTGCTGCACCCGATCACAGGCACCTTTACAGCCTGAATTGTTATCAATCCAAGTGACTTGATAACCTGCACGCTGAGCAATATCCAGTAATCCTTCACGGTGACTTGCCAGTTGTTCATCATAATTTTGGCGTGGCATCCCCGAGAACATGCACGGCACAGAAACAGCCGTGGCTGTACCACAAGAGCTGACTTGAGTGAAATTAATCACAGGCAGCTTAGAGAGTTCAGGGTTGGTATTTTTTGCGTAGCCATTCAGCGAGAAGCTTTCGGCACGTGCAGTTTCACCAACCACCAACAGCATAATTTTGGGTGCTGTGCCTGTTTGCGCACGTTGAATTAAATGTGCATCTTCACCATAGCGCAGCAGCGGCAAATTCTGTTTGGGTGCTTTCTTTTTATAATACGATAGACTAGAGGCAATCGCATTTTGTGGAGAAAGCATGCCTTTTAAATCACGATGCTCGCGGAAGATTGCAGCATAATCCACATAAAAACAGAACAATAAACCCAAAATCAGCACAATCGAAACTACACTGCCTAAAGTCTTTTGCAGTAATTGACGGGCAAAATGAGTCGGCTGAATTTTAACAGACCACACCAAGACCAATGGCAATAGTACAAACAGCACACTCCAAACCACTAAGCGTACAGACAAAAGATCACGTACTTCACGTACATCGGTTTGCAGCATATTTTGAATTTGGTCTGCGGTAATCACTACGCCCAAGCTATTAACAAAATAAGCGCTGAATCCACCGACTACAATCAAAATACTGGCTAATATTTTGGCATTCCAACGCCAGTTTAGCCATTGCAGCAACAGATGATACTCCGATACGATGACGATCACAGTTGCAATCAATAAGCCTATGGCTTTAATGCCCTGATAAGGTGTGAATTGTTGAATTTTCTCATAAAATCCATAGTTCAATACCAAGCCTAACCATAGGGCAAGCAGTAGATTGAAATAGAATAAAGAAATCGGTTTTTGCCAAAAGCGTAGTCGGGCAAAGATAGATGGAGCAAGTGGTGATTCGGGCTGCTTAGACATTGTCAATGATTCAAAAGACTTTAAGATGCTTTAGTTTAAAATTTGAAACTTAAAACTGACTTAAAATTGTGGGCTGAATCTGTTGTAGTTTTATTTGATTAACTTTGAAGATAGAAGTTTTAGAGATATAAACTTTGCATGGATAAGCTGTTCATTCATGTTATTTCTGAAGCTTGCCCTATCTCTGAACATATTTTTATCCAAAGATAGGGCAGATTTTTATACTGAGTTTTCTAGATTTTAAGCCACAGCGACATGGAACATTGAACCAATCCACGCACTGAATACCATGGCGACAATACCCCAGATCATGACACGCAATGCACCTTTCCACATACTTGCGCCACCGACATAGCTGGCAAGCGCACCCATAACCCCTAGACTGATTACACCGACCAACATCACGCCTTTGTCTAACAGATGTTCAGGTAAGAGTAAAATAGACACCAACGGGAATAATGAACCTACAGTAAATGCCAATGCCGATGAAAAAGCTGCCATAAATGGCTGCGCTGAGGTGTGTTCTAAAATACCAATTTCGTCACGGGCATGGGCATCTAGAGCATTGTGAGCAGTCAGTTGTATGGCAACTTGTTCTGCCAATTCGGCATCTAAACCACGAATCATATAAATATTGGCGAGTTCTTTTAGTTCATGCTCTGGATTGAGTTTTAATTCGCGTGCTTCCATCGCAAGGTCATTTTGTTCAATGTCTTGTTGAGATTTCACCGAAATATATTCACCTGCTGCCATAGAAGCAGCGCCCGAAATTAAGCCTGCAATACAGGTAATTAACAATGTTTGAGAAGATGCACCACTGGCTGCCATCCCCACGACCAAACTGGTCACAGAAATGATCCCATCGTTCGCACCCAATACTGCAGCACGTAACCATCCAGACCGTTCAATATAGTGTTTTTCGAGGTGGTAAGAATGTGGCATAGATCAAACTCTCTTGTTATTCAATTTTCGTTTATTGATGTGTGATATAGCATAAATCATTCTAAAAAATTTATCGTTTAAAAATGAGAGGTATTTCACAAAATAGATGAAGTCGTAATGTGGTTTTTGAGTTTGAGCTTGGAGTTTTTTATAAAATTTCCTTAAATTTCAACCTTTGAGCGCCTTAAAAAATGATCAATAGCTTGTAAGATGATAAAAGAGATTGATTCAATCAGGCTTGCAAGTAAATAGGAAATATCGTGATGTCTTTTCAGAATATTGTCGTACCTGTAGTGAGCGAAGTCAGTCTAAAAACCATTCATCGGTTGGGTGCAGGGTAAAGTATGCCTAAATTATCTCGTGACTTAGTATCGCCAGACGTATTTGACTTAAAGTCATTTATTTCTCCTCGCATTAGGGGTAGATGTCGCACTTGCAGAAGTCATACGTGGACACGGTACAATTTATGATGCAGAAGTCTGTGATGCTGCGGTTCGTTTAATTAATGAAAAAGGGTATGAATTACCGCGCTAAAATATGCGTAATGAATAGTGCTAAAACTTGATTGTTGTGCAGTTTATTGGAGAGATTCTTAAAAAGTGTTAAATTTATCTCGTAAATTATATAGAATGCTCACTAATTCAAATTGTTTTTATATATAATACGCTCCCATAAAGTAACAGATATTCAAAGTTTCCCCCCACACTTCCCCAAAGTGTGATTTTTTTTATGCTATGTATTAAAAAAGATAGGGATGTAGATTTCCTAAGTCAAATTTAAGCTGACAGATACAACAATGGTTTCTAACAAGTGGATAACTGTCAGGTCTTGTTTGAATGGGGGGAGGCTTAATTCCAAATCACTTCCCCAACTCAATATCCTTCAAAATCACACAATCTGCCTGCTCATCCCCAGAGCAATGATCTGCAGAGCTTTGTAGCCAGTTCGCCATTTCCTGTAATTGCGCAATCTTCTGTTTTAAGGTTTCAATATGTTTAAGTGTGAGCTGCTTTACTTCTGCACTTTGTCGGTCAGCATTTTTCCATAAACCTAGCAATTCTTTCATTTGCTCAGAAGAGAAACCCAAATCCCGTGCATGCTTAATAAAAGACAAAGTTTTTAAATCTTGCTCAGAATAAATCCGATAACCCGAAGCAGAGCGTTTGGCGCTATCCAGCAAACCAATTTGCTCATAATAACGAATCATTTTGCTGGAAATACCCGATAGCTTAGAGGCTTGACCAATATTCATGTGACTTCTCTCATAAAAAGGGCGTAGAACAATCTTCTAAACCCTTTGTGTGTTGCATTTAAACCTGTGCTGCTTGGAAATATTTTAAGCGGAGCGCATTACCCAATACAAACACTGAAGATAATGCCATCGCGCCTGCAGCAAAAATAGGCGAGAGCAAAATACCTGCAAACGGGTATAGCACGCCTGCAGCAATTGGAATCAAGGCAATATTATAAATAAATGCCCAAAATAGATTTTGACGAATATTGCGGATGGTGGCTTTACTCAAAGCAATTGCATTGGGCACACCTTGTAAATTGCCCGACATCAATACAACTTCGGCTGCTTCAATCGCAACATCTGTACCTGTCCCAATCGCAATTCCAACATCGGCTTGTGCCAAAGCAGGGGCATCATTAATACCATCACCCACAAAAGCCACACGTCCAAATTGCTGTTGTAATTCACGTACAACATCGACCTTGCCTTCAGGTAAAACCTCGGCCACCACATGATCAATCTGTAAACGTGCAGCAATTGCCTGAGCCGTATGTCCGTTATCTCCCGTAATCATCGCCACTTTTAAACCCAGTTGATGCAACGCTGCAATAGCAGCAAAAGTCGTGTCTTTAATTGGGTCTGCAACGGCAACAATGGCTGCCAGTTGTTGATCAATCGCCATATAAATTGGTGTTTTGCCTTCTTGTCCTAAACGTGCAGCTTCTGCATTAAAAGCGCTAACATCTAGCCCAATTTGTTGCATATAACGGTCTGCACCAATCTGAATACGTTGACCATTCACCAGTGCTTCAATACCTGAACCTGTGATGCTGTCAAATTCGGTAACAGGCAGTAAACTGACTTGCTTTTCTGTTGCAGCTTGCACAATCGCCAATGCAATGGGATGCTCAGATTTCGCTTCTACCGATGCTAAAAGTACAAAGACCTGATCTGCATCAAAACCCGATTGCACATGAAAATCGGTTAATATCGGTTTGCCTTCGGTGAGCGTTCCTGTTTTATCCACCGCGACCACTTTAACATCTTGCAAAAGCTGCAAAGCTTCGCCTTTACGAAACAGCACGCCCATTTCAGCGCCACGACCTGTTCCCACCATAATTGAAGTCGGTGTGGCTAAACCCATCGCACATGGGCAGGCAATAATTAGAACAGCGACTGCATTGACCAAACCAAAGGTCAGGGCAGGTTCTGGGCCAAAAATAAACCACACAATAAAAGTAAGTGCAGCCAATAACATCACGGCAGGTACAAACCACATGGTTACTTTATCCACCAAGGCTTGAATGGGTAATTTAGACCCTTGCGCCTGCTCGACCATGCGAATAATTTGCGCCAACACCGAAGCTTCACCAATGGCAGTGGCACGAATATTTAGTGTGCCATTTTGGTTGATGGTGCCACCTACGACTTGATTGCCTATTTGTTTGGCTACAGGAACAGGCTCACCTGTAATCATTGACTCATCTATATAACTATGACCTTCGATCACTTCACCATCTACAGGAATGCGCTCACCTGGGCGGATTTCGACAATGGTATTGGAGCTGACTTCCGCCACTGGCACTTCAATGATTTGACCATCCCGATGAATACGTGCAGTTTTAGCTTGCATGCCAATTAAATGCTGAATGGCTTGCGAGGTGCGACCTTTGGCTTTGGCTTCAAAATAACGACCCAGCAAAATCAAACTGACAATCACTGCCGCAGCTTCATAATAAACATGCACTGTGCCTTCGGGTAAAAGCTGCGGCATAAACGTTGCCACCAATGAAAAACTGTATGCAGCCAAAGTTCCTACCGCCACCAAAGAGTTCATATCAGGCGCAAAATGTAACAGCGCTGGAATCCCTTTTTGATAAAAACGACGTCCTGGTAACAGCAGCACCAATGTGGTTAAAGCAAATTGAATCAACCAACTTTGTTGTTGCCCAATATTGTGCATCACCCACATGTGAAAGGCAGGAATCATGTGTGATCCCATTTCCAGAATAAACACAGGCAAGGCTAAAATCAGTGAAATTACTAAATCACGTTTCAGTTGTTGCTGTTCCAGATTCTTTTTATCGTGTTGTTCGTTAGAGTCGTGTTGCAGCAGTTTGGCGTCATAACCTGCTTTTTGAATCGCTCGAATCAGGTCTTGGCTAGGAACAGTGGCATTCGGCTGAATCCATGCATGTTCAGTCGCCAAATTGACATTGGCTTGTTCTACACCAGGCACTTTCTTTAAGGCTTTTTCGACACGTGTTACACACGAAGCACAAGTCATGCCATCAATAGACAGTTCGATTGGTTGAATGGCAGCTACATCAAAACCTGCACGTTGCACTGCCTTAATGAGCAGTGCACGGTCTAAAGGTTGCGATGCATGAATCAGTGCTTTTTCTGTTGCAAGATTCACTTCAGCTTTTTCTACACCATCGACTTTTTTTAAGGCTTTTTCGACACGCCCGACACATGAGGCACAGGTCATGCCTTCTATAGACAAAGTTTCCTGATAGGGAGAGGCATTTGGGTGTTTTGCGTCCATGGTCGTCTCTATAATTTGGAGGATGTGTTTAGCATATAGATTGACACGATGGTAAGGTCAAGTAAATTTTAGCCCAAAATAGGCTTGACCTTGCCAGCATGGTAAGCTTTAAACTACAGTTCAACAAAGGCAGAAGTGTGGAGTTCGCAATGAAACTATTGATTGAAAATATGACTTGTGGCGGTTGTGCACGTGGTGTCACGGCAACCATTCAAGATGTTGATCCTGCTGCAAAAGTTGAAGTCGATTTAGCGACTAAAATTGTGACCGTGGAAAGCACTGCAACTGTAGATCAAATTACGGCTGCATTGGCAGAAGATGATTTTCCTGCACAAGTTCAATAAAACTGCATCATCTAAGAAGCTCCAATGTGTGAGCTTATCGTAAGGTCAATTGGTCAACTGACGAATTGACCTATTTTTTTGCCTGCCGATTTTTTCTCGTTGTTTTTTGATGTGACCAACTGAATACATTTTGATCACGAAGATGCTAAACCAAGCCAATCAGAAGCTGAGATTTTCTAACTTCAAGCTGAGTTTCATTCATTCAGGGCTGAAATCTACTGAATGAACTATGTGCTGTCCTCTAAAATATACTCTTCAATATTTATCGGAATAAAAATATTTTTTGGTTTTAACTTGTTGTTATTGAAATATTTATTTTAATTTTTAAATTTAAGGGATAACAGAAAAACCATCATTTTTAGATGTTTTGCTGCATATTTTAAATTAAGGTGAATAAAATTCACTTTGGACTGAGGTTAAATCATTTTTATTCACTTTGTCGTTCCAGTATAAATACCCTCATTCAGAAATTTTAACTTTTTAAATTTGGGTAGTAGATCATCATGACAAAGCCATTCACCTGTTCAATTAAACGTATTCGTTTTGACGAAAACTATGAACCTGCTAACAACACGCGTTTAACCACCAATTTTGCAAATTTGGCGCGTGGTGAAAGCCGTCAGGAAAATTTACGCAGAACTTTAGCGATGATCAATAATCGTTTTAACTCGCTGGCATCTTGCGATAACCCAAAAGGTGATCGTTATTCGCTTGAAATCGACATTATTTCTGCAGAAATTGATATTGAAGGAAATGGCAAAACTTTTCCATTCATTGAAATGCTAAAAAGTACGATCACAGATCATCAAACAAATGAACGTATTGAAGGCATGATTGGCAACAGTTTTTCATCGTATGTTCGTGATTATGATTTTAGTGTGGTCTTGCCAGCATTAGGCTGCAAAGTAAATGAAAAGCCTGAAAGTTTTGGTGATTTACATGGCAAGCTTTATCAGCATTTGGTCAGTTCAGCAGTGTTCCAAGCTGAGTTTCAAAAACAACCTGTGATTTGCCTGAGCGTATCAACCACAAAAACTTATTATCGTACGACCAATGTGCATCCTGTCTTAGGTACAGAATATAAAAATGATGAATATTCAAGAACCGATGACTATTTTGAAAAAATGGGTTTAACCGTGCGTTACTTCAAACCTGAAAATAGCAATGCACCGCTTGCGTTCTATTTTTCTGGCGATTTACTGCATGATTACACAGATTTTGAGTTGATCAGTGCCATCAGTACTATGGAAAGTTTCCAGAAAATTTATCGTCCTGAAATTTATAACACCAACTCACCTGCAGGCGAGGTCTATCAGCCAAGTTTGAATTATCAGGATTATTCATTAACCCAAGTTGTATATGACCGTGTTGAGCGAGGTCAGTTGGCAGTCAAGCAGGGCAAATGGACTGAAGAAAACTTTATCAAGCCTTATCAAGATATTCTTGAACAATGGGCTGCCAAGTTCGTGCCGCTACATGCTGCCAATCAAGAACGTGTTGCTTAACTTAAAATACAGATAGAAGATTCAAAATGGCTATTTTATTACCGACCTCAACGGCTGGCAGTTTACCTAAACCTTCGTGGCTCGCAGAACCTGAAAAGCTTTGGTCAGCTTGGAAATTAACAGGGCAAGAATTACTGGACGCAAAACAAGATGCGCTACGTCTATCACTGCATGAACAACAGCAAGCAGAGATTGATATTGTGAGTGATGGGGAGCAAACCCGTCAGCATTTTGTCACCACCTTTATTGAACACCTTGAAGGTGTCGATTTTGAAAAACGTGAAACAGTCAAAATTCGTGATCGTTATGATGCCAGTGTCCCTTCTGTGGTGGGTGCAGTTTCTAGGCAAAAACCAGTCTTTGTTGAAGATGCCAAATTCCTGCGTTCACTGACAGATCAACCCATCAAATGGGCGCTGCCTGGTCCTATGACCATGATTGATACTTTATACGATGCGCACTACAAGAGCCGTGAAAAACTGGCGTGGGAATTTGCCAAAATCCTGAATCAGGAAGCGCGTGAACTTGAAGCGGCAGGCGTGGATATCATCCAGTTTGATGAACCTGCGTTTAATGTGTTTTTTGATGAGGTGAATGACTGGGGCGTGGCAACATTAGAGCGCGCGTTAGAAGGTTTGAAATGTGAAACAGCCGTGCATATTTGCTATGGCTATGGCATTAAAGCCAATACCGATTGGAAAAAAACACTCGGCTCAGAATGGCGTCAATACGAAGCAGTTTTCCCAAAACTACAGCAGTCTAATTTGGATATTATCTCACTGGAATGTCACAACTCACGTGTTCCGATGGATTTGCTTGAACTTATCCGTGGTAAAAAGGTGATGGTGGGTGCGATTGATGTCGCAACGAATACGATTGAAACAGCCGATGAAGTTGCAGATACATTGCGCAAAGCATTGCAATTTGTCGATGCTGACAAGTTGTACCCATCGACTAACTGTGGAATGGCACCATTGAGTCGTCAGGTTGCACGAGGCAAGTTACAGGCTTTGGCTGCTGGTACGAAGATTATTCGCCAAGAATTATCTAGTTAAGCGTTCGATCAGGCGAAGTGAATTCAAGCCAAGTGAATTTAAGTTAAGTGAATCAGGGATGCTTTTTCAGGCAAAAAGCATCCTTTGAACTTTCTAAAAAAGTTGAGTGTTGGAATACGGTGATGGTTAAAGCAACAGACTTCAAAAATGCAATGTCTTTCTTATCAAGTGCAGTCAATGTAGTGACGACAATGGGAGATGCAGGACGTCATGGTTTTACTGCATCTGCGGTATGTAGCGTGACAGATACACCGCCAACATTATTGGTGTGTATGAACAAATCATCGCGTTCTCATCTCAGTTTTTTAGAGAATAAAGTGCTGTGTGTGAATGTGCTAAATGCAGAACAAGAACATCTTTCTAATGCATTTGCCTCATCAAAATTGAGTTCCGATGAGCGTTTTAAGCAGGCTGAATGGGCAGCTTTGGAAACAGGTGCTCCTATATTAAAAAATGCATTGGTCAGTTTTGATTGTGAAATTTCACAAATTCAAGAAGTGGGGACGCATACTATTTTTATTTGCCCAATTGTTGCTATTCAAAAAAATCAACAAGATCAGGCGTTGGTTTATTTTAATCGTCACTATCATCAAGTTGGTGAAACTGAGTTTGTTTAATTCGCTATAAAATATTGCAATATGCGATAATCAGTTTATACTTGATTTATAGCAAAATGCGATAAAATATTATGCATGTGATCACCCACGCTAGAATTATAGAGGCAATGCACAAGTGGCCACAGGCTGAAACAGCACTCGATGGTTGGTATCGAATTATTAAGGCAAATGATCCGAAAGACTTTGCCGAAATGAAGCAGTTATTTCCAGCAGTTGATAAAGTTGGAAAGTTTCATGTATTCGATATTGGTGGGAATAAGATTCGACTTATTGCTGTTGTGATGTATCAGGCAAAGCGTGTGTATATTCGTCATGTGTTATCCCATAAAGAATATGACAAAGGTCATTGGAAGGAGGATTAGTATGAACGCAATGATTAAACAGGCTGTAGATCACTGGCACTACGTTGCTCCTTTGCTGAGTAAACCAGAAAATGAAAAAGATTTTCATGCACTTGTCGAGGCTTTAGATGAGCTTTTAGATATTGTTGGTGATGATGAAACGCATCCTTTAATGGGGCTGATTCATCAACTCGGTGACTTGGTTTCTGTTTATGAAAATGAACACCTGCCTATTCCTCATGGAGATGGTCGTGCTGCTTTAGCTTTTTTGATGGCGCAACATGGATTAGGTCAATCTGACTTGGCAGAGGTTGCAACTCAATCTGTGATTTCGGAGATTTTAAGCGGCAAACGCCAGTTGAATATTCGTCATATTAAAGCGCTGTCTGAGCGGTTTAAGGTTTCTGCTGATACATTTTTCTAAACGATTTTATATTTTTTAGACATTTTATTTTTAGATATTTAAAAATAAATAGCTCCGAAGATGCCGCTGCATGTCGTTACCCTGAACCCGAAAAAGTTCAAGGCGGACGCGACGCATACTTGCTGGGTTTCCCATACGAGATGGGCATACGCTCTAAATATGCAGAACACAATCCTAAGATTTAAGTATCGGCAGGGATATAGACTCGCTGGCGAACACCTCAGAGTTAGAATTAGTATAACCCATCTCAGTTGCTTGGCAACTCATGTTCACGAATTAACTGTAAAGATAGAGCTTGTTTGCATAGCCTTTATGCAAACTTAAGTCAAAAAAACGACACTTAAGTAAGGGCTTCAACTTCTTGCAAAATGGTGCTGAGTAAACGCTCACAATGCTCATAATGCTGCAAAGATTTATTCATAGAAAGAACCTCTTGCATCAACTCTAAAGCCACCACAATAATCAGTTTGCTCGGTTCCATATTGGGCGCTTTACGACGAAACTCATCATAGCGTTCATTCAATAATTGTGCTGCACGCTCTAAATCTTCTCTTTTTTCTTCAGTTGTGGCTAAACGGAAACTATGTCCTAAAACACGTAAATCAATTGGAATTTGAACTGACATATTAACCTTCCTCGCTCACTTCGGCAGGGTGGGCAAGTTGTTGAATTTCTTGCGCATGATGATCTTGAGCTGTACCTAAAATTGCAAGACGCTGAATAATAGCTTCAACTTTGGCTTTGGCATGCTCATTTTTTTGTAACAATCTTTCACGTTCTTGTTTGAGTGTCTGAATTTCATGCTGATTCATACGTTGATCATTCAGCATTTTTTCTTTCAGAATGCGTAATTCATTGCGCTCAGCCAAAATTTCCTGAAAGCGGTTTTTCAAATCAGTACAGCTTTTTTCCAAACGACTGTAACGGTCTGCCAGTGCTGTCGCATCTTGGTTTAACTGCTGAAATTGCGCCTGAGTGCTGCTTAATTGCTCAGTCAGATTCTCAATTTCATCTTGCTTGGCAGTAATGATGCCGTTTCTTTGCACAATTTGTGCATGATGCTGTTCCTCAGCAGTTTGCTTGGCTGTGCTGAGGGCGGTATTTTCACTTTCATAATGATCAATTCGTGTTTTTAAAACACCAATATGCGCTTGTAGACGCTGTAATTCTTCTAACATATCGTGGTCGCACAGTATTGCAAACAAAGGTAATATATACGAAGTATAGAGATTGGATAAACGAATGCAAGACGATATTTCAGGTTGGTCGGAATGGTTCCGCAATTTTTCTAACATTGAAGAAATTTCAAGCCCAAGTGAGTTACATGGCTTGCTGACAGGTATAGTTTGTGTGACAAATGCACCAACTGAAACCGAGTGGCAGCAGATTTTAGAAACCCTCAATGTGCCAGAATTAGAGCCAGCCGCACTGTCACTTTTAACCGATGAATCGGAAGATGTCGCACATGCTTTGTCTGAAGATGAGTTAGATTATCTGCCGTTATTGCCAGATGATGAACATCTTTTACAAGAACGTGTGCAAGCTTTGGCAGATTGGTGTGCAGGCGTTGTGCTTGGTTTTGGTTTGGCTTCTGGGCATATTCGTTCAGATGAAATCGAACTGATTGAGCATTTACAAGATGTTGCTGCGGTTGAATTTGAAGATTCAGACAATGACGAAGAAGGCGAAGAAAGCTATCAGGAATTGTATGAATTTGTACGTTTGATTCCTGTGAGTTTATCTGTTGGGCGTAAAAAAGTACCAGTAGAAGAAAGCTCTTTATTGCAAAACTTACATGCTAAGTCGCGTCAACAAACTGCACAAACCACACAAAACGCAAGTGCTGTTGTTGAAATGTTTACGCCACACCGTCCGAGTTAATCGGGCGTTGTGTGCCTAAGTGTGTCGGTGTAAGGTGCTTTAAGTCATTACAACAATCATATTTTCATCATTTTATATATGTAGACCGTATTTATGAAAAAACTGACTCAAGTCGAATTTAAAGAACGTCGTGATCAACTTGCAGAACTGATGGGGCCCAATAGTGTCGCAATTATTGCAACCAGTCCTGTGGCAATGCGTAATCGTGATGCAGATTATAAATATCGTGCCGACAGCAGTTTTTTCTATTTAACAGGTTTTGCTGAACCTGAAGCAGTTGCGGTGATTGAAACCTATGAATCAATTGATGAAGGTTATACCTACACGTTGTTCTGCCGTGAACGTAACCGTGAAATGGAAATCTGGAATGGTTATCGCGCAGGTTTAGAAGGTGCAATTGAGCTGTTTGAGGCAGATGAGTCTTTTGCAATTGCGCAATTAGATGCAGAAATCATCGCCAAAATTGTCAATAAAGACACGTTGTACTATCGCTTGGGGCATCAGACTGAATTTGATGTACGTGTTGCGGCATGGAACCAACAAGCTGATGCACAACATCGTCAAGGCAATACTGCACCTGCCAAAATTGTTCAGTTAGATCGTTTGCTGGATGAAATGCGTTTGCATAAAACTGAGTCTGAATTGGAACTGATGCAAATTGCTTCAAATATTAGTGCAGAAGCACATACTCGTGCCATGCAAACAGTAAAAGCAGGCATGATGGAATATGAGCTAGAAGCTGAACTGAATTATATTTTTGGTAAAAATGGCTGCGTACCTGCCTATAACAGTATTGTCGGTGGTGGTGAAAATGCCTGCATTTTGCATTATGTCGAAAATGACAAAGTGCTTAAAGATGGCGATTTAGTCCTGATTGATGCAGCCTGTGAATATCAGTGCTATGCCTCAGATATTACCCGTACTTTTCCCGTGAATGGTCAATTCAGTCCAGAACAAAAAGCACTGTATAACATTGTATTGGATGCGCAAATTGCAGCAATTGAAGCTGTACAAATTGGTAACTCCTATAAAGAACCACACCATGTTGCGGTGCGTATTTTGGTGCAAGGTTTGCTTGATCTAGGCATTATGCAGGGCAATTTAGAAGAAATTATTGCTTCGGAAAGTTATCGCCAGTTTTATATGCACGGTACAGGGCATTGGTTGGGCATGGATGTGCATGATGTCGGCAGCTATAAACACGGTGAAGACTGGCGTGTTTATGAAGAAGGTATGGTGGTGACCGTTGAACCGGGTCTATACATTGCACCCGATGATGAAACGGTAGATGCTAAATGGCGTGGTATAGGTATCCGTATTGAAGATGATATTGTTGCGACTGCGAACGGGCCATTGAATCTGACTTCAAAAGTGGTGAAAACCGTAGAAGAGATTGAAGCATTGATGGCAAAAGCTAAATCTGCTTAATTGGGTCTAATCAAAGCTGGTCAAGTGATCAGCTTTTTTATTAGAAAGCGCGTGTAAATTTTGAGTATGTAAATAATTTTTAGTCTTTGATCCGCTTTTTTGCTTCATCATAAACAATGTTATCAGCACGCTTTCCAACGGTAATGAGCAAAATAACGACCTGATCATCCTTGACCTGATAAATAAGTCGGACACCCGCTTTTAATAATTTGATTTTATAGCAGCCAGCAAGATCACCTTTAAGCATGTTCTTTGGAATATGTGGCTGCTCAATGACTTTGGCTAATTTTTTCTTGAATTGGTCGCGGATAGCACTCGGAAGCTTTTCCCATTCTGCAGTGAAGTCCTTGTGACGTAAAAGTTTATAAGTCATCTAATGTGACTTCCTCGAACATCTCTTTAGGATCATTCATGCGTTTACGGACGAGTGCCAATAGTTCTGCATCTTCTTCTGAAAGCAATACTTTTTGTACAGGAAGTTTTCCAGTCGTTGCCACATATTCAAGAATATTGGTGAAGAAATCGGTAGGTGAAATACCTTGTTCTTTAAGAATAGAATAAGATTTTTCTTTAAGGGCTTCATCGACCCTGAAATTAACAGTAGCCATCACTTTTCTCAGTTATTGAATGTATGGAAATATTGTAATGCAATATGCATTACAAATATAGTTTGTATAATAATCATTATGTGAGATCATTTTTATCATTGAGCTTATTTCAAAATTGATCATCAGCCATCAATAGTACTAAGTGTGGAATATATCTTCTCTTGTGTCATGCATGGCTCGGAGCAAGAAGATGGGGGATTAATAATTATAGTTTGAATCGGACATTTGCAAGAAGTCTAATCATCTTCCATAGCTTCAACACTAATTCATTATAAAAATAAATGACTTTGCGGTAAGATAAAATCCATTACAGATTATACGTATTTCGATTGAATCTTTTGAAGTCGAATACCTCATAAAAAGGATCAAGGCATGCAACAAGAAGTGATCATTGTAGGCGGTGGTATGGTCGGGCTAAGCTTAGCCTTGATGTTGGCTAAGTCAAACATTGCAGTGAAGTTGCTAGAAGCGATTCAATACCCCAATTATGACGATGCCAGCCTTGCGCCGTATCATTCCAGTTTTGATGCACGTAACAGTGCCTTGTCGCGTCGCAGCGTACAAATTTACCAAGAGCTAGGTTTATGGGATGCCTTGCAAGAACATGCTACGCCTATTTTAGAAGTTCAAATTACCGAACAAGATAGTTTTGGCAAGGCACGTTTATTGGCCGAACAAGAAAAAGTCGAAAGCTTTGGTCAGGTGATTGAAAATGCATGGTTAGGTCGAGTGTTGTTGACCGAAGTACGTAAACAACCTTTGATTGAATTGATTGATGGTGTGCAGGTCACCAGTCTTAAACAAGATGCAGATTTTGCCTATATTGAAGCGGTACGTGGTCAGGAACAATTACAGCTTGCTGCCAAACTACTGATTGCTGCCGATGGTCGTGATTCTTTCTGCCGTAAAGCCTTGGGCATTGGTGCATCGGAACATGATTATGACCAAGTAGCGATTGTGACCACAGTGCAAACCTCCAAGCCGCATGCGCATGTGGGTTTTGAGCGTTTTAGTCATTTAGGGCCTTTGGCGTTGCTGCCATTGCCAGGTGAATATCGTCGTTCTGTGGTGTGGCCTGTACCAAAGGGAACAGAGCATGAATGGATTGGCGATGAAAACGACCAACACTTTTTAGATGCCCTGCAACAAGCTTATGGCGACCGCGCAGGAAAATTTGAAAAAACAGGACGTCGTTTTAGTTTTCCATTGTCACAAGTTTTAGCAGAAAAACAGGCGGTTGGTCGCGTTGTACTGATGGGTAATGCAGCGCATACCATTCACCCAGTCGCAGGGCAGGGCTTTAACTTGTGTATGCGAGATGCTTACGTATTATTGCGTTATCTCACCGAACAGGCGGCACAGTCAGCAGATTTAGGCGATGCTGCAATGCTGCGTGACTATGAACAATCGCGTTTGAAAGATCAACAGCGAGTCATTAAATTCTGTGACAGCGTGGTACGTGGATTTAGCAATCAAAACCCAATCCTGAAATTTATGCGTAATACAGGCTTAGTCGCGTTTGATACCATTCCAGGCATTAAACCTTTGGTCGCCAATTATGCCATGGGGTTAAAAGCATGATCACAGCAAATCAACAAACGCAAGTGTTAGATGTCGTCATTATTGGTGGCGGCTTGGTGGGAGGCTTAACTGCACTTTTATTGGCACAAGGGGGTGTGCAGGCTACAGTTTTAGATGCCGCACCTATTTTAGATGCAGAGAAAACCCTTGCAGTTGCCAATCCGCGTGTATTGGCTTTAAGTCAGGCCACCATCCACCTGTTAAAAACAGTCAATGTCTGGTCTAAACTGGCGCGACATATGCCGTATAGCGGCATGCAGGTTTGGAATAAAAATGGCTATGGCGAAATTAACTTTGGGGCAAGTAACGAACGTACACCCGCTATTGAGCAGGCTCTGGGTTCAATGGTCGAGCCAAGCATTTTAAATCTAGCGATTCAGCAGCAAATGTTGCAACAAGTGCAAGATTATCGAACGCAAGTCAAAGTGACCCGTTTAGAGCGTGGTGTTGGCGTTTGGCACATTTATTTGGCCGATGGTACACAATTACAGACTAAGCTAGTCATTGGCGCAGATGGTGCTAACTCCTTTGTGCGCGAACAAGCCTTTATTGATTTTGATGTGTTGGATTATCGTCAGGCAGGTCTAACCTGTGCAATTCGTACTGCGCAGCCGCATCAGCATGTTGCACGTCAAATTTTCTTAGAAACTGGTCCTTTGGCCTATTTACCGATGGCAAGTTTACACGCCGAGCAGGAAGGGCATTGGCAGTCGATTGTTTGGACTTTGCCTGATGACTATGCCGAAGAATATGCCAAACTGAATGATGACGACTTTACCCAACTTTTGACTCGTGAAAGTCATCACATGCTTGGGGAAGTCTTAGAGGCAACCCCACGTGCTATTTTCCCACTGAAAGCACGTGCAGCGCAGCGTTATGTGCAAGATGGTTTGGCACTTATTGGTGATGCCGCGCATGTAATTCATCCGCTTGCAGGGCAGGGCGTGAATATTGGTTGTCTGGATGCAGCCGTACTGTGCGATGTGTTGTTGCATGATTTCAAACGTGGTGTTTGGGCGCATGAGCAAACTTTAAAGCGTTACGAGCATCGTCGTAAAGGACAAAATGATGCCATGATGCATAGTATGTCTGCGATTGGCTGGATGGAAACCACCACTTTATTCCCTGTGGTGTGGGCACGTAACTTTGGTTTAAAACAGGTGGAGCAGCTGCCTGCGTTAAAAGATGCCTTTATGTCACAAGCCAGTGGATTAAGCCTGCTTAAAGACACACGCTACGCGGTTTAAAGCAAAACAGTCGTTTTTTGTACGGTCATACATACCTGATTACGAATTTGGTTAAAAAAGATACGTTTTTTTTAATCTAGACTCTATGCGAAAGGCCAAGAGATTGCTAAATTTCATCGTAATTCATAACCAGTTTTCACTTGGACTAAATTGAAGTCATTTGTGGGGAGATTAAGATGACGGACATGAACGATTACGATGATGTAGAAGATTCAACTGTAGACGAAGATGAAGCGAAAGCGGCTGAAAAAGGTGCAGCAGAATCAGAAGAAGGTGCTGTAGATGGTGATCTTGCAGAAGCAGAAACTCTCACTGTAACTGCCAAACTAAAACAGCGTCAGGCATTGGAAGATGAAGTGGCTGCATTCTTGGCGCGTGGCGGAAAAATTACCGAAGTGCCACCAGATGAGTCTGCGCGCGACTAATCTGTTGAACGTGCTTGCTGAACTTGTTGATTGAATTTATTCGTTGAACTGTTGAGTGAGTTAGGGCGGGATGCTTACTATGCAGGCTGCTCTAATGCTTATACCTTCAACATAAAAAAGCATCACCTTGTATAAAGGGTGATGCTTTTTTTTATGCGCGATGATCGTCATCACTGTTATTGCTCAATCGGCTTATTCAGCTGCTTGGCTTAATTCCAACGCACGTTGATAGGCAATTTTCTTTTTAATCCCTGTTAGATCAGCCGCCAATTGTGATGCTGCTTTTACCGATAAATCTTGCAACAAACGCTGCAATAATTGATCTAATTTTTCTTGTTCCATGTCTTTTTCTTCGCTCGCTCCCCCCACCACCAATACAATTTCACCTTTTTGTTGATGATGATCTGCTGCGATAAATTCAGCCAATTCACCTAAAGTCATTTTTTTAATGGTTTCAAAGGTTTTGGTGATTTCACGGGCAAAGCCAACAGGGCGATCTGCACCAAACACGGCAGCCATATCTTTGACTGAATCTAAAATTCGATGTGGTGCTTCATAAAAAATCAGGGTTTGGGTTTCATCTTTTAGCTTTTCAAGTTGTTGTAATCGCTGTGACTGTTTAGAAGCGAGAAATCCCTGAAAACTAAAGCGATCACTTGGTAAGCCAACCGCACTGAGCGCTGCAATGGCTGCACATGCACCCGGCACAGGAATCACACGAATACCATTGGCTTGTGCTGCACGAACCAGTTTAAAACCTGGGTCGCTAATCAGTGGTGTACCTGCATCGCTAATGAGCGCAATATCTTCGCCATTGAGTAATTTTTGGACTAAAATATCAATCTTGTTGCTTTCGTTGTGTTCATGGCAGGCTGTAAGCGGAGTTGAAATATTAAAATGTTTCATTAATTGTGCAGAGGTGCGGGTATCTTCAGCGGCAATTAGGCTGACCGATTTGAGCACATCAATTGAACGGTAGCTCATATCATCTAAGTGACCAATTGGGGTAGCAACAACAAATAACTGGGCACTCATTGAGTTTTCTCCGTGGGAAATAGCAAACTAAAATAAAAATGATGGAACACGAAACAACAGCAGTATTGGCTTGCGTCTGATACAAGTTACAGACCAAGCGCTTATTCTACCTGAATTGCAGTCTGACGTGTGAAACTCACGTCATCGCACTTCAGCGAATACTAAGATTGAGCACCATAACAAAATAAAAAATTGGATATAGCATGAATCAAAAAACACTGCAGCAAAGTATCGGCACATGGGCAGAGCAGACGGCTTGGCACTATTTACAACAACACGGCTGGCGAAAGCTGAAGCAGAATTATCACAGTGTTTTTGGTGAAATAGATGGTATTTTTATTCAAGCAGAACAACTGATTTTTGTAGAAGTTAAAGCGCGTTCGCAAACTGGCTATGGCAAAGCCTATGAAGTGGTGTCTGCATCCAAGCAGCGTAAAATTATGAAAACCGCTCTGCAGTTTTTAACAGAATATCCACACTATTCAGAATATTATTGTCGTTTTGATGTGATTTGCTTTGATTTTTCTCAGCAATTTGCAAAAACAGTACAGCAAGACTTTTCCAAATTCCCGTATGATTTGCAATGGATTGAAAATGCTTTTACTTTTGATGCAGACTTGATTAATCTTTGAGTGAAATTTAAAGCAAAAGCATCAGTCGGTGTATTGTTGATCGTGCAAATCTAAGGATGAAATGCACAGCACAAGCCAGAATTGAAAGAAAATAATAGGAGTCTTGCTGAGTGTTCAAGCGTATTGCAGTGACCTTGCTGTGTGCAGCAAGTTTATCGGGTTGTGCAAGTTTTATTTCAAGTGGCACAGGCACTGCGCCAGTGGGTACAGAAAGTGGTGCACGCTCACTTGGGCAAGTGTTTATAGATAACTCTATTGAACGTACTGCAAAAATTAATTTATATAAACTGGATTCACGTTTTAAACAATCACGTGTCAATATAGAAAGTTTTCATGGCAATGTGTTGTTGACAGGGCAAGTGCCTGACGCGCATTTAAAACAGTTGGCAGAAGACAATGTGCGTGCCATGAGTGATGTAAAAACCATCCACAATTATATTACAGTGGGTAATCAAATCAGCTATAGCACCATTATGCAGGACACCACGGTTACTGCAAATACCCGTGGTTTGATTATGAAAGCACCTGTGGTGTCAGACAGCAAAGTGCGTATTCATACCGAAGATGGTGTGTTGTATGTGATGGGACGTTTAAACAATGCAGAATTGCAGGATTTAAACCAAGTGCTACAACAAGTGGGCAATGTCACTAAAATTATTACCCTGATTGATAATATTGAGCTACAACCGAGCAACAATGCGAACTTTGTCAGCCCAATGGTTGCGCCTGAAACACAAACGCCAGTCGCGATTGACCCAGATCAGGTTGAACCGACACATGTTCAATAATGTGGAACACTGGTTTAAACAACTGAATAAAACTTTAGAACAGGCGAAACGTATTTATGAAGAATTTCGCCTGTATGATTTGGGCAGCTATGCGCTGAACCGTTTAACGCCACGTCAGGGTTATACCGTTCAAAGCAATATTGCATATGGTTTACGCGCACGGCATCGTTTGGATTTGTACCGCACCATAACACCACGCCCGCAGTGTCCACTCATGGTGTTTGTGCATGGTGGGGCATGGTCACGTGGCGATAAGCAGGATTATCGTTTTGTGGGCGAAGCTTTTGCAAAAGAAGGCTTTGATGTTGCGGTGATGAACTATCAACTCGCGCCACAGCATATTTTTCCCACCTATATTGATGATTTAACTCTTGCACTGAATTACTTGACTCAGCAGCAACACAAACTGGGTATTTCTACGGCACAGGTGGTATTGATGGGACATTCGGCTGGGGCATTTAATGTGATGTCCTTGTTGTACCATCCCCAGCCCTATGCTTTAAGCTGTAAAGATCACATTCGTGCGATTATTGGTTTGGCAGGGCCTTATCATTTTGATTATAAGGATGATCCGCTATGTGCCGATGCCTTTGATCAAGAGGTGCCGTATCAGGATGTGATGCCGTATTATTTTGTGGAGCCGAATTCAGTCAAACACTATTTATTGGTGGCAGAAAAAGATCAAATTGTGGGGGCAAGTAATGCCACAGACTTCGACCACGTATTAAAGAAATATGGCAATCATAGTGAAATTATTGTCATTCCAAAAACAGGGCATGTCAGTGTTATGGCATCGGTGTCGAGTTTGTTTAGTCGTTTCTTTGCGACCAAACGCCAAATTATGCGAGCTTTAGATCAGGCACTTAAAGATGCGTGATGTTGATTGATCTTCTGTGGAAAATGGTAATTAAAAAAACCGTTGCAGCTTATGGGGTGCAACGGTTTTTTAAATGCAAGATTGCGAATTAGACTTATAGCCAAGCTTTGGTGTCATCTGCCACAGGCGTGCCTTGGGTCACATGCATAATCATGGCATGGGCGATACTGCCTTTAAATGGAATATCAGGCAGTTGATCAAACTTAAAGAACTGTGCATCACGAATTTCTTCTTCCTGTAACTGAATTTCACCGCCTGCATATTCAGCTTTAAAGGCGATCATTAAGTTACTTGGAAAAGGCCACGGCTGGCTGGCAAGATACTGAATATTTTTAAGTTGTACGCCAACTTCTTCAAAAGTTTCACGACGTACTGCTTCTTCGAGTGTTTCACCCACTTCAACAAAGCCTGCGATTAAACCGTAAATGGGCAGTTTATTGCGTGCATTACGCGCCAATAAGACTTCATCTTCACCACGAGTAATCACGGTAATGACACATGGATTTACGCGCGGATATTGGTGATAGCCACAAGCCGGGCAGACCATGGCATATTGAGTCGCATGGACTTCGGTTTTATGACCGCAATGGCTGCAGAATTTGTGGTTGCGACGCCATTCGAGTAACTGAATAGCACGGCTGGCTTGTTCAAACTGTTGGGTGTTCCAGACTTGTAAAAGTTGTCGGATAGGCACCAGTTGAAAGCCTTCAGGAATGGATTCATCTTCAAGCAGATCTCGGGCAATCACTTGATCACCCGAGCTAAAACTTAAATCACTTGCCAACTTTTCCACACGTGGTAATTGGAAGTTTTCATCGACCAAAAGTTGTTGTTGCTGAAAAATATATGCAAGTGAGAGTTCAGTCATTAGGCTACAGTTTTCAATTTTTCACTACTGTCCAATGCTACCTTAAACATGCTTTGTAGAACAGGTTGTTTGTTCTTTAAATTGTCAATCAGCATGTCTGCACTGGCAAGCGTATCTAAGATATTGTTGACTTGTTCAGCAGTTAAGTTTTGTCCTGCTTCGACTTGTGCATGCACAAAATCTGCAGATACTTTCAGTGCTTTTTGACCACTTTCAGCATTCAAGAACAACATTGCCCCTGCAACTTCACGAATTTGCGCTGAAGTATGCTCTAAATCTGCAACACTTTGAGTTTGTAGGTGCTGTGTCAGTGTTTGCGTGATTAAGTCAATCAGTAACTTGGTTTCAGTCAGCAAGGCTTCGTGTGCTTCATCTAAACGATCTAGCGAAATGTTCATGTTATTCACACGTAACTGCAAACGGCTAGAGGTGTGGTGACGTTCAAGCACACCGATTGAGTTCATGGCCGATAAAATCACGTTCATTAATTGCTGGGCAAAGTTTTCATCTTTGAGTAATTCAGGACGGCTTAATGATTCAGCTTGGCGTTGTAAGTCCAAATGCGCTTCATTTAAGTTCAAGACTTTAAACAAGTTTGCTAACTCTGTTAATTTGCCTTGTAATTCCAGCGTTTTTTCAGGACTCATGTTTTGATAGTTGTATTCAATATCATTGCGAATTTGTGTCATTTCTGTGGTGACCAAATCGCTAATGGTATGCATGGTGTCAAAATCTGGACCATATAAATGACGGCTGAATACTTGGAGCTGCATGTCGGTGAGTAAGTCTTCACCAATATTCATTTGACTGCGAATATGTTGAGAAATTTCATCTTCTTGACTAATACACAGGCTCAACACATTCGCAAGATCAGACAAGCTGGCGGTAAAGCTTTCTGGCGTAGCAAAGTATTGACGCATATTGTGCTCAATACTAATAAAAGTACGCAAACGTGGCTCATTCAACAACAAGTTATCAATATGGTTAAAGGCAACGTGTACTAAGCCCCAATATTGCTGACTCGGATGTTGTTCTGCCAAACCTGCCAAATACGTTCCTACCAGTTTAATCGCTTGAAGATCCATGGCAGATTCTTCTTGCTTGAGCAGCTTATGTAATGACAGTTTATATAAGCGATGCACATAAGCCGACTTTTCTAAAGAAGGCACTTGCGGCAATTGGAAACTTGGAGTGATGCAGTCCAATAAAGTTTCAATATGCTGACCTTCTTGAGTCAATGGTTTACCCAATGCCAATTCTAAACGGTTTAAAGTGTCGAGTAGGAATTGTGGAATTTTAACTTCACGTAGGCAAATAAACTCAATATAACGCTTGAGCATGGTGGTGCCTTCGCTAAGTGCAATGACTTCCAGCGTGTTGATATTGCTTGGATTCCCCATAATTTTACGCATCAGCTCTGCTGAGTATTGCGCAATTTTTGCCAAGCTTTCCATATCAATTAAGGCTAAAACCTGAGCACACTGTTCAAACTGATTCAGTGCATCATCAATCCCAAAAGGCAAAGTTTGATCTTCTGCTAAGGTGCTTACTGCGGATTCAACCAGTTTGATAGAATTATCAACCTCATTTTTTATTATCAGTAAGGCAGTTGGATCAAAATGTATAGAGGTTTGGTAAGACATGGATCTGCACCTTTCCTAGTGTTTTATCTGTTTGTTGGTTCTTTGCAAAATACACAAAGTCCTATTTGCTTTAACTATAACTGAACTGGCAAATCTTTAAATACATAAAATTACAAAACTCGTAGATTTTATTTGGCAAAAAAGCAAGGTTTACCGTGTTTTTCTTCAAATTGTTTGACCCAATTCTCATGTGCAGCCAATTCTTCTTCTGATGGCAGAATCACAGCAAGATCAATATCAATACTTAAACGATCACTTTGACGTTGCTGTTCTTCGCTTGCAGACAGAGCATCCATATCAAAGGCGACTTGTCCGCCAGTCATTGCCAAGTAAACATCGGCTAGAATTTCAGCATCTAGTAATGCGCCGTGGAACGTACGGTCACGCGCAGGAATTTCATAGCGTCTGACGAGCGCATCGAGTGAGTTTTTTTGCCCAGGATGCTTACTTTTTGCCATGAGCAGTGAGTCGGTCACTTCGCATACTTCGGACAAATTGCCCAACCCCGCACGACTGAACTCCATATCTAAGAAGTTCATATCGAAGGTGGCGTTATGCGCAATAATTTCTGCACCTTTAAGATATTGATACAGCACATCGGCAATTTCGGCAAACTTGGGTTTGTCTTTTAAGAACTCATCTGAAATACCGTGAATGTTTTCTGATTCACCGACCAGTTTTTCAGGCTGAATATAAATGTGGATGGAACTGCCCGTGAGTTTACGGTTAATCATTTCCAGCGCACCGACTTCAATAATTCGGTCACCATCTTGATAGTAAAAACCTGTGGTTTCAGTATCTAGAATCAGTTGGCGCGGGCCGTGTAGCTCCATTGTGGCAGGGGTGACCACAATATGCGGATGCAATTGAGTTGTGTTCACTGCGTCAACGCGAGCTGATGGATTGGTTTTTTCTGTTTCAGTTTCATCTGTAATGGTTGATTCAGTTGCAGGCACGTTGGTTTCTGCTTCAATGACATGAACAGATGCGCTGATTTCGAGTTCCGTGTCGGTTGCCTGATGAGCTTCCTGAAGCGTATTTTGCATATCTTCTGTTTCAACCTCGGCATCATCGCCCATTAAATCAAAACCAAACGGGTCATCGAGCAACCAGTCAGATTCCGCTTTTTTTTTATCATGTTCTGCTATGTCTACTGCCGATGTGATTAAGGTTGCATTGAGGGTTGGGTTTGAGTCTGCGGTTTTTAACATTTTGCTGACTTGATCTGCACCCACATTGGCGAGTTGATCTGCCATTTCATTACCTGCATGTCCTGCGTGACCTTTAATCCAGTGCCATTCAATTTCACGACCTTGACAGACCGCATCTAATTTTTGCCAAAGGTCAGGGTTTTTGACATCTTTCCAGTTTTTCTTTTTCCAGCCGTGAATCCACTCGGTAATGCCTTGTTTGACGTAATTGGAGTCAGTCCAAATAATCAGCTTGGCATCCATTGGGCAAAATAAAATGCCTTCAATCGCTGCAGTCAATTCCATACGGTTATTGGTGGTTTGAGCTTCGCCACCATATAATTTATGTTCTTCTTGTTCGGTAACAATATACGCACCCCAGCCACCCAAGCCAGGATTACCACGACAAGCACCATCAACATATAAAGTGATTGTTTGAGACATAAATCAGATCCGCAGGTTGTGCAAAATAAATCAAAATGAAAAGCTATTGTATATCGCAAATTCGGTTTAGACGTGTAAATCCTGTCTATTTTTTAATTTCTTGTAACATTTATAGACGAAACGCGCTAAATTAATGCCTTGTGTCGTTGTCTAGCTCTACTACAATGGCAAGTCTAAAAAATAATTTATATACGAGTTGTTTGGATTTTTTTATGTATAAACCAACCACGCGCATGTGGCAGCCGACTTTACCTTCATTTTTAAAAATTACAGTTTTAGGTTCAGCATTGGCTGCCCTTGGCTTGATGACGGGCTGTAGCTCGACGCAGGGTGCGAGCAAGCCACTCACTTCAAGTCAGGTCGGTTCGGGTTATTTAGATGCCAGTACTTTAGATGGTCTGGAAGATTTACTCTCTGCAACCGATATGCGCGCGGTAGAAGGTGACCGTTTATTAATTTTAAAACACGGTGATGTCTGGAAGCGTATGACCGTTGGTTTCAAAATGGATTTAAACCATTGGAACCCACGTATTGAAGCGCAGCGAGGCTGGTTTATTTCACGTCAACCGTATTTGGATCGTTTAAGTGCGCGTGCGTCACGTTATTTGTATCACACGGTTAAAGAAGCTGAACGTCGTGGTATGCCAACTGAATTGGCGTTGTTACCTGTGATTGAAAGTTCCTATGACCCTGCAGCAACCAGTAGCGCAGCTGCCGCAGGTTTATGGCAGTTCATTCCAAGTACAGGGCGTATTTACGGCTTAAAACAAACTTCGATGTACGATGGTCGCCGAGATGTCGTGGAGTCGACTCGTGCTGCCTATGAGTTTTTGGGCAGTTTGTATAATCAGTTTGGTTCTTGGGAATTGGCATTGGCGGCTTATAACGCAGGCCCGGGTCGTATTCAACAAGCCATTAACCGCAATAAAGCTGCAGGTTTACCAACCGATTATTGGTCTTTAAAACTGCCGCAAGAAACCATGAACTATGTGCCGCGTTTCTTGGCGGTAGCACAAATTATTAAAAGCCCGCATGCTTATGGCGTGTCTTTACCCCCAATTGCCAACCGTCCACACTTCCGTGAAATTAATGTAGGCGCGGTGAATTTAAATGATGTGGCCAATATTACCGGTCTCAGCCGTGCCGAACTGTATTCGCTTAACCCTGGACATCGTGGGGATCGGATTGACACCCAAAGTCCAATGCGTATTTTGATTCCTGCAGATTTAAGCCCAACAGTCGATGCACGATTGAAAAAACTACAAGGTGGTGGCGGTTTATGGGCAAGCAATAGCAGCAACACACCATCGTTTTCATCTTCTGGTGTGACCATTACACCATCTAAATCTGAGCCACCTGCGTTAACGACCAGTACAACAACCAGAACGACTATAGGCAAGCCTGCTGCCTCTACGGCAGTCACAACTACCACTACACCAAGCACAGCATCGACTACAGCCAGTGTTTCAAAACCAGCAACGACTACGCCTACACGTTTGTCACGTACGCCACAAGGTTCGGACGCTTTGGCAGCATTTGCTGCGGGTAGCGATATTCCAAGTGCGCCGCGAATTCCTGTTGCTGTTACACCTGCTGCCAATATTCAGCCTGTGCGGATTGAACCACCAATTTCCAATACTGAGCGTGAGCAAATTCTTGCAGCAGTGCAGGCAGAAGGTAGCAATAAAACTGTAGAAGAAGTGTTGCAGCCTGTGGCTTCTAAAGCAGAACAAGAACAACTTGTGGCTGAGTTAAAACAAATTGCGCCTCAAGGCACTGAAATTGTTGATCCATACGATGGAAAAATTAAGCTGACCGCTATTCAAACCAGTCTGTCTGTTGCAGAGCAGCAAGGTAAAGAATTAACCAAAGGTTTTGCTTACCCGAAAAGTGTGGCAGAAAATACGCGCCTAGATTCAGAAGAAGCAAAGCGTAACCAAGGTAAGAATTATGTGCGTACGGAGTCTGAAGTGGTGGTCGTACCACCAAAAGGCAAACGTACCACGTACACCGTGTTAGCGGGGGACACCTTGGCCAGTATTGCCATGAAAAATGGCTTGAACTGGCGTGATATTGCCAAGTGGAACCAAATTGCTCCAGATGCAACTTTGTATGTGGGCACCAGTATTTATTTATACGACGCCAAGCCACAAGTACAGGCAGAGCCTGCTAAGCCAAAAACCATGCCTGAGCAATACGTGGTGCAAGCCAATGATACCTTAACAGGTGTCGCCAGTCAGTTTGGTTTAACTGTAAAACAATTGGCAGATTTTAATAACTTAAGCACCACCAGTGGCTTATTTGTAGGGCAGCGTCTAAGTTTAAAAGAAACGGCTGCATCTAAAGCCAAAGCAGAAGCCGACAAAAAAGCCGCAGAACAGGCTGCAAAAATCGCAACCAAAACTTACGTAGTGAAGCGTGGCGAATACTTAAAACTGATTGCAGACCGTTATGCCTTGTCAAATCAGGAATTGGCTGATTTAACTCCAGGTTTAAACGCGAACAGTAGCTTATTGGTTGGGCAACGCATTAATGTGCCTGTAAATGAAGTGACTGCACAAAAAACGGAAGCGAGCAAAGCTGAAGCCAGTAAGTCAGAAACAAAAGCAGCAGAGCCAAACTATCCGACTGAAAACTACCAAGTACAGCGTGGTGATACTTTATCGAGCATTGCCAACCAAGCCAAAATTTCTTTGGCAGAGCTCGCCAGTTTAAATAATATAAGCACGCAAAGCGGTGTGCGCATTGGTCAAACCCTCAAAGTGCCTGCAGGTGTCAATGTGCCTGAGCGTTATACGGTACAACGTGGCGATACCTTATCGGCGATTTCGACAAAATATAATCTCAGCCAAGACTATATTGCAGACTTAAACAATCTAAGCCGTAACAGTGGTTTAAGAGCAGGACAAATTCTTAAACTCACGGGTGATGTTCCTGAGAAAAAAGCCCAAGTTGAAGCTGTGGCTGAAACCACCAATGATATTCACGTGGTCAAAGCAGGGGAAACTTTAAGCAGTATTGCGCGCCAATATAAATTGCAATTGAATTATTTGGCAGAGCTGAATGACCTTTCACGTACTGCCAATGTCCGCATTGGACAACGCTTAAAAGTCGATGCCAGCGCTGCAAAAAATGAAGTAAAAACAGAGGTCGTAAGTGCTGCGAAAAGCAGCAGTAGTAAAGCCACCGAAACTTATACCGTTAAAAGTGGTGAGTCTTTAAATTCGATTGCCAGCCGTGTGGGTGTGTCGGTTGCAGAATTGGCGAGTTTAAATAACTTAACGCCACGTTCAGGTTTACGCATTGGACAAAATATTCAAGTTCCCAAAACCGTAACTGAATATAAAGTGAAACGTGGGGATACGCTGATTGGCTTATCCAGTCGTTATGGCATCGACACCAAAGCATTGGCAGATTTAAATGATATGCAGCCAAATACTCAATTGCGTATTGGCGATGTGATTAAAGTCCCGAATCTGTAAAGTTTAATCCTGAGGATGTCATGTTTTGACGGCATCCTCAGGAATACTGCACAAGGAGCTGTGTGCATGTCATTTGCCATAAAAAAGACACATCAATATCTGGGCTGTATTTTAGGTTGTGTGGTCTTGCCGCAGTTTGGATGGGCTGCGTTACAAACCACGCCCTATATTGCCGTACATAGCCAGCCTCAGTATGTGGGGCGCTCGGCTATGCCTTATGCCAACCCGCAAGCGCCCAAAGGTGGCGATTTAATTCGTGCCAGTAATGGCACTTTTGATAATTTAAATGACATGAATGGCAAGGGCAGCTCAACCGATGGGGTGAGTTTTATATTCGATTCACTCATGAGCAGTTCTTTAGATGAGCCGGGGGTGATGTATCCCTTATTGGCAGAAAAAGTCAGCTATGACCCCAAGCAAACTGCATTTGTCATTTTTCATTTAAATCCTAAAGCTAAATTTAGTGATGGCAGCCCAGTTACAGCAGATGATGTGAAATTCAGTTTTGATGCTTTTCAGACCAAGTCTAATCCAGGTTTGCAAATGTATTTATCCGATTTAGATAAAACCACGGTCTTGTCTAAGCATCAGGTTAAAGTCAGTTTTAAATCCACTAACAATGCAGAAATGCCGCTGATTTTGTCGCAAATGCCAATCTATTCTAAAAAAGACTGGCAAAAGCGTGACTTTACCCGCATCACACTAGAACCGATTTTAGGTTCAGGGCCGTATCTTATTGAGCGGATTGATGCAGGGCGCAGCATTACTTATAAGCGTAATCCAAATTATTGGGGCAAAGATTTACCCGTAAATAAAGGGCGCTATAATTTTGACCGCCTGAAGTATGTTTATTATCGCAATCTGGATATTGCCTTCGAAGGGTTTAAGTCGGGGCAATACACGTTGCATGAAGAATATACCGCACGAAAATGGGTCACTGAATATCGTTTTCCTGCTGTGAATGCGGGCATGGTGGTCAAGCATAAATTTCAGCACCAAAACCCAATTCCGACCCAAAGTTTTGTTTTTAATACCCGCAGACATGCGTTTCAGGATATTCGTTTTAGGCAGGCTTTAACCTACGCTTATGATTTTGAATGGCAAAACAAAGCCTTGTTCTATGGGCAATATCGCCGTTTGCAAAGTTATTTTTCTAACAGTGAATTAGAAGCCAAAGGCACACCTTCAGCCGCAGAATTGTCTGTTTTAAAACCCTATTTGGCCAAGCTGCATCCTATTCAACGCCAAGGCGTATTGCAAAATTGGCAGTATCCTGTGACTGATGCCAGTGGCTTTAACCGTAACGGCTTGCTTAAAGCCCGTGAATTGCTTTTGAAAGCGGGTTATCGTTTTCAGCAAGGTAAATTGGTCGATGCCAAAGGCAAAGCCATTCAAATTGAATTTTTAATTCATCAGGATGGTTTGCAACGCACATTAGTGCCTTTTGTGCGCAATATGAAACGTCTGGGCGTTACGGTAAATATTCGGCATGTCGATGTGCCGCAATATATTGAACGCATGCGCCGTGCCGATTTTGATATGACCACCAGTGTCATGCCGCAATCTTTAAGTCCAGGCAATGAGCAAGCACAGCTTTGGAGTAGTGCTGCCGCAGATCAACCAGGAAACTATAATTACGCAGGCATTAAAAACCCAGTAATTGATGAAGTGGTACAACAGTTGATTCGTGCGCCTAATCGTGAACAATTGATTGTGCGTACCAAAGTTTTGGATCGTTTATTGCGTGCGGGGTATTATCAAATTCCAACCTATGGCAAAGGTGAAAACTGGTATGCCTATTGGAATATGTATCGTCAGCCCGCCATCAAACCTAAACTATCGGCAGGAATTGATTATTGGTGGAGTGATGCTGCCCAAGCCAAGAAAGTTGCACATTATTTACGTCAACAATAACGATTTTAAAACTCAAGCATGACAGTGTTTGCGATAAACCAGAACATTGCCAAAAGGTAAGTACATGGGCACATACATACTCAAAAGATTGCTCCTGATTATTCCAACCTTGTTTTTCATTTTATTGATTAACTTTGTGGTGATTCAAATTGCACCGGGCGGTCCAGTCGAACAGGCGATTCAGCAAGCCGAAGCCTTTCAGGGCATGGGGGCGACAGGCGGTGAAACTGCTGCAACCTCCAATAGCAGCAATTATCAAGGTGCTAAAGGTTTAAGTGATGAAATGGTCGCAAAAATCGAAGCGCAATATGGATTCGATAAACCTGCACATGAACGCTTTTGGCAAATGCTCACCAGCTATGTGCAGTTCGATTTTGGCACCAGCTTTTTTAAAGATAAACCTGTGACCCAATTGTTATGGGAAAAATTACCTGTATCGCTATCTTTAGGTTTATGGAGCACCTTGCTGATTTATTTAATTTCTATTCCTTTAGGCATTAAAAAAGCCCGTCAGCATGGCTTGTTGTTTGATAAAGCCACTTCTATTTTGTTGGCGATTGGCTATGCCATTCCTGCGTTTGCCTTTGCTATTTTACTGATTGTATTTTTTGCAGGCGGTTCATATTTTCAGTGGTTTCCTTTACAGGGTTTGGTGTCTGAAAACTTTGCTCAATTGAGTCTGTGGGGAAAAATCACCGATTATTTTTGGCACATGACTTTGCCTTTATTGGCGATGGTGATTGGTGGTTTTGCAGGGCTGACCTATCTGACCAAATATTCATTTATGGAAGAATTAAACAAACAATATGTGTTGGCGGCACGTTCTAAAGGTCTTACTGAATCGCGTGTGTTATATGGGCATGTGTTTCGTAATGCCATGCTGATTGTGATTGCAGGTTTACCCGAAGCGTTGGTGAGTATTTTCTTTGTTGGGAATTTATTCATCGAAATTATTTTTAATTTAGATGGATTAGGCCTGCTTGGTTTTGAGGCGATTGTACAGCGTGATTATCCTGTAATTTTTGGCACTTTGTTTATTTTTACCTTATTGGGCTTAATTCTACGCTTAATCAGCGATGTGTTATATCAGGTGATTGACCCACGTATTAGTTTTGAATCGCGAGGGGCAAAATAATGTCACCGATCATGCAGGCGCGTGTGCAGCGTTTTAAACAGAATAAATTGGGTTTGGGTTGTTTCATTGTCTTTATCATTATTTTTGTGTTGTCTTTGGCGGCAGAACTGATTGCCAATGATAAACCGTTATTGGTCAAATATGAGCAATCTTTATATCTGCCAGTGTTCAAGGCTTATCCTGAAACGACCTTTGGCGGTGTATTTGAAACCGAAGCAGATTATAAAGACCCAGTGGTGCAACAACTGATTGCAGACCGAGGATGGGCAGTTTGGCCGCTCATTGAGTTTTCTTACCAGACCCCGAATTTAGATTTGGCCGTTCCTGTACCTTCTGCACCAACTGCACAAAATTGGCTAGGTACAGATGACCAAGGGCGCGATGTGTTGGCGCGAATTTTATATGGCTTGCGTGTATCGTTGTTATTTGGCTTTGCATTGACTTTTGCATCGGCAGCTTTGGGCATTTTGGTCGGGGCAATTCAGGGCTACTATGGCGGCTGGGTCGATTTAATTGGTCAGCGCGTTTTAGAGGTGTGGGGTGGTTTACCGATGCTGTTCATGGTGATGATTTTGGTCAGCATGTTTACCCCAAGTGTGTATTGGCTATTTGTGATTATGCTGTTATTTGGCTGGACGACACTGGTCGGCTTGGTTCGAGCAGAATTTTTACGCGCCCGAAATTTTGACTATGTCCGTGCAGCGCGAAGTTTAGGCGTAACCGATCGTACCATTATGTTTCGGCATATTTTACCCAATGCCATGAGTTCGAGTTTGTCGCAGTTGCCATTTATGCTAACCGCCAATATTACAGCTTTAACCGCACTGGATTTTTTAGGTTACGGCTTATCGCCCGATGCAGCATCTTTAGGGGAGTTGTTGTTACAAGGTAAAAATAATTTAAATGCACCGTGGTTGGCATTGTCAGGCTTTTTTACCTTAGCAATTGTGCTGTCCTTGTTAATTTATATTGGGGAGGCGACCCGTGATGCATTCGATCCAAGACGTTAATTCTTCAACTGCATCACAGCCTGCAGTATTGCTAACAGTCAGTCATCTGCGTATTCAGCAGCAACAGGTTTTATTGCACGAATTAAACTTTGAGCTGCATGCAGGCGAAACCATTGCTTTGGTTGGTGAAAGTGGTTCTGGAAAATCTATTAGTAGTTTGGCATTGCTGGGTTTATTGCCCGAACATTTACAGGTGCAAGGTCAGGCAGTCTTTGCAGAACAAGATTTACTTCGCCTTAAACCGCAACAATTGCGACAAGTTCGTGGTCAAAAAATTGCCATGATTTTTCAGGAACCAATGACGGCTTTAAATCCGTTGCATCGAGTGGAAAAAATTATTGGTGAAAGTTTATTACTCCAAGGTTGGAGCAAAGAAAAAACGCGTGCTCGGGTGCTGCAATTACTTGCAGATGTCGGCATTCCACAGCCTGAAGAAAAACTAAAGCGTTATCCACATGAATTATCTGGGGGGCAACGTCAGCGAGTGATGATCGCAATGGCGTTGGCACTCGATCCCGATATTTTAATTGCTGATGAACCAACTACGGCTTTAGATGTGACTTTGCAGGCGCAGATTTTGGATTTATTAAAAAGCCTGCAAGTGCGTCGTAATATGGCCATGATTTTGATCAGCCACGATTTGAATTTAGTCAAACACTATGCAGATCGGGTAATTGTAATGAATCAGGGGCGGGTCGAAGAACAGGGCAGTGTGGCAGATATTTTTAATAGACCGCAGCAAGCCTATACCCAAAACTTGTTGAATCATGATTTTGGTGAAGCTTTGCAGGTTGATGAGTTGCCGACCATTTTGGAGTTGGAGCAGGTTGCTGTGAAATTCCCGATTAAACAAGGCTTGCTGAATCGGGTTAAAGATTATGTGGTTGCGGTTGAGCCGTTAAGCTTGCAACTTCCGCAAGGTCAATCTATTGGTATTGTCGGTGAAAGTGGTTCGGGTAAAAGTTCATTGGCACTTGCAATTGCACGATTGATTGAAAGTGAGGGAAAAATTGAACTACTTGGGCAAGATCTGAATCAACTGAATGAACGCCAATTGCGTCCCTTACGTCAGCAGTTTCAAATTGTATTTCAAGACCCGTTTAGCAGCTTAAATCCACGTTTAAATGTGGAGCAAACCATTGGTGAGGGTTTGGCATTGCAACAATTGTCCAAGCCTGAAATCATCCAGCGCATTGATGAAGCTCTAAGCAAAGTGGAATTGCCTGTGAGTTTTAAACAACGCTATCCGCATGAATTGTCGGGTGGGCAACGACAACGGATTGCATTAGCACGCGCGTTGGTGCTGCGTCCTAAACTGTTAATTATGGATGAGCCGACTTCTGCCTTAGACCGTACCACGCAACGTGCTGTCGTGCAGCTGTTACGCCGTTTGCAGCAGCAAGAACAGATGAGCTATTTGTTTATTAGCCACGATTTGCAAGTGGTGAAAGCACTGTGTCAAAAAGTGTTGGTGCTGCATCAAGCGAAAGTCATGGAATTTCAAGATACTGTACAGTTATTTAGCCATCCGCAAACAGAATATACCCGTCAATTGATTGCTGCCAGTGAGTATTAAACCTTCAATATTTTTAAACAGCTATTTCGGCTGGCTGACTTGTTTTACCATTTTGACAATAAGATTTGTCAAAATGGCATTGACCTGTTCCGAAAAATCTTTAGAGTAAAAAAGACCAATAAAACACAATACGGAACAGTGTATGAGCCATCTTGCCGAAACAATTCAGATTCGTAATACCATGTTTAAAAATCGCATCATTAAAGGCGCGATGAGTGAGGCGCTTGCCAACACGGCAGGGCAGCCGAATAGCCTGCATTTAGGTCTATATGAAGCATGGGCAAAAGGTGGTTTGGGCTGTGCCATCACTGGCAACGTAATGGTCGATTTACGTGCCAAAAATGAACCGGGTGTTGTGGGAATTGAATCAGACCGAGATATAGAAAAGCTCAAACAGTGGGCAGAAGTTGGTAAACGTTATGGCATGGTGCAATTGGTACAGTTGTCACATCCTGGGCGGCAATGTCCGAAAGGTTTGAATAAAGAAACGGTTGCACCTTCGGCTGTGCCTTTTAGTCCAAGTTTAGCTTTGAGTTTTGGTACACCACGTGAACTACATGAAGATGAAATCCTCGATATTATTCAGCGTTTTGCCAAAGCTGCACAGATTTGTGAGCAAGCGGGCTTTGAAGGGATTCAACTGCATGGTGCGCATGGCTATTTGATCAGCCAGTTTTTATCGCCACTGACCAATAAACGCCAAGACCAATGGGGCGGCAATATTGAAAACCGTATGCGCTTTTTGATGCAAATTTATCAAGCGGTACGTGCAGCGACCTCAGACAATTTTATTGTATCAGTCAAACTAAACTCTGCAGATTTTCAACGTGGCGGCATCACTGAAGAAGAAGTGATTAGCGTGTTTAAAGCCATGGATGAAGCAGGTATAGATATGATTGAAATTTCAGGTGGTACTTATGAAGCACCCGCGATGGCAGGCTCTAAAGCTGATAAACGTAAACCAAGTACCATTGCCCGTGAAGCCTATTTTTTATCTTTTGCGGAATTGATTCGCAGTCAGGTGAAATGCCACTTAATGGTGACAGGTGGTTTTAGAACGGTAGTTGCCATGAATGCTGCTTTGGACAGTGGTGCATGTGACTTTATTGGGATCGCCCGACCATTTGCGGTAGAAACCGATTTAGCCAACCGTTTGTTGGCGGGTCAAGATGTACGTTACGGGGTCGATAAAATTAAAACTGGTATCCCGATGATTGATAAAATGGCAATTATGGAAATTATTTGGTATGCCGCGCAGTTCAAAGCAATTGCACAAGGCAAGCGTCCAAACCCAAAACTCTCGCCTTTAAAAGTCTTTTTCAAATATTTAAAAGGCAATTTAACTGCGGTGATTAAAGGACAGGTCAACTCACGTAAATCAGCTTGATTCGTATTTTTCAAACCTCAGTGGACGGATTCAAAGCTTAAACTATGGTTTTTGAATCAGTCCGCACAGATTGAAATATAAAACTAATGCGTTAGATAGCAAAAAGCCCAAGTCATATTGATTGGGCTTTTTGTTGAGATGTAAACATCTCGAATATGGCGTCCCTACGGGGATTCGAACCCCGGTTACCGCCGTGAAAGGGCGATGTCCTAGGCCTCTAGACGATAGGGACAAATAGAAGTTTATATTTTTAAACCATGTAACAACCAATGCAGTTGTTGAGAATATGGCGTCCCTACGGGGATTCGAACCCCGGTTACCGCCGTGAAAGGGCGATGTCCTAGGCCTCTAGACGATAGGGACTTAAAAAAATATCTACTTCTGAAATTGGCGTCCCTACGGGGATTCGAACCCCGGTTACCGCCGTGAAAGGGCGATGTCCTAGGCCTCTAGACGATAGGGACGTTTCAGAGGTGGGCGTATAATAGGGCGTATAAGGGGGGGTGTCAAACGCTTTTCTGCAATAATTCTGAAAAAAATGTTCAACTGAATAAAATTAAAACTATTCTGCTGTCGTGATACGTTTGAAGCGGTAAAAATCATGCTTTTCAAGTTATTTTTAAATGGACACATTTATTAGAGCAGCATGATTTTCTTTGTATTTTGCAGTATTCATTGCTAATCAACACAACTCAAAAAACAAGGCAATCCGAAGATCGCCCCTATTGTTTTACATCATCGCTAAAAAAGCATTATGATTTTTTGTGATAAATCATGTAATAACTGAGATAGCACAACACAATAAAAATCATACAGCCAATAAAACCTGCCAGCATTTCAGGGTCAAACACCATACTTAAGCAAGTAATAAAACAGAACACAAAACCTAAAATAGGCACTATTGGAAATAGCGGTGCAGCAAAACCTAAGTCCTGCACGGTTTTACCTTGTTTATACCATTGGCGACGGAAGTTAAACTGGCTTAAACAAATGCTCATCCAGACCACGACCATGGTAAATGCAGCCACACCCAAGAGGTTTTTAAAGATGGTTTCAGGCGCAAATTGTTCAGACAATAAACCTGGCATTGCACCGAGCATGGTGACCATGACTGCAATATAAGGAATACCACGCGCATTCACCTTAGAAAAAATCTGTGGTAATTGCTTTTGGTGTGAGAGCGACCACATCATTCGTGAAGCTGCAAATAAACCTGAGTTCGCTGCAGAGAGTAACGCTGTGATAATCACAAAACGAATAATATCTTCCGCATAAGGAATACCAATCTGATTAAACACCGTTACAAAAGGACTGCTGCTTACACCTTCTGCAGCCAAACCTGCAGCCTGATGTGGTAGCAAGGCACTAATCACCACAATGGTACCTACAAAGAAAATCAACAGACGGAAAATTGCGGTATTGATTGCTTTAGGCACGTTTTTGGCAGGGTCTTTGGTTTCACCTGCGGCAACACCAATCAACTCTGTACCTGAAAAGGCGAAATTAACAATTAACATGGTGGCAAAAATAGGGAATAGCCCTTCAGGAAACCAACCTTGTGCGGTTAAATTGCTAAATAAAGGTGCAGAGGTATAACCTTGATAAGACACAGCACCTAAAATTGCCATTAAACCCAAAACGATAAAGGCAATGACAGTCACGACTTTGACCAAAGATAGCCAAAACTCAGATTCTGCAAACAAGCGCGTGGAAATCATATTCAAACCAAATACAACGCCACCAAAAATCAGTGTCCAAATCCACATGGAAATATGCGGGAACCATTCCTGCATTAGCAACGCAGCGGCGGTAAATTCTGTGCCTAAAGTGACCGACCACGTGAGCCAATATAACCAAGTGATGGTATAGCCCGTGCCAGGTCCAATATATTGTTTGGCGTATGCCCCAAATGAACCTGAAACAGGCATGTGTACGGCAAGCTCGCCCAAACACAGCATCACCATATAGGCAATTAAACCACCAAAAATATAAGCGATGATGGCGCCAACGGGGCCTGTTTGTGCAATGACTTCACCTGAGCCTAAAAATAGACCTGTGCCAATAGCACCGCCCAGTGAAATCATAACCAAATGTCGAGTGCTCATCGCACGTTTTAAAGGCATAGTATTGCCTTGATGCACAGCATCATTTTGATGATTCGATGACGGCATAAGTGATAGGAGAAAAAATGAAATGAAGCGAAGTATTGTAGAGAAAAACTACAAATCTGCAATCTTGAAATAATAAATTTGGATTAGAAATGATCGTATAGCACGATAAATGGCGTCCCTACGGGGATTCGAACCCCGGTTACCGCCGTGAAAGGGCGATGTCCTAGGCCTCTAGACGATAGGGACGTTGCGAGGTGATGCGTATATTATGAATTTTTAGCGACAGTGTCAAACCTGAATCTAAAAAAACTGCCGCACTATTTGTTATTTGCTTAAAAAATAATACATCTTTAAAAATAAATCAGTGCATGTAAATTTGAATACGGTGCATCATTTTAATGATCAGGGGTTTGATATTGCTTTTCAGTGGTTGTTGTTTGTGTGGCTGCGGGTTGAGTGCTTGGTTTAGGTTGAGCAGGCTCACGATTCACAATATAAAGATACAACGCAGAAGGCGCGAGAATGACCAAAACCAAGACAATTTTTTTCAACATGGCAGAATCAATAACACAAATTGGAATATTGCCATTATAACCAAAGCCAGCTCAAAAGACTGCATGCATAAAAGCTGATTCGCAGTAAAAATCATTTTGATGCTCAGTCTTGTGGTTGAAAAGCACGAATCAAAACCACAACACTAAAAAGAAAACAGGACGACAAACGCAGTCTGTCATCCTGTAAACATCTCAATGTTCGAGTACAAATCGTATTATTGATCTGTGTTGAGTAAGTTCTCTACCATGTGCGGCGCAAGTTTATTTAGAATAAAACAAAACAGCTCTGCAGTTTTTTGCGTATCGTATAAAGCTGAATGAGCTTCTTTGCCATCAAACTCAATACCTGCCTGAATGCATGATTTTGCCAGCACCGTTTGACCAAACATCACCGCACTTAAAGTCACTGTATCAAACACTGAAAAGCTGTGGAATGGGTTTTGGTTTTTCGTGCCTGTGCGGGCAATGGCTGCTTGTACAAAGCCTAAATCGAAATGCGCATTGTGACCGACCAAAATGGCATGGGTACAATTCTGTTGGCGACGCACTTCATTGACTGATTTGAAAATCCGTTTTAATGCGGTTTTTTCATCTTCAGCCATAGCCATACGCATAGGGTTGAAAGGATCAATCCCAATAAAGTCCAACGAACGACGGTCTAAATTTGCCCCTTCAAACGGGTTGATATGCGCATGATACGCTTCACCTGGTACAAATTTGCCATCCGCATCATAAATAATTGGAATGGCAGCAATTTCCAACAAAGCATCGGTTTGGGCATTAAAGCCTGCGGTTTCCACATCAACCACCACAGGCAAAAAACCACGAAAACGTTGCCCCATCACGGGCAAAGTTGTATCTGTCACACTTTTCTCCATTGAATGGTTTTACCCGCATATAACGGAATAATTTGTTCACCATCCAAGTAGTCTAAACTGGTTGGAATGATTTGCTCTTCTTTCACCAAAGTAATGGTGTTGGTATTACGCGGCAAACCATAAAAATCTGCACCAAAGAAGCTTGCAAAGCCTTCTAAGCGGTCAATACGTCCAACTTGATCAAAAGCTTGTGCATAAAGCTCAATTGCCGTAGGCGCACTATAGCAGCCTGCACAGCCACATGCATTTTCTTTGGCATTTTTTGAGTGCGGTGCGCTATCTGTCCCTAAGAAAAACTTAGGATTTCCGCTAGTCGCAACTTCCAATAAAGTTTGTTGATGGGTTTGACGCTTTAAAATAGGCAAACAATAGAAATGCGGTTTTACGCCACCTACCAACATATCATTACGGTTAAATAATAAATGTTGCGGGGTAATGGTTGCTGCGACATTACGGCCTTGTTCTAAAACAAATTGCGCTGCTTCAGAGGTCGTAATGTGTTCAAGCACCAATTTTAAGTTTGGAAATTGTTGTAATAATGGTGAAAGCACTTCATCTAAGAAACGTTTTTCACGGTCAAAAATATCGACATGATTGTGCGTGACTTCGCCGTGCAGTAATAATGGCACTTGTTGTTCTTCAAGTTGCTCAATCACCGCATATACTTTACGAATGTCGCTCACCCCATTGTCTGAATTGGTGGTCGCGCCAGCAGGGTAAAGTTTAATGGCATTCACATGCGCAGAGGCTTTAATTTTCTTGACTTCTTCGGGAGAGGTTTGATCGGTAAAATACAACACCATACGCGGATCAAAATTTACACCTTCAGGGACGTGTGCCATGATGCGTTCACGATACGCTTCCGCTTCTTCTACCGTTTTTACTGGTGGAACAAGGTTAGGCATACAAATTGCGCGTGAAAATTGCTTGGCAAGATCGGGAACAGTACGTTGTAGTGCTAAACCATCACGTAAATGAGCATGCCAGTCATCTGGCTGGATAAGAGTAATCGTATTCAAGGCGCTGCCAGTCTGAAAAATAAAACAGATGATAATCTATAAATGTTAAAATGGTAACGTCGAAAGCCATAAAAAATAGAAATGCCTGAATTAATTGTTTCGACATTGTGTTATTTTTAAACCACTAAAAAAATTATATTCAGGTTGTTACAGTTTTGCTGTGCAACAATCGTGATTAAATGGAATTTAAAGCATCCATGGAATACAAATATAAGTTAGCCAAGCTACAGTACGACAAAGAAAAAAATGAAGAGTTGATTAAACGTCAACGTAAACGTGCGGGGCAGGTTTTTCCGAAACAACTGGAAGTTGAGTTTTGGCAACAGCATCTTGAACAAGCTCGGCACAACATTAACCAATATTTTTGGTCGGGCGTACTCATCTACTTTATTATCACCGTGCTGATGATTACTGGGGATTATTGGATTATTGATCGTAATTTTTTTAAACACGATTTTATCCACTCTTTACTAGGCTTGGTCAATGGCGCGTTTTGCTTACTGACCCTGTTCTTTTTTGCCCATTATAAAATTTTACGCCCGTATTATGCCTATGCCGCCATGGCTATGATTTTTTGGGCCATTGTGTCGATGACCTGGCTGACCATGACGGTGCATACCGAAGTGTTTAGACACCAAGCCATGATGATCATCAGCATGATTTATATTATGGGTTTTGTACTGACGGGGGTGAAGCCGTTTCACATGCTGCTGACTGGGTTAATGGCGGCTGTGGTTGCCATGATTATGCTATTAACCTTGTATATTCCAATTGATGTGATGGTGATGGGGCGGGTGTTGGTTGGCAGTACGGTAGTGGGTTTTTTAATCAGTAAAATGCTGTGTACCCGTGAGCGGATGATTTTTTTGGTCATGCACCATGCCCGACTTAGTGAAAAAATTAACCGTATTCATGCTGAAGAATTGTTGCATTTAAGTCAGCATGACGCGCTGACTAAAGTATCCAACAGACGTACTTTTGATGAAATGCTGGACAGCTATTTCGAACAGGCACGGCATGATGAAGTGCCATTGTCTTTACTTTTTATCGATGTCGATTTTTTTAAAAAATATAACGATCATTATGGGCATCAAAAGGGAGATGAAGTCATTTCAGCGATTGCCAAATCCATTAAAGACTCAATTCGTCACATGGATTTTGTTGCGCGTTATGGTGGTGAAGAATTTGTGGTGTTATTGCCAGAAACCGATGCGCATGGTGCGTATGCTGTGGCTTCCAATATTTTTAAAGCGGTTGAGCGTTTAGCGATTCCACATAGTCAATCTTTGGTTGACAGTAATGTCACCATCAGTTTGGGCTTTACCGTCTATAAAGGTGAGGCGGACATTTTTAAAAGCGATTTCTTACAACGTGCAGACCAAGCCTTGTACCGTGCGAAACAGTTGGGACGTAATCAAATTTATTACCACACTTTGCAGGTGGAAGAAGTGCTGTAAATTTTTCTATTGCAGCTTTCATTTAGTATGAATTGTTTAGTCCTCATGTTTAAACAAACATAAAAAAGCCGCTCAATTTGAGCGGCTTTCGATTTCACAAAATCATCACCAAGTGATTATTTGTTTTTGTCTTTCAATTGTGGCACTGCAGAACCTGAACCAATCGACAATAAGCCAGAATTGGTATAAAGACCCAATTTAGCGCGTGTATCGGTAATGTCTAGGTTACGCATAGTTAACTGACCAATACGATCCATTGGCGTAAACATTGAATCACCTTTCTCCATAGTTAAACGCTCAGCTTCATAAGTGAGGTTCGGAGATTCAGTGTTCATAATGGTATAGTCATTACCACGACGTAATTCTAAAGTCACTGTACCAGTAATTGCTTTAGCCACCCAACGCTGCGCAGTTTCACGTAACATTAACGCTTGAGAATCGAACCAACGACCTTGATACAATAAACGACCTAAACGTAAACCGTTAATGCGGTATTGTTCAATAGTATCTTCGTTGTGAATACCCGTAACCAAACGCTCATAAGCAATGTGCAATAACGCCATGCCTGGTGCTTCATAAATACCGCGAGATTTTGCTTCAATAATACGGTTTTCGATTTGGTCAGACATCCCCAAACCATGACGACCACCAATACGGTTCGCTTCAAGAATCAACTCAACAGGGTTTTCAAAACGCTGACCGTTTAATGCAACTGGCATACCTTCTTCAAAGGTAACCGACACTTCTTCGGCTTTAACTTCAACGTCATCTTTCCAGAACGCCACGCCCATGATTGGATCAACGATTTTGATGCCAGCATCTAGGTACTCAAGGTCTTTCGCTTCGTGTGTTGCACCTAGCATGTTTGAGTCAGTTGAATAAGCTTTTTCTTTTGACATTTTATAGTCAAAACCATTGTCGATAAGGAATTGTGACATTTCCGCACGACCGCCTAATTCATCAATAAAGGTTTGGTCTAACCACGGCTTATAAATTTTAAGCGCAGGATTAGTCAATAAACCATAACGATAGAAACGCTCAATATCGTTACCTTTATAGGTTGAACCATCACCCCAGATGTTTACGTCATCTTCTTTCATGGCAGTCACTAGCATTGTACCTGTTACTGCACGACCAAGCGGGGTGGTGTTAAAGTAAGGTATACCGCCTGTGCTGATATGGAATGCACCACATTGGATGGCAGCAATACCTTCCAAAGCCAACTGCATACGGCAGTCAACCAAGACTGCTTTTACCGCACCGTATTCTTCGGCTTTCTTTGGAATGGCATCATAGTCATCTTCATCTGGCTGACCCAAGTTTGCGGTATACGCATATGGTTCAGCGCCTTTTTGCTTCATCCACAATAAAGCAGCTGAAGTATCTAGACCACCAGAAAAGGCGATACCGACTTTTTTGCCTACTGGTACATTCTGCAAGATAGTTGCATTATCAGTCATTGCTAGTCCTAACTTTTTTAAAATAGGCACCACATTTGGTGGCCAAGGAGAATTCTAAACTGCAAATTATAGCACTCTTTAAAATGCTTGTTTTCGTTAAAAAAGCGCATTTGATAAAAAAATCAGGTTCAGGCTTAAATTTTCATTTAGAAATGGCAAACTTGGTATAGATGTTGAAGATCAAAACCTGCAATTGGGATGGTGCAGAATAAAATCACTTTTACTTTTGGGCGGTTTTATATCAAGTTTATATCAAGAATAGTTAGGGTCTATTGCCAAGTTTCATAACGCAATCTGAGAAAGTTTTAGCCACATGAGCAAGAACAAAGCACTGCTTTGTTTGCTGCGCAAGGGGACAAGCATATTTTTTGCTGCTATTGCGTTATGAGTCAGTCATTTAGAATGATTAAATTTCCTGCCTCATGCCTTATATCAGCTAAAAAACCTTGCGAGATATATCTCTCACGTCGCAAACATAGAAGAAGTGTCAACAGACCCTATAAATTGACGTTTGCGCCACACAGTCGAACTTTAGAGTCATAAACAGTTTATAAAAATCGGTTAAAGTATTCATGCAACAAGTTGCAAAGCTCATTATATAAGGACTCATCATGACAACTCGCTATGCAAATATTCTAAAACCATTACATTTAGGATTTACCACCATTAAAAACCGTGTCGTGATGGGTTCAATGCACACGGGTTTGGAAGATCGTTTTTATAATTATCCAAAACTGGCTGCTTATTTTGGCGAACGTGCCAAAGGTGGCGTGGGTTTAATTATTACAGGTGGTATTTCACCTAACCGTCAAGGCTGGTTATTGCCTGCGGGCGGTACTATGAATACATTGGGCGATGTTGCACCACATCGATTAGTGACACATGCCGTACATAAGCATGGTGCGAAAATTTTAATGCAAATTCTGCATTCAGGACGCTATGGTTATCAACCATTTGTGGTGTCTGCAAGTCCGATTAAATCTCCAATTTCACCATTTAAACCACGTAAAATGAGTGAAAGACAAATTTTAAATACCATTGAAGATTATGCGAAAACAGCTAGTTTAGCCAAAATGGCAGGCTACGATGGTGTCGAAATTATGGGTTCGGAAGGCTATTTACTGAATCAGTTTTTAAGCCGTCATGTGAATCAGCGTGAAGACCAATGGGGCGGTACGATTGAAAACCGTATGCGTTTTGCTTTAGAAGTAGTCAAAGCCATTCGCGCCGAAGTGGGTGAAAAATTTATTATCTGCTTCCGCTTGTCGATGCTGGATTTAGTCCACGATGGCAATACCATGCACGAAGTGATTACCGTTGCCAAAGCCTTAGAGCATGCGGGTGTGAACTTGCTCAATACAGGGATTGGCTGGCATGAAGCGCGCATTCCAACCATCGTGACTTCTGTGCCACGCGCAGCTTTTGTTGATTACACCGCAGAAGTGAAAAAACACGTTGAGATTCCTGTAATTGCATCCAACCGTATTAATATGCCTGATACTGCAGAAGAAATATTGGCAGCGGGTAAAGCTGATATGATTCAAATGGCACGACCATTGTTGGCAGATGCGTTTTGGGTCAATAAAACTGCGACCAATCGTGTCAATGAAATTAACACCTGTATTGCCTGTAACCAAGCGTGTTTAGATCATACCTTTAAAAATCAGCGTGCGACTTGTTTGGTCAATCCGCGTGCAGCCTATGAAACTGAATTGGTCTATGAAAAAACCAAGCAACCGAAGCGTATTGCAGTTGTCGGTGGTGGTGTTGCGGGAATGTCTGCTGCTACAGTTGCTGCTAGTCGTGGGCACCATGTGACTTTATTTGAAGCCAGCAACGAAGTGGGCGGTCAATTCAACTTGGCAAAAGTCGTGCCGGGCAAAGAAGAATTTCACGAAACCATTCGCTACTTTAAAGTGCAAATTGAAAAAACTGGGGTCGATTTGCGTTTAAATACCAAAGTCAACCGCGAGCAACTCGAACGTGAAGGTTTTGATGAAGTGGTCATTGCAACAGGTGTAGTACCACGTGCTTTAAAAATTGAAGGCAGCGATGCACCGCAAGTATTGTCTTATGCAGAAGTATTACGTGGTGCACCTGTTGGACAAAAAGTCGCTGTGATTGGTGCAGGCGGTATCGGTTTTGATGTGTCGGAGTTTTTACTGAAACCTGAACATCAGCCACAACCGCAGCCTTTGGCAGATTGGCAGCGTGAGTGGGGAGTCGATCCGAATCCTAACTATGTGACTGAAGGTGGTATGCTTGCTCCAGAAGTTCATCCCCCAGTCCGTGAAATTTATTTATTGCAACGTAAGACGACAGCTTTAGGTGCAGGTTTGGGTAAAACTTCAGGATGGGTACATCGTGCACAGTTGAAAAAACATGCGGTGCGTATGCTACGTGGTGTGCAATATAAAGCCATCAGCAATGAAGGCTTGTGGATTGAAATGGCAGGTCAAGACCAATTGTTACGTGTAGATAGCATTGTAGTCTGTGCAGGGCAGGAATCGGTTAAAGATTTAATGCCTGCGGCAGATGAAAATACTTTGGCTAACTATCATATTATTGGTGGGGCGAAGCTTGCTGCAGAGTTAGATGCAAAACGTGCGATTCGTGAAGGGGCTGAATTGGCTGCTAAACTTTAAAAAGTGAGGTGGCTATGCTGTTGTTTTGATGAACTTTAGCGCTGATTTGGTGAAACAATATTCACTTGAGTGCTTGAGTGGTATTTTTTACTTGTCATCAAATCAAAAGCTTCGTATCATGGCCCACATGGAAGCGTGGCAGAGCGGTTTAATGCACCGGTCTTGAAAACCGACGAGGGCGCGAGTCCTCCGTGAGTTCGAATCTCACCGCTTCCGCCAAACAATACTGTCCAACATTGCTTAACGCAATATAAGCGATTGATTATATTGGTTAAAGTTGGAATATAACGATACGACGCACGTTGACACTTGACGTAAATCGACAGTTATAAAGTAGTAAGAAATGTAGTAAGTTAAAGCTTACTACATTTTTTTTTGCGTGGTTTTTATAATGGCACGTACTCAAAATAAGCTCACAGCATTACAAATTAAAAAACTTAAGGCTGATCCGCAAAAGAGTATAAAAATAGGGGATGGCGGAAATCTATACTTTCGTGTTGATTCGAATGGGAGTCGGTATTGGATATTTAATTACACTCGCCCATATACGAGCAAGCGTAATGAAATGTCACTTGTTACGTACCCTGAGATGTCTTTGGAAGAAGCTCGTAAAGTTCGAGATGAATACAAAGTGCTTATTCAAAGGGGGATCGATCCTGCTGCACAACGTTTACAACATAAACATCAACGTAAGCATGAGTTAGATCATACTTTCCAAGTGATCGCAGGAAAGTGGCTTGAGAAAAGAGCGATAGAAAAGAAAGAAGATAGTGAAACGATTCGTCGTTTAAATCATGATGTCCTACCATACATAGCAAACTTAACCTTTGATCAATTAACTTTGGAGGTGCTAGAAGATCGAGTATTTCAGCCTATTCTCGAGAGGAAAGCATACGCTGTTGCAAAAAGGTTAAAGTCAGACTTAAATCAAATCTTTAAATTTGCTCGAAAAAGAAAACTCATTACTTATAATCCGATTGAGGATATTGAACTCCCATCACCACCAAAGAAAAATCATGCTGCAATTGTTGAACCACGTGAGTTAGCTTTACTTGTTAAGGCTGTATGGGGCTACGGTGAATTACATCCTAGAAGTTTAATTACTACCCAAATTGCAATAAAACTCTCTCTGCTCATTTTCCAACGACCTGGTGAGATTCGCCAACTTAAAAAATCCCATTATGATCGAGAAAATCATTGTCTAAAGTTTATTGCGAGTAAAACTAAACAAGACCATATTGTTCCACTCTCAAGTCAAGCAATTGAGCTACTTGATTCCATTATTAATCTCTATCCAGAAAACGAATATATTTTTGTTGGACGAGAGGGAAAAGGGTTTATTTCAGAAAATACAATGAATAAAGCACTAGAGCGAATCGGCTTTGCAGGAAAGCATACGGCACATGGTTCACGTGCTACAGCAAGAACACTATTGGCTGAGATTTTTAAGCAACCAGCAGAGCATATTGAGCATCAGTTAGCCCATAGAGTCAAAGATCCTAACGGTACAGCTTACAATAGGACACGGTTCTTAGATGATCGCAGAGAAATGATGCAGAAATGGGCGGATTATTTGTATGACCTTTTAAATGATAGAAAGATTGAAACAACGCTATTCCAAAAAGATTTAAGCCTGTCATGAGACAGGCTTTAAGGAAATAAAATAGTCGCTACACAGCTCTATTTTTGCTTGCTATCCATTGATTAATTTGATCTTCCGACCATGTTGGCATGCTTGCAGTAATATAGGTCGGAGCAGGAAAGTCTCCACGTTTTATGAGCTTCCAAAGCATAGACTCAGAAATGTTGAGTAAGCCAGTGGTTGCATTACGATGGGAGAGAGTTCGTGTGCGACCAGAACGGTCTACATAGACCTTACCAGCACGTGCTGGATAGTTTACGAGATCTTTCACCCGATAAAGTTTTGCAATAGACATTGTCTGTCTACTCCTTCTTTTTATAGTTAAGCAAGATTGCTTGAAGAGGAGCTTAGCAAAAGAAAAAAAATGACAATTCCAAAAGTATAAAATTGAGGAAAAAATTGCTTAAAATTTTATAGCTGAATTTTGAATAAGAATTCTTTTAATAGTGTCGAGAAATTAAATCAAAAACTAGCAGGCTTTATCAAAATTTTCACAGTAATAGGTATACTACTGATAATTTAAGAATAATTTCTGAATAAATTATGAATCAATATATTCAACTAAACCGTAAATTTTCCCCAATAACACCTAAACAAAATCTAGATGTAGCTAACTTGGATTATTCGTTGACTACAGTATATGGTGAAGAAAAAACATGGGATGACTTGTTAGCTGAGTATAGATGTGTAATTTTGGCCGAAGCAGGCGCAGGAAAAACAAAAGAATTTGAAGAATGTGCAAAAAGGATTCAAGCACAAGGTAAATTCTCTTTTTTTATCAGAATTGAAGATATTGATAGTGAATTTGTAGATGCATTTGAAGTAGGAGACGAATCTCTGCTTGATGAATGGCTCGACTCTGCTGATCCAGCATGGTTTTTTTTAGATTCGGTAGATGAAGCACGTTTAAAGGATCCAAAACAATTTGAGAAAGCAATTAGAAAATTTGCAAAGAAAGTTAAGCCCGCTGCACGTAGATGTCATATTTATATTTCGAGTCGTCCTTATAGTTGGGGATTTGAAAGTGATGAAAACTTTTTAGATAAAGAGTTATATTACGGGATTACAGATAATCAGGATGAATCTAATAAGGAAGAAAAAGTAAAAAGTGCGCTAAAAGTTTTTTCTCTTTCTCCTTTGAATCTTGATGATATTAAATTTTTTTGTGAAATTAGATCAGTTGAGAACATTCCAAGTCTTCTTAATCAGATTGAAAGGTATGATCTTCTTGGATTGGCAGAAAGACCTTTTGATTTGGATAATATTATTGATAAATGGCGAAAAGACAGTGTCTTAGGCTCTAGAACTGAGATAATTAAGCATAATATTCAACAAAGACTAACTGATAGACATGCTACAAGTAGAAGAGCTTTAAATATACCTCTAGAAAAACTTCAAGAAGGAGCTCAACGTTTAGCTGCTGCAGTAATATTGACTCGTAAAGCTAACATTAATGTACCTAACTCGCATCTGAATATTGACAATATAGATCCAATTGAAATTCTCCCAGACTGGACTCGTGAAGAAATTCTCGCTTTATTAGGCTGTGGCATTTTTAATGATATTGTCTATGACGCAGTTCGTTTTAGACATAGGGATATTAGGGAGTTTTTAGCAGCTCAATGGTTTATAAAATTGCTGAGAGGCGATAATCGATTGGAAATAGAATCTCTATTCTTTAGAGAACAATTTGGGGAAAGAATAGTAACACCCACGTTAAGATGTGTTCTACCTTGGATAATTTTAGAAGATCAACAAACATGTGATCATGTTTTGAAGAACCAACCTGAAATCGCTTTTGAAGGTGGAGACCCTTCGCAGTTAACGCTTGATACTAGAAAAAAAATATTTGTAAATTTTGTAGAAAGAATAACAAATAACTTAGATAACAGAACTGTAAGGGATAATGACTCAATAGCTAAAATATCAAACAAAGATTTAGAAGAAAATGTTCTGGAACTTATACAAAAATATTCAGCTAATGAGGATGCTATATTCTTTTTAGGTCGTATGGTTTGGCAAGGTCAACTTGATAAATGTGTTCCTGCATTAATAGATATAGCTTTAGATCAAGTTAATGGTATGTATGCTAGACGTATAGCAACTAGAGCTGTCATGTCATGTGGATCAGAACAACAAAGAAAGCAGCTTTGGAAGGCTTTGAATGCTAGTGGAGAAATATTAGAGCGTAGACTCATAGTAGAGCTAGTTAGTGAAATTGATCAACCGGATGTAGAATTTATAAGTCTAGTAATTGATTCATTGAAAAATTCAGAAACATATCAGAAATATGAATATAGTGGGCTGAGTAGAGCTTTACAAAAATTAATAGAAAAGTGTAATGAGCAGTTAAAATTTGATTTTTTATTAGGGTTAATTGGACTTCTGCATATACAGCCTTATATTGATAAGAAAAATTGTAAAATTTCTGAGAAATATGGTGGGTGTTTAAAGTTAGCTTACAAGATTATTGAGCAATTGATTCTATTGCGTAGCCAATTCATGTTGGAAACTTCAGTACTTGAACTATTAGTACAAGGACAGCGATTAATTCACTATAACGATTATGATGAAAATGAAGAGAAAAATAATTTAAGTAAATTAATTCCACAGTGGAAAGAGTTAAATGAGGCACTCTATTACAAAACAATAGAAATAGCGCGCAAAGATCATAAGCAGAGCAAAAATGAGGAATTAACTGATGATTGGCAATATTGTTATTATGGTCAATTTTGGCAATTTGATAGTGCAAATTTTGAAAGGTTACTCCAATTTATTCCTCTAAAGCAGACAGATGCAGAGAAACTTATTGTTTTGAACAGAGCTTATTACATTTATACAAGAGAGAATAAGCCTAGCTGGATGTTTGGAAATCTACAACAAGCCATCGAGGGAAATAGTGTGCTTACTAATCGACTCAAGGAATTAGTGAGTCCATTTATAAATGAGGATGTTTTAAAGTATGAACGTGAGGAACAAGACAGAAAAACTGAAATAGATAATGAATTAATTGAACGAACAACTGCTAGAAAGCAATGGATGCAATCTTTACAACATGATCCACAGCGCCTTTTCACATCTTCTAACTATCTTGAAGGACATTTAACTAACGATATCTGTTGGCTAATGCAAGAATTTAAAAATCCTGAGATTTCATCGAAACGAGATGGTTATGCAGATTGGAAGCAACTGACACCAGAATTTGGAGAAGAGGTTTCATCTGCATATCGTGAATCAGCTATAAAATTTTGGAGAATTTATAAGCCTTCTTTATATTCTGAAGAGGAGATCGAAAAAAATTCTACTCCTTATGCTGTCATTTTTGGTCTTGCTGGACTAGAAATAGAAGCAAGCGAAGAACAAAATTTTCCTCACAATCTGACTAGAGATGAAGTGTCACATGCATTACGTTATCTAAATTGGGAACTCAATGGTTTTCCAACATGGCTTGAGAAAATGTATCAAGCTTTCCCTAATGACGTAATTGATGCAGTCATGAAGGAGGTAAATTGGGAGCTTCAGCAATCAAGCACAGATAATAAGGAGAATTATAATCATATTGTTCATGATCTTCTCTTTTATGCCCCATGGATTCATGATGCTATTGCACCAAAAATTTACCAATGGTTAGTCAGTAATACTAAAAATATCCATCATGATACAGTTAAGTATTTATTACAAATTCTATTAAATTCTGAGTTGGAGAGAGAGAGTTATTTTGAATTAGCTAACAGGCAAATTAATGAAGCAAAAAGTGTCAGAGATAAGGCATGGTGGTTTGCTTTATTGGTAGATAGTAACCCTGAAGTTGGTATCAATGATTTAGCAGTTTGGTTGAACAGTTTAGACCTAGAAGATAGGAAGTATGCTGCTCAAATATTTATATGTCATTTATTAGGCGAAAGAGATTCGATTAATGGTAGAGCCGGTAAAGATGAGTATAAAAAAATAAAGAATCTGAAAGCACTGTATTCATTGATTAATAGATATATAAAATACGAAGAAGATATACATAGAGCTGGTACTGGTGTTTATAGTCCGGGCTTAAGAGATCATGCTCAAGATGCTAGAGACCAGCTTTTTAAGCTTTTACAAAATACTCCAACTTCTGAAAGTTATTATGCTCTGAAAGAGCTAGAAAGTCTTGAAGTTGACCTAAATCGTAAGTCATGGCTCAACCAATTAGCTACGCATATTGCTGTGACTTGTGGAGATATAGAACCATTTAAATTGGATAATGTATTGGAGTTAGAAAACTCACGAAATATTATTCCAACGTCTCATAAAATGTTATTCGACTTAGCACTTTTAAAAATTTTGAAGTTAAAGGATTGGCTAGAAAATGGTGATGATAGCCCGTATCAGGTATGGAAATTAGCTCAGGGTGAAACGGTTGTTAGAAATTTAATCGCAGGGTGGTTACGACAGGAATCAAATCATAAGTATGTCATTAGTCAAGAAAACGAACTAGCTAATGCTCAGCGTACAGATATTCGATTTGAAAATAATAATGTGGTTTCCCCTGTACCAATAGAATTAAAACTTCTTGATAAAGGATGGAGCGGTCCCGATTTATGTGAACGTCTAAGAAATCAGCTAGTTGGTGATTATTTACGTGAAATTAGTGCAGGCTGCGGAGTTTTTTTGTTGGTTGCTCAAAATTGCAATAAGAATAAGAAATGGGAGATTAATGGAGAGTTAACCAACTTAGAAGATCTTGAAGATGCTTTGGATAGATATTGGCAGGGAATTGCCAAGGATTGGCCTAGTATTGATACGATAAAAGTTATAGTTATAGACCTAAATAGAAGATCAAAAATTTCATCAACATAGATTATGTAGCTCAAGATGAGTTGGTTTTCAAAACTATACTGTTTAATGACTAAGTTTGGTCCTATGAGCAAGCCTACCTGTAGCTAGGTAGTGTTCAAAAAACTGTGTCATTTCCTTAAACTGTTAAAAACAGGAATGATGCATTATGGCAACTACATTTGATTTTGAAACAGCCTTAAAACAACTCCAGTCAGGACAAGCACTGACTGGAGA
>NZ_VPBQ01000013.1:0-80907 GCF_013418635.1 Acinetobacter sp. YH12131
GCATGCTTGGCCAGAAAAATGAGTCGTTCTCGCTGTTCTAAACTAAGTGGTACAGAAACAATTCGAGGCATGTGTGAACATCTGTTAACTAAAAAAACTTTTTCGCATGATTAGTTATTTTTGTCAATTTAAAATATTTTTAAATAACGTGAAGATGCACTGTATGTCCAGGATGTCACGGCAAGTGTTTTACCCATAAGCAACTCCTTTATTTTTTATATTATTTTTCACAGAATAAATCTGCTTATTTTGAACATAAGTGAAGTGCTTGCTAAAAAGTATTACAGAATTGTAACTTTTGAATATAAGTTTTTTGCGCAACCTAAACGTGCCAAAAACGACAAAACTATTATGAAGCGAAATAAAACACCACATTTAGGATGTGGTGTTTATGCTTTGCACATGAATAGTCATTCATTTAAATAAAATGATTGAAAGACTAGATTTTATAGATGACGACATTGATCTTCTTTGTCACCAGAAACACGGTTTGTGCCACCAGTCGGTTTTACGCGGTTATCTTCACATTCTAAATTGCCATTCACGCGGTTATTTTTTACAACGATTGAGCCTGAATTATCTTTAAGTTGAATATTGCCATTTACACGGTTTGACGTGAGTTGGATGTTACGCCCATCTTCGAGTTGGATATTGCCATCAATGCGGTTGGCATGTGCATTAACCTGACTAAAGTTTCCTTTAGATTCTAAATTGCCATCAATCGTACTATTTTTAATTGCCGTATGTGAGTTGGAATGCAACATTAGGTTGCCCTTAATAGTCACATGATCAAGAACACATTGTTTATGCACTTTGACATTATCATCAATAGTTCGATTTTTAATGCTGCCATTACAGTTGAAATCAGCTAAAGCTGGCACTGAAAATGCTATTAATGTTGAAAGTAAAAATAATTTTTTCATAGAACAGCCCTCAAAAATAAATCTCACAACTGTTACCGGTACAGATTCGATTGTAGTGTTGTAATGTTTTTACATTTTCTATTCTAGAGATGAAATATGAATAAATAAGGTAGAAAAGGGTGATGTTCTGATTAAAAAAAACCACGCAAAATATGCGTGGTTTTTTTGAGTGGTTTAATCTAAAACTTAGATTTTACCTACTAGGTCGATAGATGGGGCTAAAGTTGCATCACCTTCTTTCCATTTAGCTGGGCATACTTCACCTGGGTGAGCGTGAACGTATTGAGCTGCTTTAACTTTACGAAGAAGTTCTTGAGCATCACGGCCAATACCGCCAGCATTGATTTCGATGATTTGGATTTTACCTTCTGGATCAATTACGAAAGTACCACGGTCAGCAAGACCAGCAGATTCGATTAATACTTCGAAGTTTTTAGAAAGCGTCCAAGTTGGGTCGCCAACCATTACGTATTGGATTTTTTTGATTTCTTCTGAAGAATCGTGCCAAGCTTTGTGCGTGAAGTGAGTGTCAGTAGAAACTGCATAGATTTCAACGCCTAATTTTTGGAATTCTGCGTAGTTGTCTGCAAGGTCACCAAGCTCAGTTGGGCAAACGAAAGTGAAGTCAGCAGGGTAGAAGAATACTACAGACCATTTGCCTTTAAGATCAGCTTCAGTTACTTCAATGAATTGACCGTTGTGGTATGCATTTGCTTTAAATGGTTTAACTTCAGTATTAATTAAGCTCATCATTGTCTCCATGATTAAGGTTTGTATTTCGTTAGCAATAGAGTATCTAATTTTGTTTTATTGCTGAAATGGTATTTTTACATTACTAGCATCGGAAAAACAAATGAGTATGTAAAAAGCGTACACTTTCATCACAGTATTATTGAGTCTTTATTAGGCCTCAAAATGATGATGATTGCATGACAACCTATTTTTCAGGTTCAAATACAACCCATTTCAAGCAATTGGTGAACATACATCTATATGGGGATGCTATTTTGAAATTCAAGGGGGGATTTAAAACTTTTTAAATACGCATTCTAAATCACTGTTCTTTCGCTTAAAGGCATTACAGCGTAAAATACGCGTTTGTGTTTTGGTTAGGAAGCGTATTCTGTGCAGAGTCATTTAAATGTAGACCACCTCGTTTTGGCGCGTGATCGTCATCGTTTAAATCGACTACGAAAAGGCAAAGATGCCAATCCAAAGCAATATCAGGAATTATTTGAAAAATCTAATTTAAAAGTGTTGGAGCGTGCACAGCGCATTCCCAACATTAAGTTGAATCAAGATTTACCTGTGACTCAATCTGCCGAACAGTTGATTACTGCAATTCAGCAACATCAGGTCATTATTGTGGCGGGTGAAACAGGTTCAGGGAAAACTACACAGTTACCACAAATTGCAATGTTGGCAGGTCGTGGTTTAACGGGGTTAATTGGTCATACTCAGCCACGACGTCTTGCTGCGCGTAGTGTATCGCAGCGTATTGCCGAAGAAGTTGGCGAAAAGTTAGGTGAGTCCATCAGCTTTAAAGTTCGTTTTAATGAACAGGGTTCGCAAGATTCAATTGTCCGTTTAATGACCGATGGTATTTTGTTAGCAGAGCTTGCCAATGATCGTTATTTAAATAAATACGACACCATTATTATAGATGAAGCGCATGAGCGTTCTTTAAATATTGACTTCATTATGGGCTATTTAAAGCAACTTTTGCCACGTCGCCCTGATTTAAAAGTCATCATCACTTCTGCAACTTTAGATGTGCAGCGTTTTAGTAACTATTTTAACGGCGCACCTATTTTTGAGGTCGAAGGTCGAAGCTATCCTGTCGAAGTACGTTATCGTCCAATTTCTGAATTAAGCATTGGTGGTAGTGATGATGATGAGTTTGATGACTTTGAAGAAAACTTGCCACGCGCAGTGGTGCAAGCGGTAGAAGAATGCTTTGCCGATGCACAGGAAAAAGGTCATCCTGAACATGCCGATATTCTAATTTTTGCCAGTACTGAACAGGAAATTCGGGAGCTGCAAGAAACCTTGCATAAGCATGGACCGCGTCATACTGAAATTTTACCGTTGTATGCGCGTTTGGCTTTGGCGGAACAACAAAAAATCTTTAATCCTTCAGGTGGTGGTCGTCGCATTATTATTGCCACCAACGTCGCTGAAACCGCACTCACTGTACCCAATATCCGCTATGTGATTGATAGCGGTTTTGCACGTATTTCACGTTATAACTATCGCTCACGGGTGCAGCGTTTACCGATTGAAGCAGTATCTCAGGCAGCAGCGAATCAGCGTAAAGGACGTTGTGGTCGTATTGCACCAGGCGTTTGTATTCGCCTGTATTCAGAAGAAGATTTTTTAAGTCGCCCAGAGTTTACTGAACCTGAAATTAAACGCACCAACTTGGCATCGGTCATTTTACAAATGCAAAGTTTGGGCTTGGGTACGCTCGAAGATTTTGATTTTATTGAGCCGCCAGATCATCGTTTAGTCAATGATGGTCGTAAGCTGTTGATTGAACTGGGTGCGATGATTGAGAAGGGTAAAGCCCCTCTTTTAGACGGAATGAGCAGCTCTGCGACGCAAAAGGGAGACAATCATCCGAATAATTCCACTAAATCCACCGCTAATAAAGGCGAGCTTCAAGGCAGCAGCTTAACCAAAATTGGTCAGCAAATGGCAAAAATGCCGATTGATCCAAGACTGGCACGTATGATTTTAGGCGGTGCGCATTTTGGGGTGTTAAATGAAGTCCTGATTATTGTAGCGGCATTGGCGGTACAAGACCCGCGTGAACGTCCTGCAGACAAACAAATGCAAGCCGATCAAAAACATGCTTTGTTCCGTGAAGCAGATTCTGACTTTTTATTCTATTTAAAATTGTGGGAAACTTTACACGAAAACCGTGATGGCATGAGTGAAAACAAACGTCGTACTTTTGCCCGTCAGCATTTTTTAAGTTGGTTGCGTTTACGTGAATGGAAGAAAACTCATGAACAATTGGTGGATTTGGCGCGTGGCTTAAAACTGTCGTTTAATGAGAAAAAAGCCAGTTATGAAAATCTGCATCGGGCGTTATTAACAGGGTTGCTTTCTTTTATTGCCAATAAAACCGATGAGCGCAATGTGTTTATGGCAGTACGCCAACAAAAAGCACGAATTTTCCCTGCATCGACTTTGCATAAAACCAATACACCGTGGGTCATGGCATTTGAGATGGTAGAAACTTCGCAAGTGTATCTACGCACCTTGGCAAAAATTGAACCTGAATGGATTTTATTGGCTGCACGTGATTTGCTGAAGCATCACTATTTTGAACCACATTGGTCTAAAAAAGCAGGCGTGGTGAATGCCTATGATCAGATTTCGCTGTTTGGTCTAATTATCGAGCCGAAACGTCCTGTCAATTACGAAAAGGTCGATCAGGAAGCCGCCCATGAAATATTCTTACGTGATGCTTTAACCACAGGCAACTTGGGCATTACCCCACCATTTTTAAAACACAACCTGCTTAAACTGGAAGAAGTGGAACGGGTTGAAGATAAATTACGTCGTCGTGATTTAGTTGTTGATGAAGAAACTATTTATCAATTTTATGCCGCCAAAGTACCTGCAGAAGTTGCAAGCCGTCGTTCCTTTGAAGATTGGCGTGCCACAGTAGAGCCGCAAAATCCACGTTATTTATTTGTGGAAGATGATGCACTTTGGCTGAATGATCGTCCGACCACGCAGCAATTTCCTGACTATTTGCGTAATGGTGAGCTGCGCTTGGCGGCCAGTTACCGTTTTGACCCCAGCCATGATGAAGATGGCGCAACCGTTAAAATTCCAGTGCAAGCGTTGGCACAGGTCGATGAAAATATCTGGTCGTGGGGTGTTCTGGGTTGGCGTGAAAATTTAATTGAAGCCTTGCTCAAGACTTTGCCTAAAGATAAGCGTCGTCATTTGGTGCCTATTCCAGACACAGCTCGAAAGTTGCTACAACGTGTTGATGCGGTAAATTTACGCGAGCACATTTTTAGCTTTTTGGCATTTCAATTACGTGCTGAACACATCACCGAAAAAGACTTTAGCTTTGAGCGGGTAGATGCGTATTTATTGCCGTTCATTAAAGTGCTAGATGAAAAAGGGCGGGTGATTGAGCAAGGTCGTGATTTATCTGAATTAAAAGCGCGTTGCCGTACCGAAACTCACAGTCCAGTAAAACAGTTACACGGCGAATTCCAAACCTTCCCTGAACGATTTGTATTTGAAGCCTCGCAAAAAGTCACGGGCGTAGTGGTTAAGCAATATCAGGCTTTGGTGCCAAGCAAAGATTTTGCAGAACTTTCACAAAAAGATGAATCGGGTGTGGTGATTCAAACCTTTAATGATCAGCGCGAGGCGATTCATCAGCATCGTGAAGGGGTGATTCGTTTGCTGCATGTGCAATTAGGCGATTTATCACGGCAATTGAAAAAGCAAATTGCCAAACCATTGGCCTTGGCGTACTCACCTTTGGGTGATAAAGCACAACTTGAGCAAATGTTGATCTATGCGACCTTGCAAAGCATTATTTGTGACGTGCCAGTCAACTTGGAAGAGTTTCAAAACTTGCAGCTTGAGGTAAAAAAGACTTTTCTCAGTCATGGTCAAACCACGCTGCGTATCTTTAATGAAATTTATATTGCTTGGCAAGACATCCGCCGTCAGCTCCTTATGCTTGATGAAGCAGTTTTTGCTAAAAATATGGATGATATAGAAGATCAGCTGGACTTAATGCATCTGGCAGACTTTGTGTATAGCAAGCCTGTAGAGGTGTGGAGCGAATATCCGCGCTATTTGAAAGCGTTGTTATTACGTTTAGACCGCTTACCCAATAACTTGCAAAGAGACGATGCTGCCATCGCCCAAATTGACCCTTGGATGGACAAATTGTTTAAACACAAACAAGATGCCCGACTCAAGGAATTGTACTTTATGGTGGAAGAATTACGCATATCGCTGTTCTCTCAACCCATGAAAACCAAAATGCCAATTTCTGCAACTCGGCTGCAAAAAGTATGGGAAAAGCTCGGAATCAGTTAAGATATTAGTAATTTCTAGAAGGAGTTTTACATGGGCATTCGCATTACAGGTACTGGTCTTTATCATCCAGAAGATGTTATTACCAATGAAGAGTTGGTCGAAAGTTTAAATGCTTATGTGGAACAGTATAATCAGCTCAATGCTGACAAAATTGCAGCAGGTGAGCTTGAAGAACGTCGTGGCTCAAGTGCTGACTTTATCGAAAAAGCCTCTGGGGTAAAACGCCGTTACGTGTCAGAAAAAACAGGTATTCTGGACATTAACCGTTTACGTCCAAATTTGCGTGAACGCGGGGATGATGAAATTTCGCTACAAGCAGAATGGGGTGTAATTGCTGCAAAACAAGCCATGCAAAATGCAGGCGTGACCGCAGAAGATATTGATGTGGTGATTTTGTCTTGCTCAAACTTGCAGCGTGCTTATCCTGCGGTGGCGATTGAAATTCAAACTGCGCTTGGTATTCAAGGTTATGCCTATGACATGAACGTGGCATGTTCTGCTGCGACTTTCGGCATTAAGCAAGCGCATGATGCGATTAAAGCAGGTGCGCGCCGCGTGTTGTTGGTTAATGTCGAAATTACCTCAGGTCATAACGATTTCCGTTCACGTGACTGCCACTTTATTTTTGGTGATGTAGCAACCGCTTCAATTTTGGAAGACACTGAAACCAAAGCAGGTTTTGAAATTTTGGACATGAACCTGTTTACTCAGTTCTCGAATAATATCCGTAATAATTTCGGTTTTTTAAACTTAAGTGAAAATGCAGATATTGACGATAAACGCTTCCATCAAGATGGTCGCAAAGTCTTTAAAGAAGTTTGCCCCTTAGTTGCCAAAATGATTACTGCGCAATTAGAAAAGAATCAGATTGCGCCAACCGAGGTGAAGCGTTTCTGGTTGCACCAAGCCAATGCCAGCATGAACGAACTCATTTTGAAATTGGTGGTTGGTAAAGAAGCAGCACAACCAGGTTTAGTACCTATTATTTTAGATGAGTTTGCCAATACTTCTTCGGCAGGGGTAATTATCGCTTTACACCGTACTGCACACGAAGTCGAAAACGGTGAATATGGTGTCTTGTGTTCATTTGGCGCAGGCTATTCAGTTGGCGCGATTTTGGTACAAAAACGTGATGCTGCATAAGCTTTGCCAAACCGTATAAGATCAGCAAACGCCTAAGTACAGGTATTAAAAAGTTCCTTCTCCTTCGGGAGAAGGCTTGGATCATCCGCGATATTCTCTTCACACAGACACATACAGAATAAAAACATCGAAAAACTTTATGAAAAATAATGCTTAGGTTAAGATGGAGCATCTTTTAATAGACCTATTTTGAAAACCTATGCAACCATTTGTTCTATATAACTCAGAGCAACGAAAAAAAGTTGAATTTGTTCCGCGTAAAGAAGGACATATCGACATGTATGTCTGTGGCATGACGGTTTATGATTACTGTCATATCGGGCATGCGCGGGTTATGGTTGCATTTGACTACATCATTCGCTTTTTGCGCAGTCAAGGTTGGAATGTGAAATATGTCCGCAACATTACCGACATTGACGACAAAATTATTAAACGTGCCAATGAAAATGGCGAGAGCATTCAAGCTTTAACAAATCGTTTTATTCAAGCCATGAATGAAGATGCGGCAAACTTAGGCTGTGTTGAACCTGATGCTGCACCACGTGCCACTGAATATATTGATCAAATGCAAAATATGATTGGTAATTTGGTCAATAAAGGCACAGCTTATCCTGCAAGTAATGGCGATGTTTATTTTCAGGTTGAAAAATTTGACAAATATGGCCGTCTTTCAGGTCGCAAGCTAGAAGACATGCAGGCGGGCGCGTCTGAGCGTGTTGATGTTGAAGTCGACAAAAAGCATCCATTTGACTTTGTTTTGTGGAAACATGCCAAAGAAAATGAACCATCTTGGGCTTCGCCGTGGGGCAATGGACGTCCGGGTTGGCACATTGAATGTTCTGCGATGTCGACTTGCTGCTTAGGTAATCATTTTGATATTCATGGTGGTGGTTCAGACTTAATGTTCCCACACCATGAAAATGAAATTGCCCAGTCTGAAGCATCAACAGGTGAGCAGTATGTAAATTACTGGATGCACGTTGGCTTTATTAATGTCGATGGCGAAAAAATGTCGAAGTCATTGGGTAACTTCTTCACCATTCGTGATGTGATGGAAAAATTCCATCCTGAAGTGATCCGCTACTTTATTGTGTCATCGCATTATCGTAGCCCTGTAAACTTCTCCGATGTAGCACTCAAAGAAGCCAAAACCGCATTATCACGTTTCTATCACTCATTTAAAGCTTATCAACAAGCGTACGGTACGCAAACAGTTGAGCAGTTAGATGAGGCTTTGGTGGAACGTTTTAATGCCGCAATGCGAGACGACTTTAATACAGCCGAAGCAATTGCAGTTCTGTTTGAAGTCAATAAAGAGCTGAACCGTTCAGTAAAAGAGCAGCAGGCAGATCAGGCGGCGGTGTACTATTCGACTTTGCGTCATTTGACCAATATTTTAGGTTTGGTGCAGCATGATGTTGACGAATTCCTGAAGTCTGATATTGGTCAGGACGCTTTAGGTTTATCTGAACAAGCCATTGCAGACTTCATTCAGCAACGTCAGGATGCCAAAAAAGCCAAAGATTTCGCCCGTGCTGATGAAATTCGTCAGTCTTTGCTCGATCAAGGTGTGGTCTTGGAAGATACCCGTCAAGGTACAGTATGGCGTCGTGCTGATTAATTGAGCACTTGGGAGCATAGAGAGTTGACAGTTGTATGAAATTCTCTATAATTCACTTCCATATTGCGGGAATAGCTCAGTTGGTAGAGCACAACCTTGCCAAGGTTGGGGTCGCGAGTTCGAGTCTCGTTTCCCGCTCCAAAATTTTAAAAAACGCTTATCGAAAGATAAGCGTTTTTTTATGGCTGTTTGTTATAGCTTGCTTGCAGTCAGCTTTATAGATGGGTTTGATCCATAATTTTTAGAGCATTTTCGTTGAAATATGCTTCTGAGCTAGTTCTATCTTTAGCTTTATCTGCAACTTTGAATCAATAAAATAAATAGCCTAAGCTCAAATATGATTGTTTTTCATTTGAAACTCGAGTCAAAAAGCGAGTTAATTAAAACAGCATACAAAAATGCGTTAAAACAAAAAACACACGCAGAATCAAAGTGTAGAATTGCATAGATATGCTAAAATTGCGAAAATTAAATGTGCTTCAATAAATCGCTTTTATTGAGGTGTAGAAAATACTCAATTTAAGTTGAACGTTGAATGCCAAACATGTCAAATACCATTGATTTCCAATCTGTAGCCTTAGACACTTTAAGAATAGAAGAACAAGCATTACAAGTCTTGGCGACGCAAATTGATCAGCGTTTTAGCCGTGCCTGCGAAATCATGTTGCATTGCAAAGGGCGTGTTGTGGTCACAGGTATGGGAAAATCAGGTCATATTGGTCGTAAAATGGCTGCGACGTTTGCCTCTACAGGCACGCCGTCTTTCTTTATGCACCCGGGTGAAGCAGGGCATGGTGATTTGGGAATGTTGGTACGGGGTGATGTTTTAATTGCCATTTCCAACTCCGGCAAAAGTGATGAAATTATGATGTTGATGCCACTCATCAAACATCTGGAAGTTCCTCTAATCACAATTAGCGGTGATGATCGCGGGCCGATGCCACAAAATGCTGATGTCGCTTTAACATTAGGCAATATTCAGGAAGCTTGTCCACTTGGTTTAGCACCAACCTCAAGTACGACTGCAACCTTGGCATTAGGTGATGCATTGGCTGTAGCGTTACTTGATGCACGTGGTTTTACTGCCGATGATTTTGCTCGTTCACATCCTGCAGGCGCTTTGGGTAAGCGCCTGTTATTGCATGTGAAACATTTGATGCATACCGGTACAGAATTACCTAAAGTTGCACCAGATACACCAATGAACAAAGTGTTATACGAAATTTCAAACAAACGTCTAGGTTTAACCACAATTGTCGATGAAAATGACGTCTTGTTAGGCATTTTCACCGATGGTGATTTACGACGTTTAATTGATAAACAACAGGGCTTTGATGTGAATTTACAAGTTGGGCAAGTGATGACTCAACATCCTGCAACGATTTCACAAGAAGCACGTGCAGTTGAAGCTTTAGAGCAATTACGTGACCGTAAAATCAATCAGTTTGTGGTGGTGGATGATGCCAATAAAGTCATTGGTGTGATCAGTATGCATGACTTGATTCAAGCAGGGGTAAACTAAACAATGGCATCTTATATTTTATTAGAGCAAGCGCGTCATATTGAAGCTTTGGTTTTAGATGTCGATGGAATTCTAAGTGATGGTTTTGTCACCTTATCCAACAGCGGTGATGAAATTAAATCATTCGATATTCGTGATGGTTTAGGTATGAAACTGGTGCAACAAGCAGGTGTTAAAGTCATTATCATCACGGGTCGTAAAAGTAATATTGTCGAAAAACGCATGTCCGATTTAGGTGTAGATTTGGTCTACCAAGGACGTGAAGATAAAGGCACTGCATTGCAGGAAGCCTGTGCCAAGTTAGGTTTATCACCTGCAGATTGTCTCTATATGGGCGATGACTGGCCTGATCTTTCAGCGTTTTCGATTGCAGGGATGAAAGTCACAGTGCCAAATGGACATATTGAAGTGCGTCGTCGTGCCGATTTAGTCACACAGGCCATGGGTGGGCGCGGTGCGGTACGTGAAATCTGCGATATGATTTTAACCGCCAAAGGTGTGTACCAAAGCTTACTTGAAAAATATCTCAGCATCCCTCATTAATTAAGTCATACATTCAAAGGTTTGAGTTACAGCCCCACTTATGGATACTAAAGTTTTATACGTTACTGCGATTGCAATTGCAGCTGTAAGTGGTGGTTATTACTATTACAGCGGTAAAGGCAAAAAACTGGAAACTGACGCTGCTCGCTCTATGACTTATAGTGCAGAGCAAATTCATCTGACCCAAACAGATGAGCAGGGCAATTTATATGTGCGTGCGCAAATTGACCGTTTAGAGCAAGACATGCAGCAAAAAACCTCTAAGCTGGAAAATTTGAATGCCTCTATGTATAAAGCGGGCGCGGTGGATGCCACTTTTTTTGCTAAACAGGCACAAGGTTTTAATGACAATGAAAAGGTTGTGTTGTCAGATCAAGTGCTAGCAACCAAGTTACTCGCTCAAGGCAAACTGACGCTTGAAACAGTCGAGTTGAATGTGTTTCCTAAAACACGTGAAATCAGTACCGAAAAACAAGTGACTGTACAATCTCCACAGGCTGATTTTATCAGTCAGGGCTTAAAAGCCAATTTAAATGACGGGCAATACGAATTTTTTAATATTCGAGGAAAGTATGAACCATAAATCTAAGCTTACAGCTCCTAAAGCGTTGATAAAACAAGCAGCACTTGTGGGCTTGGCGGTGCTTTCATCGGCAGGTGCATGGGCAATTCCGTCAGACCGCAGTCAGCCTATTACTTTATTGGCAGACCGTGCGACCTTTAGTGAACGTACTGGCGTCACCACTTATACAGGCAATGTGGTGATTGAACAGGGCACCATGAAACTGCAGGCAGATTCGATTGTTGCTAATCTGAACAGCAAAAAAGAAATTAGTGTCATTACGGCAACGGGCAGACCTGCGCAATTCCAGCAAAAGACTGATCCAGCCAAAGGGCTTGCCAAAGGTCAGGCGCAAAAGATTGTTTACAATGCTGAAACAGGCATTATCACCTTAACGGGTGGCGCACTTTTAGAGCAAGATGGAGCCAGTATTCGTGGTAATACCTTGCGTTATAGTATGAACAAAGGCGATGTTGAAGCGATTGGTACACCGAACAAAACTGGTTCTGAAGCGGGTCGTGTAAAAATTGTGATTCCACCATCAAGTTCAAAATCATTCCCGGGAGCGCGTGATTAATGGATCAAACGAGCGCAGCACAGGACAGCGTCCAGCACGGTCAGCAGACTTTGTGTATTAAGCATTTAGCCAAAAACTATAATAAGCGCTGGGTGGTTAAAGACGTTTCATTTGAAATGAAAAGTGGTGAAATTGTCGGGTTACTTGGGCCGAACGGTGCGGGTAAAACCACCAGTTTCTACATGGTTGTGGGTTTGGTGCGTATGGATAAAGGCGAAATCCATTTAGATCAACTGGATTTATCTGACCTTGCCATGCATGAACGTGCGCGTAAGGGGATTGGTTATTTACCGCAAGAAGCCTCTATTTTCAGAAAGCTGACCATCGCTGAAAATATTATGGCTATTTTAGAAACCCGCAAAGATTTAAATAAACAGCAACGTCAGCAGCGTTTATCAGAATTGCTGGCAGATTTTAAAATCACGCATATTAAAGATTCATTAGGGATGAGTGTGTCGGGTGGCGAACGCCGTCGTGCAGAAATTGCCCGTGCTTTGGCAGCAGACCCTAAATTTATGTTGTTAGATGAGCCTTTTGCAGGGGTCGATCCTATTTCTGTCGGTGATATTAAAGATATCATTCGTACCTTAAAAGATCGTGACATTGGCGTATTAATTACCGACCATAACGTCCGTGATACTTTAGCCATTTGTGAACGTGCTTATATTGTTAGCGAAGGTTCAGTCATTGCAGAGGGTACACCGCAAGAAATTCTGGAAAATGAAATTGTGCGTGAAGTTTATTTGGGTGAAGACTTTTTTGTTTAAAGCTTGAATGTTCTAACCGTTATTGGTTTTCGTATGCTTACTGCATAAGTTGTAGAACAGAAAGTCGTGTAAACATTATTTAACCTTCTATACCTTTGAGGATAGAAGGTTTTTTCATGGTGGTTATCAGTCCAAATAAGCTATAACTCTAAATACGTTAGAGCGCTAAACACGTTATAATTATCAAGTTTTTATTTAACTGGTTGATTGATCTGGAGTGTTATGCCATTTACCATTGCTGCGCCCATCACTTTTGAAGAAGAAATTAAAAAAAGTCGATTTCAGGCAATTGCTGTGCCTGTAGATAATGAGCAAGCGGTAAAAACTTTTTTGGAACAGCAGCGTGATTCATCTACCACACATCAATGTTGGGCATGGAAAATCGGGCATCAATTACGTTTTAATGATGATGGCGAACCTTCAGGTACGGCAGGACGTCCTATTTTAGCCACGATTGAAGGCAATGAGTTGACTAATGTTTTGGTGTTGGTGAATCGTTGGTACGGCGGCATTAAATTGGGCACAGGCGGCTTGGTACGTGCCTATGGGGGATGTGCAGGGCAATGTTTGGCTCTAGCAGAAAAAATAGAACTGATTGAAAAAAAGACCGTGCAATTTTCCTGTCATTTTAATGAGTGGGCAATTTTACAATACGAGCTAAATAGTCAGCAGATTGAGTACAGCGAAGACTACACCGCCGAAGGCGTGTTGGTAAAGGCATTCATGCAAGTCGATCAAATAGACCCTTTAAAACTAAAATTACAAGATATTAGCCGTGGGCGTGAACAACTCAAAATCCTTGAGGATGATCAAGATGACTGAAGCAAATTCACCTGATCCATTATCGAAGTACCGTGAGCAGCATAAACACCGTTTAAACTACATGCCGTGGTTATATTGGTCATTAAAACCTAAACATCGTGTATGGGCAGAAGCTTGGCAGCAGGAATATCAAGCTTATTTAATGGCAATGGAAACGGTGGAGATTGGCAAAAACTGTTTTATTTCCCCTTTGGCACATATTTTTGCAGAGCCGGGGCGTAAAATCAGTATTGGCGATAATACCTTTATTGCAGCCGATTGTACTTTGCATGGCCCTTTAGAAATTGGCAATGAAGTCGCGATTAATCACCACTGTATTTTAGATGGTGGCAGAGTTGGAATTAAGCTTCATGATCAGGTGCGTATCGCAGCATATTGTCATTTATATGCATTTGATCATGGCATGGCTTTGGATCAGCCCATTTATCAGCAAGCGGTGCGTTCACAGGGCATTGAAGTTGGTAAGGATGTTTGGTTAGGTGCGCATGTTGGTGTTAAAGATGGGGTGAAGATTGCGGCACATGCAGTCGTTGGTATGAATAGCATGGTCACCAAAGATGTTCAGGAGCGGGAAATTGTGGTAGGAAACCCTGCCAAATTGATTCGTTATCGTGAGTAAATACGATGCAGCAAGGCTAAATCTTTAAACTTCATTACATTTTTTCATGTCCCTGCAACACGAGTTGTGTTAAGTTAAAAATAACAACTAAAAAATAGCCTGCAAAAGGCAGTAAGAGAGGCAATAATGAAACGTGTAATTGCTTGTATTGATTCTTCGCCTTGTATTAATGCGCTTGCTGAAGCTGCTGCGTGGATTGCAACACAAACTCAACGTGAATTGGTGTTATTACAAGTTTTGGATTATTACCCCGCCAGTTATCATTTGGGGGAAATTAGTGGCGTGATTGGTTTTGAAAGTAATGCCATGTTACTCAAAGAATTAGCCGAATTAGAACAAAAACAAAGTGAATTAGCACTCGATTATAGCAACAATTTATTGCAGCACATTTCCAGTATGATTCAGGAAAAGTTCGGCATTGTACCTACCCACATTCAAGAAAAAGGCGACTTTTTAGAACAAAGTTTTAGTGTGCTGAACGAAGAAGATATTGTGGTGATTGGACGTGTGGGCGAGAAATCTGCTGAACGCAATAAGGCATTAGGCAGTAATGTCGAAAACTTTATTCGTGGTGCAAATTGTACTGTGATGACTGTCGGAGAGCATTTTAAAGCACCAAACCGTTTTATTTTTGCTTATGAATATTCCCCAACTTGTATCAAAATGATGAAGCGAATTGCACAAAGTGATTTGCTTAAATTATTGCAATGTCATTTGCTCTATGTCGGTGATCACCCAGAAGTTTTAAATGAACCTGCAGATTTTTTAACTTCAGCGGGTTTAGATGTGGTGGTGGAATATCGTTATGGCGATGTGGCTGAAAATATCTTAGATTATCAACGTGAACATGGTATTCAGTTGATTGTACTGGGGGCATTTAGTCACAGTAAAATTCACCAATTTTTCTTGGGAAGCATTACCACCAATATTTTCCGTAACTCAACTGTTCCTTTGTTGGTGGCAAAGTAAAAATCGTAAATGATTCAAAAAAGATCATTTCAAAAGATTGTTTAGTTGAACTGATGTAAATGCTTGCTGACTGTCCATGGTTATCCGCATAATTTGTGGATAACTGTATGGACAGTATATGTAACATTATAATATATAATGTAAAATTGCTTTAGGTTGTTTTTTAACCTTGTGTGGACTTTACTTTACAATCGCTAAAGCAAAGCCATCATGTCCTTTGCTGCCTACAGTTTGTAATGCTGTGCACGATAAAATTCGCGAATGATTTTGCATGGCTTTGAACATGTCACGAATCCCTTCAATGCTTGGTTTGTGATTGTCAGGATTTAAAATTTCCCCTGCACGAATTACATTGTCTAAAAAGATAATTGTACCTGAGCGTGAAAGTTTAAGACTCAGTTCCAAATATTCAGGATAGCTTTGTTTGTCGGCATCAATAAAAATAAAATCAAAAGCTTCAGTATCTTCTGGCAGAGCTTTTAGAATTTCTGCAGCACGACCAACTTTTAATTCAACCTTTTGTTTTAATTGAGCGCGGTCAATATTTTCCTGTCCCAAAGCTGCATGGGTATCACGTCCTTCAATCGTGAGTATATAACCATCTTCAGGCAGCGCACGTGCTAGCCACATTGTGCTATAAGCTGCGAATGTGCCCAATTCCAACACACGTTTGCATTGATTCATTTGAATGAGCATTTGTAGCAACATGCCCTGATTTGCCGCAACTGCAAGGTGATCTGGAAAACCTTTGGCATCGGTATTTTCTAAAGTTTGCGTCAAAATTGGGTCTTCGGGAATTAAATGTGATTCGATATAGTGATCGATATCCGTCCACATTTGTTGCATAGCGTGCTCACCTTTGTTGCGATGTGTGCATTGTAAACTTTTCTGCTCAGAGTGCAATTTATTCGCGGAATGGAGCAGGTGATAATCTATTTCGCAATAAAAAAAGAGGTCAATTTGACCTCTTTAGGATTTAATTCTAAACAACACTGAATTAGAAATTACACATAGATGAATGGCGGCTTAAATCTGGCCCCCAAGTTCGATAACCTTGTGTATCAATATGAATTTGTCCTGAAGCGTATAAGCCTAAGCCCATGTTTAAACTTTGACCATATTGCTGCCAGAACTGACACAGTCTGTATTTGGTACTTTCAATATAGGCATAGTCTTCGGCATTCGGGAATTGTGGCCCTATTCTAAAATCAATGGCTGAGTTAAATAAGTGACGCGATGAGTTCGCACCACCTGCACATTGATTCAGTGGTAAATCTCGATAGACAGAAGTGACTTCAAAATCAGTTAAGACTTTAGAGGCGACCAAATATTTAAATACACGCAAGGTAGGCACCTGATTTTGCCACAATTCACGACTTGGAATCATAAATTGCGAACGTCCACAGCGTTGCCAGTCACGTGCGGTACGCATTAATTCAAAACTTGGAATAATATTGCCAACACCGTTGTGTTCCAAGAAGCGTTCATATTCACGAACTTGGCGTAAATTGTCACTCACTGCCACCCATGCATTATACGAATAAGGCACAATTTTAGGTGCTACCTGACGCTCATAGGTGATTTTTTCTTGAGGAATGAAAATTCGTTTTCCATCGGGCGTGGTGATCGTTGTTGTTCTGTTTGGGGTTGAACTACAGGCAACCAAGATAACGGGAACAATGCTGAACGAAAACAGCGCCTTGAAAAATTTCTTCATTAGGCAAATCAGATATTTATTTAAAGTGGCAGTATTCTAATCGAAAATGCTGGTTAAAATTTGAAAATATTGCAATCAAATGTGTGTTTTAGGTATAAAAAAAGATCAGCACAGGACTGATCTTTTTCACAACAAGACGAACTTACTTTTCTAAGTATTGTAATTTGTCTGGTTTGCCATTCCATTCTTCACGATCAGCAGGTTGATCGCCAATTTGTGTAATGTTTGGCCAAGTCTGTGAAAGTTCAGCATTTAGCTCGATAAACACTTCCTGACCTTCTGGTAATTCATCTTCAGAGAAAATAGCGTTGGCAGGACACTCTGGTTCACATAATGCACAGTCGATACATTCGTCTGGATTAATGACAAGGAAGTTCGGACCCTCGTAGAAGCAGTCTACAGGACAAACTTCAACGCAGTCTTGATATTTACATTTAATACAGTTTTCAGTGACAACAAATGTCATGGCGACAGCTACCTAAAAATATGGTTCTAATTCAGAATAGTCTATTTTAGGCAAAAATCACTACAACTAACAATCGCTTTTACTGATATTTGATATAGACAGTGCTGCTAAATTTGATAAAAGGGGGATAAAACCATCAAAAAAACTTATAAATGACAAAGACTCTCAATTGAGAGTCTTTGTTTAGCTCAAATATTTTAGAAATAACAGCGGCTAAGCGTTCAATTGTTCCTTTAAAGCATACAATTGTTCCAGCGCTTGTCGTGGCGTTAAATTATCGACATCTATACTGCGTAATAAATCTAAAGCAGGTGATGGTTTTTCTACCTCTATTACACGTTCAATCACTTCTGGTTCAGCTGAGCTTGTTGCTGGTGCAAATAGGTCATCTTGAACGGCTAAATTGACATTTTTGTGCTGCTGTTTTTCTAAAATTCTTAAACGGTTTTGCGCTTCTTTAATCACATTGGCTGGAATGCCTGCCAATTTTGCCACTTGCAAACCGTGACTTTGGCTTGCAGGACCTTGTTGAACTTTGTGCAAGAGAATCAGGTTGCCATTCATTTCTTTGGCGGTTACGTGGTAGTTATCCACCCCAGATTCTTTGCTTAATTCGGTCAATTCAAAATAATGCGTTGCAAATAGGCATAAACATTTGATGCGTTTGCTTAAATCCAACACACATGCCCATGCCAAAGATAAGCCATCGTAGGTACTGGTTCCGCGACCAACTTCATCCATCAGCACCAAAGACTGTGAGGTTGCATGGTGTAAAATTTGTGAAGTCTCAGTCATTTCGACCATAAAGGTCGATTTACCTGTCGATAAATCATCGGCAGAACCAATACGGGTAAACACGCGATCAATAGGACCTAATACGGCTGTTTGGGCAGGCACATAACTACCACAATAGCCAAGTAGGGCAATGAGTGCGGTTTGACGCATATACGTTGATTTACCGCCCATATTCGGGCCAGTAATAATTGCCAAACGATGATTGTAGTCGAGTAAAGTATCATTCGGTGTAAAGGCGGTTTTACTCAAGGCCTCAACAACAGGATGACGTCCTGCAGTAATTTTAATTCCAATTTCAGGGCTATATTCAGGGCGTGCCCAATTGCGTAAACGTGCTTGATGGGCAAAGTTTGCCAATAGATCAATTTGTGCAATCGCGCTGCTCATCATTTGTAATTGAGCAATGTCTTGGCGTAATTCATCCAATAGCATTTCAAATAGCATCTTTTCACGGGCTAAAGCACGGGACTCGCTAGACAGGACTTTATCTTCAAAACTTTTTAGCTCTGGGGTGATGTAGCGTTCTGCATTTTTTAAAGTTTGACGACGGATATAGTGTTCAGGTACTTGCTCGGCTTGGGCGCGAGTGAGCTCAATGTAGTAACCACTGACACGGTTGTAGCCAATTTTTAAAGTTGGGATACCGCTTTCTTGGCGCTCTTTGACTTCTAAATCAATCAGGAATTGCCCCGCATGATCACGGATTTTGCGTAGTTCATCGAGTTGACTGTCAAAACCCTCTGCAATGACATTGCCATCACGCAATAGTACAGGTGGGTTTTCTACAATTGCCTGCATCAGGCGTTGATGCAGTCCATGAAAATCGCCCAGTTCTTCATTCAGGTTTTGAATGAGTGCGGATTGTTGTGCAGAAACAATGGGCTGTAAGGCATGACGCAAATAGGGAATTTGCGCACAGGCCTGACGTAGTTGTACCAAATCACGTGGGCGTGCGCTACCGAGTGCGACACGACTCAGCACACGTTCAATATCACTAATTTCTTTCAGTACCAAACGCACAGGCGACTCATGGTAACCTTGTATTAAGGCTTGAATTGCATCCAGTCTTGCATCTAACAATGCCGTGTCACGCAAAGGTTGCATCAAGGTACGACTCAGTAAACGGCTACCCATGGCAGTTTGGCAATCGTTAATCAGTTGGAATAAAGAAGTGCCGTGTTCAAATAATGGTTCAACCAATTCTAAATTACGTCGGGTCACAGGATCAAGCGCAATAAAATCGCTGCTTTGTTCTAATTGAATACTGCGAATATGTGGTAAAGCCGTTTTTTGGGTTTCTTTGGCATAGTGTATTAACGCTGCCGCTGCTGCTTTGGCTAAGGGCAAATGATCAATACCAAAACCTGAAAGTGTCGATACAGCAAACTGATCACAAAGCGTTTTTTGCGCATTGTTTAGGTTGAAATCGACATTTGGGCGTTTGGTCACAGGGCAGTCAAGTTGCTTTTTAACCTGTTCAATAATATTCGGATCGACAATATCTTCATCGACCACAATTTCGCTTGGCATTAAACGAGAAAGTTCAATCGCGAGTTGTTCAGGCAAATAATCCATTTGCTGAACTTTAAAAATCCCTGCACTTAAATCCAGCAACGCGATACCAATTTGGTTTTGCTGTAAGCATAAAGAGACCAAGTTGGAAGATTGATGACTGTTGAGCAGGGCATCATCGGTGAGCGTACCAGGGGTGATAATCCGTACCACTCCACGCTCTACAGGACCTTTGCCTGTTACCTCGCCAATTTGCTCACAAATTACCACGGTTTCGCCTTTTTTGACCAAGCGAGCGAGATAACCTTCAGCAGCATGATATGGCACGCCCGCCATTGGAATAGGTTTGCCACTAGTTTTACCACGGTGGGTGAGGGTAATGCCTAAAAGTTTGGCAGCTTTGTGTGCATCATCAAAAAATAATTCGTAGAAATCGCCCATGCGATAGAACATTAAAGAATGTGGATGTTCCATCTTCACCCGTAAGTATTGCTGCATCATTGGAGTGTGTGAAGATAGATCAGCCATGATTTCTGTCATGTTCATGCAGTTGAAGTCCTTTAATTTGAAGCGTAATTTAAGTGTAAGTATGTGACTAGCTTATTTTACGCCATCTTAGTCAAATTAGTGAACCTGCATGTCATTGTTGCTCGCTCTCTAACGAGTCGAACATCGAGCGGTTTAAGCTTTTAAATGGATAATATTCAATTGATCGGGTGTGTTAGTGAGCACACAGCCATAAAAAATATCGCCCATAAAATCTAAACCCACAGTTTCAAAAATGATATCGCATAGCTCAAAGAGCTTAGCTGTTGAAAATGTATGATTTGCGAAGTTAAAAGTGAAAATTATTGTGTCATTTGGCTGAATTTTACTGAGTTTTTCGTGTAATTCATCGTTATAAAAAGCATCGAAATTTGATTGTTTTCTATGGATTCATTTAGAAAGTAGTGCATGTTGTAACATTATGCTTTGCATGGTCTTATTTCTAGCTAAAAGCCGTACTTTGGAAAAACTTTATCACAATCAAAGTAAAAAAAGCCATCATCTTTTCAGATCATGGCAAGCTATTATTCAAACTCAAGCTATGTAGAATTTAAAAATTCAAACTATATGACACGCCCAAAATATTTTGGCTCATGCTTAAATTGGCTTCGCCACCACCAAAATCAGCGGGGATAGAGTTGTTACCTTGCACTGTTTCTTTGAGTGCGTGTGTATAAGCCACACTTACATTTTGTTGATCATCGAGTTGCCAAGTTGCACCAACACTTAAATGCTCTTGTACCACACCTGGTGCCAAAATATTTAGGAAGGTTTGATCATTTTTAACAGGCTGATCGTTATAGCTATAACCCGCACGTAAAGTCAGTTTTTCTGAGGCTTGATAAGTCGCTGAAATTTTATAGCCATTGATGTCATCCCATCCAAAACCAGGACCTTGTGTTGTGCCAAATTTATTGTTTGCGAATAATTGATCCAGTTTATTGCCAACAGAATCTACATCTGAATAATTAATGCGTAAGTAATCTGTCGCGACTGATAAAGCAGGGGTAAGTTGATAATTTAAACCTACACCATAGCTTTCAGGTACGTCAAAATCACCTTGTTTGGCAAATAAACCTTCATATTTCTTAAAGCGGCTGGCATTAATTTTAGATGAATAGCTTGCACCAAGGGTCAGTTTATCATTTGGTTTTGCCGACCAGCCAATACGTGCACCTACGCCGTATGAATCGTCATTGCCACGATCGCTAATTGCCGCACCGTTTGACGAAGCACCACCAAAGACATCACCAGCAAAACCTTGTGCACTAAAACGTTGATATAAAATATTTGCAGCCAAGGCTATAGATTGATTTTCTGCATATTTCCAAGATAAAGCAGGTGAAATAAAGGCTTGGGTTAATGAAATACCTGCGCTTCCTGTATTATCATAAACTGCATAAGGATTATTTTTATAATTGGTATTCATGCCACCATTGCCATAAACCGCAATACCCGCAGTGACTTGTTCATTCACTGGGTGAACATAACCTACATCTGGAATTACAAAGTATTTACGGCTATTGCCATCATACTGACCATTTGCTCCATAACCATTTCCTGTAATTTCAGACTCACGATCTGGAGAGAAAATAGTTAAACCTGCATCAACACGCTTATCTAACCAGCTCAAACCCGCTGGGTTGCTTGCAATAGTCAGACTGTCCTGAAAATTGGCAATAGCTGTGCCTGCGTTTCCTTGAGATTTCACACTATATGCATGCATGAAATATCCTGTTGTTGCAAAAGCAGATGTTGAAAACAAAGGTGCGATAACAGCAATTGAGATAAAAGAAGATAGATATTTCATGAGAATATAGATCGAGTAAAAACAATATATGCAGCAGTATATTGAAAAGTTGTATTCTTGTATTTGAATATAAATTCATATCTTTATTCTATTTTTGAATATATAGCTATGAAACAGCAAGGGTATTCATTCTATATGTATATCAAAATGATGCTTCAACTCTTTTGACCAAAGAAGCTCCCTTGGGAGCTTCTTTATTGATTTACATTGCTTTAATTCATAATTATAAAGTGCTTTATGCCAAGTTTTCTAACACAAATTGTGGCGATTTAATAAATAATCGAATCAATGCTTGAGCAGAACTCGACGGTTGACGGACACCACGTTCCCAACTTTCTAAAGTTCGGGCAGAGATACACAATTTTGCCGCAAGTTCAGTTTGTGAAATATTCATTTTTTGCCGAACTTTAATGATCTGTTGTGCTAAATCCAAACAAGCCGTTTGCTCTACAGTATGATTCACATGATTATGACTGTGTTGAAGCAGATGCATAGTTATCTCCTCCTTAGGGTCGAATAAACAAGTCAATGAGTTATTAAAATAAGTATTGTCCTACAGCTGCATAAATTTGATACTGCAAAATTTACACTTTAGAGTGAAGCAAAGATGGCAACACTGTAAGAAATGATAAGAAAATTCAAGAGTCAAAACGAGGCGGAGCACGACCTTGTGGTAGAATAAAAAGCGGCTCAGTTTGAAATAGTGTTGGTGTAAACGATGTTTTAAAAGACAAAATCCGAATTTGCGTTCGGACTAAAATTGGTCTGAGTTTGTTTTCAAATAATGGTAGTGCAAAACTATAAACTAGACAGTATTCACATTCATGATCTGTATGCGCCGCATCTTCAGATGATGCATGTTCGTGTGAACTTTCAAGTTCCAATGCAACATGAGTCGCAGTTTCATGGTGTGTAGATGAATACGAAGAATGGGGTGCGGTGCGTTCTAAAAATAATGCTTGGGCAATAGTTTCACAGACAGAGGAAAAATGTTGTTTCTCTGGCAATAAAGGCTGTAGGAACACAGCGACTTGTAACAAGATTGCAAATAATCCTAGCAATCTGCCCAACATCATAAACACTGTATCAATCTTTTATTCAATTTATTCATGTAATACTATAACAAAAATGCCAATGATAAATATTGAAGTATTACACGAAGTTTTAATTAATATTTAACCTTAATATTGAGCGTTATTTAAGCATTCAACAGACCCTAGTATCATCTTGTAAAAGAAACTGTCGGAAAACCTGCTTCCAGCCAAGCTTGCATACCACCTTGCATTGAATAGACTTTCTCGAAACCCATTCTTTGTAAGGCTTGAGTGGCAAGTGCAGAACGCGCACCAGTACCACAAAGTAAGTAAATATCTCGTTCAGCCAGATTGGTAAGGGCACGTTCAACATCGCAATAGTGGTTTACTACAGGGTGTTGTGCAATTTTCATTTCTAACATGCCGCGTGGAAAATTCACTGCACGGTCTATTGCACAAGCCTGATGTTCTTCAGGTTCTCGTACATCAATCAAAATAATATCGGGATGTTGCAAATATTTTTCATGCAATTCTTGCACGCTAATTTCTGTAATTTCACTTTTGGCTTCAGTGATTAGTTGATCTGGTGTTTTCATTCATCCACACTCATTTATTTTGAGTCTATATAATATAATATTATATATTTAATAAGATTTTATTATTGTTAGGAAATGTGTCTGATCGAATATCGTTGTGATTTTCTATAAAAAACATTTTAAATCAGGTGTTTAAATCCTAATAAAATTTAAGCCATCAATTGATCAAAAAGTCATATCTTATTCAACTATAAGGTATATACTAGATTTAACACTTTTGTTTGATTGTTCAGGGGACGTAAAATGCCTGCAAGATTTTTTGGAATTTTTCTGGGTTTAATTGCAGCGGTATTAATCATTGGTGGATTATTCATCAATATGATCAGTGGTGAAGCTACCGTCGTAGAATACTGGATTTTATTGTTGCTTCCATGTTTCGGTGTGCCAATTTTATCTGCAGTGTGCCTAAAAGAAATTGATTAAGCACAAAAGTACAAGTTTTCTTTACATTAAAATTGATAGCTGATTGATTCATCGCATTTGATTTTAATGATACAAAAACCCATGAGATCATGGGTTTTTGTTTTTTATAGCAAAAATAGTTGGTCTTGAATCTTTATTTGAATATTTGCAAAGCAGCGTTGCAGAATTGGGCTGTTCAGCAGCCTAGTCATAGTTATATGCTATTAAAATCTAACGACAATATTTAAGCTCAATAACATGCAAGTATTCCATTATCAGGCATTGCCAATCGATGTTCACTTTGGCGTAGGTCATCTGCAAAAAATCCAAGAGATTTTACGTCCTTATGCCTATCAGCGTATTTTAATTATTACTACTGCAGGGCAACAAGCCGCAGGCGAGCGTTTATTGGCACAAATCCAAGACATGGCTGTAGCGGTCTATCCTCATGCGGTGATGCATGTGCCAAAAGAGGTTGCAGATCAGGCCATTCAAGATGTGCAGCGTTTAGGAGTAGATTGCTGTTTGGCATTAGGCGGTGGCTCTGCGATTGGTTTAGCCAAAGCGATTGCCTTAGAAACTCATTTGCCGATTATTGCAATTCCGACCACTTATGCAGGTAGTGAAATGACAGCGGTGTATGGCATCACCGAAAACCAGCTGAAAACCACAGGCAAAGCAGCTCAAGTTTTGCCTAAAGTAGTGATTTATGATCCTGAATTGACACTCAACTTACCCACTGAAATTTCGGCATGTTCGGGCATGAATGCGATGGCACATGCAGTTGAGGCATTATATGCACAGGATAAAAATCCCATTGTAAGTTTAATGGCGCTAGAGGCGATTACTCAACTGGCACAGGCTTTACCTGAAATTGTGCAAGCGCCTCATAATATGCAGGCACGTGAACACGCTTTATATGGTGCATGGTTGGCTGGTGTGTGTTTGGGTTCGGTGGGGATGGCAATTCATCATAAAATTTGCCATAGCTTAGGTGGACGTTATCAGTTGCCACATGCGCAAACCCACGCCATTGTGTTGGCGTATTCAGTGTATTACAACCGACATGCAGATATTGCTGCAATGAATCAACTGGCAGCAGCTTTAAATGTGTCAGATCGGGAACAGTTGGGCTTGGCGATTTATCAGCTTAACCAAAGATTGAATATTCCAATGGCACTTAAAGATTTAGGATTACCCGAAACAGCACCTGCCCAAGTGGCACGTATTATCTGCGATAGTCCATATTATAATCCACGCGAATATGACTATGCCGAATTAGAGGCCTTATTGACCAAAGCTTATTGGGGACAAGCACCAATCTAATACTGCTAAAAAATAGCATGATAGATAAAAAACCGAAGCCACTTAGACTTCGGTTTTTTATTTGCCGTGACGGATTACGGTTTATACAAGCCTAAATCTTGCAAATGTAATCTAAGAATACGTCGCAGTTCCAATACAGCTTCTGGCGTTTCCTGAATGGAATGTCCGCCTTTAATAATTTTTTCTGAAACAGCGCCATCTAAGTGGGCACTGTTGTAATGCACCACATCGTCATTCATTAACAGATGCTCAGTGCTGTCGGTATTATTGCCAATAATACTGTGATATTTAAATCCTTTGACAGGCAAAATATCTTCAGTTAATTCCGTAAATTTGGAATTTTTACTTAAATCACTCGGTCCATTTTGAATGACGCCATGCCCAATTTCTTTGGTTAGATTTTTTAAATCGACTTCATGTTGCTGCAAGGTATCCGCAAACGCGCTTAAAAATGCAGTCGGTAAGCGAATGACTTTACGTGCTGCAAGGGTAAACCAACGGTCGGCAAACTCTGTACCACGGTGTGGAGCCGCTAAAAAAATTGCCCGATCAAAATTTGTGATGGGTTTAAGTCGCAAACGGGCTTGCAATAACGGATCAGATTTAAAGCGTTCCAGACGTCTGTTCTTCAGCATTTGCATTGCAGGTTGGGTAAGGTCAGTATCACTCACCAGTAATCGAGCTAAAATACCACCCATACTGTGTCCAATCACCACAGCATCTTTTTTGGCTGCAGCAGAAGAGTTGACCTGTTTAAAACCTTGTTGCAATAAAGCATAAATTTGGAAACGACTTTCTAAAATAGGCATATTGGTTGAATAAAAAACTTGCCACACTTGAAAATTTTCCCGCAATACAGGATCACCCATAATATCGTTGGTTAAACGCACCCACGCTTCAGGGCTGCTGGCAAGACCATGAATCAGTACAATCACTTTTTTGTTAGGGTTATAAGGTTCCAGCAAATACAGATGAGGCATACTTAGGCGTTCTTCACGATCAATCAGTGAAAGATAAGCCGATTTACCCAAGTTATTCTGTGCCAACCACAAGCCATAAGGCGCAGAAAAGTTTGCCGCCAATGGATAGTTCTTTTGAGCAATATTTGCAGCTTCGTATTTATAAGGATCGTAAGCTTTTAGCTTAAATTGTGAACTATATAAAATATCTTCAATTGAACGAGCGCTAAGTGGTTCTGCGGTGAGGGTTGCTGCTAAATATCGTGCTTGGTGAATGTTTGGATTTTTTCCAGATGGATAGTCGTGTTTCAGTGGGTCAATAATATATTTACTTTGGCTGATGTCATCATTTGGGTTTTCAGGTAATACCACCAAAAACTCAGAACCAAAACCATCACGGCGGGTAATAGAGCGTAAACCCGAAAAGTTTAAGTTATAGGTCGACATCAATTGCTGAATTTTTTGTTGTTTCAACTGTGGATAGTGATCAAAATCGATTTCATAAATGCTGTTGCCGACACGAATTTGATGTTGTAATTCGTTGTGTTTATGTCGTAGTGCATAGCTACTGACCAGTTTGGCAATCGCCTGATTATAAAAATCGCGAATTTGGACTTGGCGGTTGTCAAAAATACGGTCTTGTGGAGCACGTTTGGTCTGAAACATGTAGGCATAACTGTAACGAATGCTTTGATCCAGCATATTTAATTGCTGATCTAAACATTGTTCATAATTGGCCTGATTAATTTTCTGTTGTTCTTCCGATCTTTTACTATTCAGAATACCAATTTTGCAGGACGAGGAGTTTTCCAGTGCAATGGCTTTGGCTAAATATAATTCACTTGCCGTAGACAGTAATTGTTCATCTTGGATCTGTGGAATTTGCTTCAGCGCGCTGACACATTCTGCAGGTTGTTGGGCACAAATAGTGGCTTCACGTCCTGTCATCGATAGCACATTCAAACTGGCTTCACTGATTTTTTTGCGTGACAAAATGCTATCGCGTTCATTGGCGATACTGACTTTTAAAGCTTGATTTTTGACACTCACTACCTGACAACCAGACAGCAGTGTTGTACTGAGCAGTGCAGCAATCACAATTTTATTCATGGAAAGTCTGGCTTAATTTTTAAGATTTTTTTCCATCATACGTTTTTTTAGGCGTAATTCAATTGCTTAGCCATAAAAATAGACCGTCGAAACGGCCTATTTTAAGGTATTTTTGTATCGGTGCAGATTAAGTGCGTGGTGCAATCACTTGCCAAACATTCCAGCGACCTTGTTTTTCAATTTCAGCAATTAAACGGTCTGCAACTTCAGCTTCTTGCGGGTATTTGATTTTGTAGTTTTTCAGCGTTTGTACCGCATTTTTCTTTTGTTCTAGCGCAATATAATTATTGGCTGCAGACAAATAAGCTTCCTGCACACCCGCTTTCATCGCTTTGTCTAAATATGAAATTGCTTCACGATGACCACCACCTTCAGACAGGCCAAAACCAAACCAGAAGTTGGCTTCTGCATCTTCCTGATTAATTTTTAAAATACGCTGTGCATAGCTGAGTGAACGGGTAGTGTAGATAGAACCTAAGTCAAGGTTACGTGCCATGACGCTGGCTTTAAATGCACGCATTAAAATATCAAAAGAGGCATTTTCATTGGCTGCCAAAGTGTCTAGTTGTGCGGTTACTTCTTTAAGTTTGGCTTCAAAACCACGGCGTTCCTGACGCTCACTAAAACGTGGCGGATAGTGACGTGCCTTACCTTCAACCAGTTGTAAGAAATCATCAATTTCAGTGATGTCTATTTCATTTTCGCCCGCCAAGGCCGCAAACTTTAAGCTGCGTTGATTGTTATTCACCGTAGGTACAATCAATTTGTTCTGATCTAAAGTGATGCTTTGGCTTGGATTGTTCGGGTCAGTCACCACCATTTTGGTGACAGGCTGTGCTGCTGCTTTTTGTAGGTTAATTTCAAACGGAGGTGGGGCATCGTAATTAAAAGGGTTTAAGGCATAAAATGGTGCGCTTAATTCAGGTTCTGTAAAAACGATAGGTGGTTTCACTTCTTGTTTTGGTGTTGCTACACAAGCGCTGACGAGCGTCGCGGCAAGGATGCTGAGTGCCAAAGGCTTAAGGGTCATGGTGTTCTTCCGTTCAATTTATTTTAAAAGTGAGTGGTGATTGTGTTAGATGAAAATATTGCATGTTGGTCAGTCTAAGAAATCTGTTCCGAACATGCAATACAAATGAGGGGGCTTGGTTACACAGTGATACGAAGTTTTTAAAGCAAAAGATTATTTGCTTTGAGTTTCACATTCACGTCTAACATCTTCAATTATTTTTAATTCTTCAGCGCTATACGGTTGTTCATCTTGTTGCTGACTTTTAAAGGTTGGATCAAGCAAAGATAAACGCTGACATAACAAATTCATACGTTTTTCATTCTGTTGTAAACGGTCAAGTAACACACGCATACCGTCAAGCACGGGGTCAGATTGATCTTCAGTCGCGGCATAAGGTTGGAAACCAATGCTGGCTGCATAATCACGACGACGTGCTTCCTGATCATCGGCAGGTTTATTTTTCATAATAAAGCGCGCAGGGTTACCCACAGCAGTTGCGCCTTCAGGTACTTCTTTGGTCACAACCGCATTAGAGCCAACTTTGGCATTTTTATGTACGGTGAATGGGCCTAGAATTTTCGCGCCTGCACCGACTACTACGCCATCTTCCAAAGTTGGATGACGTTTGCCTTTATTCCACGTTGTGCCGCCTAAAGTCACGCCATGATATAAGGTGACATCATCACCAATTTCAGCAGTTTCACCAATCACCACGCCCATGCCATGGTCAATAAAAAAGCGACGACCAATTTTTGCACCTGGATGAATTTCAATTCCTGTAGCAAAACGGCTAAATGACGAGAGTAGACGTGCCGACCCCTTGCAGTCTCTGTTCCATAATTCATGCGCCACACGATGCATAATTAAAGCGTGAATTCCTGGATAAGTGGTTAAGACTTCAAGTGTATTTCGAGCAGCAGGATCGCGCGCGAAGACAGCTTGAATGTCTTCTTTGAGCTGTTTAAGCATTAGTTTGATCCTCGTCCTGTGTTGATGTAGATTTTTTCCATGAACCGTTATTCATTGCTTGTACGCGGCTAAAAATACCGCGAAGTAAATGGTATTCCATACGATCTAATTGTATACGTCCGAAAAGCCGACGCAAGCGCAAAGGCAATAATCGTGGATTTTTTGGATCCATAAATTCAATTTCTGCCAGCATTTTTTCTAAATGTGGATAGAACTGTTGCATTTGTTCATGGTTGACCAAAGGTTCATCCCATTGCATCGCTTCAGAATCTGTCACTTGCATCGTCGCTGCAGGATCGGCAATTTTTCCGACAATATCGATGGCAGCCATACGCATTTCATAGCAAATCACTTGAATGGCTTGAGCAACATTGAGCACACCATATTCTTCATTGACAGGAATCGTCACGTGATAATTCGCCAAAGCCAGCTCTTCATTGGTTAAACCACGATCTTCACGTCCAAAAATAATGGCAACATTTTGCCCATGCTGTGCCACAGCATTTAACGACTTTTCTGCCGCAGGGCGTGCATCTAAGAGTGGCCAAGGAATAGTACGACTACGTGCACTGGTGCCAAAGACCAAATGGCAGTCGGCAATTGCATCTTCGAGCTGTTCAACCACTTCAATCTGTTCAATTAAATCGGTTGCACCTGCCGCCAAAGCATCAATATCTGGATGCGGATAGGTTTTTGGGTCAACCAAAACCAATTTACATAGCCCCATGGTTTTCATGGCGCGTAAGGCGCTACCGATGTTGGCAGGCAGGGTGGTATTCACCATGACAATACGCACGTGGGAGAGGTGTGCGGCAACAGCTGCATTGTCGGTTTGACTCATAACAAATCCAGATGGGTTAAATTTTTAATTAAGAATATTGATCAACTTCGGTATGGTATAAATCCATAGCATCATCCATGCTCATATCAGCAGGTGGTGGAGCAATCGATGCAGGTTTCGCCACATCGACAGCTTTCGCGGCTTTGGATTTCACTTGATATTCGATATGCAGGCTTTCTTTACCAAAATAGTCACGCAATTTGACCAAGGCTTCATCTAAGGGTGCGATTTTCCACTGAATGCCCAAATGTAATTCTGCAGTGGCATAAGCATAGTCAAGGTGCAATAAAACAGGAATATGCGTGCATAAATCCACATTACAATAAGGCAGCAACATATTTTGTAAGTCTTGACTCAAGGTCTTGCTTAAATGTTCTGCGTGCAAGTGAATTTGAATACTATTGGCGCGTTTTTGACGAATTTCATTCAAGCTAAACGCTTTGGTTAAGCGTCCCATTGGGCGGTCAAAACCTTCACGTTCGTAAATTTCGCCTTCAATCACCACCACTTTTTCAGTTTGTACAATATCTTTAAAGCGTTGGAAGCGCTCATGGTTGGCAGATACTTCAATACGTGCCGTACCATCATCTAAAGTGACCACCATCCGATTTGGGAAGTTGGCGACATCCACCACCAAGCCTGCAAAGACGGTGGTCACGCCACGACGGGTTGGCGTCAGTTCATTAATTTTACTTGGAATAAAGGCTTTTAATTCATTGCGATAGACATCAATCGGGTGACCAGTGAGGTAAAGTCCAAGTGTGTCTTTTTCACCTTTAAGTCGGACTTCATCTGACCATGGTTTTACAGGTTTGGCAGGCTTACGTTGTACTTCTTCAACTTCACCAAATAAATCCATGATGCCTGTTTCACGGTTGGAACGTGCTTGTTCCGCCGCTTGTACCGCTTCTGGCAATTGTGCCATTAAACTTGAGCGTTCGATGCCTAAACAGTCTAATGCACCCGCACGAATTAAGGCTTCAAGGGTTCGTTTGTTGATTTTTTTCAAATCAATACGATGACAGAAGTCAAATAAATCGCGGTATGGACCTTCTTTTTGGCGAGAATCAATCACCGATTGCATGGCTTGTTCGCCCACGCCTTTAATTGCGCCAAGTCCGTAGACAATGGTGCGTTCATCGCTGGCGTGGAAATGATACAAAGACATATTTACCGAAGGTGGTAAAACTTCCAGACCATTGTGGCGACAGTCATCAATCAGGAACACCACGTTATCGGTGTTTTGCATTTCCGACGACATTACCGCAGCCAAGAATTCGGCAGGGTAATGTGCTTTCAGCCATGCCGTCTGATAGGCAACGAGGGCATAAGCAGCCGCGTGGGATTTGTTAAAACCGTAGCCTGCGAACTTTTCCATATAGTCGAAAATATGGTTGGCTGTGGCGGCATCAATGTCTTTTTTCGCAGCACCTTCAATAAAGATTTGGCGCTGTTTCACCATTTCTTCAGGTTTTTTCTTACCCATAGCACGACGTAGTAAGTCCGCACCACCGAGGGTATAGCCTGCACAATACTGTGCCGCCTGCATTACCTGTTCCTGATAAACCATAATGCCGTAGGTTGGTTCAAGCACACCTTCTAGCAAAGGATGCAGATACTCAAACTCGCCACCGTGCATACGGTGAATAAAGTCTGGAATGAGATCCATCGGGCCAGGACGATACAAGGACACGAAGGCAATAATTTCCTCAAATTTGCTTGGGCGTGCTTCTTTCAGCATCTTTTTCATGCCCACGGATTCAAACTGGAATACCGCTGTGGTGTTGGCATTGGCAAAGACTAAATAGGCGTCTTTATCGTCCAATGGAATATGGGCAATATCTAGCGGTGTATCGGCTTGGATGCGTTTATTGATATTTTGTACTGCATCTTCAATAACCGTCAGGTTACGTAAACCCAAGAAGTCAAATTTGACCAAACCTGCCGATTCAACATCGTCTTTATCGTATTGTGCAACACGGGCGGTTCCATCAGCATCGCACATAACCGCAGAAAAGTCGGTGATTTTGGTTGGTGCAATCACCACACCACCTGCGTGTTTGCCTGTGTTGCGGGTAATGCCTTCAAGTTTTAAAGCCATTTCCCAAATTTCTGAAGCATCGTCATAGTCTGGGTTAGATGGATTGGTCACCACATCTTTCAGCTGTGGTTCGGCTTCAATTGATTCTTCCAAACTAAGCCCTAAAGGTTTAGTTGGAATCAGTTTAGAAATACGGTCTGCCAAACCATAAGACTTGCCCAAAACCCGTGCGACATCTCGAATCGCACCTTTGGCGGCCATAGTACCGAAAGTGGCAATTTGTGATACCGCATCACGTCCATAGGTGCGTGCCACATAATCAATGACTTTATCGCGTCCTGCAATACAGAAATCGACGTCAAAGTCGGGCATGGATACACGTTCTGGGTTTAAGAAACGTTCAAAGAGTAGTTCATAACGCAATGGGTCTAAGTCGGTAATTTTTAAGCTATAAGCGACCAATGAGCCTGCGCCTGAACCACGACCCGGCCCAACAGGTACGCCATTATTTTTAGACCATTGAATAAAGTCCATGACGATGAGGAAGTAACCCGGGAAGCCCATCGAGTTAATAATATTAATTTCGTATTCAATTCGTTCATCATAAGGTTTGCGAATTTCTGCCCAGTCTTCATCGCGCTGTGTGACAGGATAGAGCACATTTAGACGTTCTTCTAAACCTTGTTTGGATAGGTGCGCGAAGTAGGTATCAATGGTGTGTCCGTCTGGAATTGGATAATCTGGAAGGAAATATTTACCCAATTGCAGCGTGACGTTACAGCGTTTGGAAATATGATAGCTGTTTTCAATAGCACTTGGAATGTCGGAAAATAATTCCGTCATTTCTGCAGTAGTTTTAAAATATTGCTCAGGACTATACGTTTTAGGACGACGGTTATCCCCTAAAACATAACCATCGGCAATACAAACTCGCGCTTCGTGCGCTTCATAATCTTCACGGCGGACAAAGTGCACATCATTATGTGCCACCACGCCAATATTATATTTTTTAGCTAATTTAACCGCTTCGGCAATAAAAGCATCTTCATCGGGACGATCTGTACGGGTCAGCGCCAAATAGACCCGATTACCAAATTTTTCTATCCATTCTTCTAGCAACGGTTCGGCTTTTTGTGGATTGGACGTGATCAGCATTTTGCCGACATCACTTTGAATGCCGAGTAACAGAATCAGATCATCGGCTTGTTCTAAAATCCATGCTTTATTGACGCAAGGGATATTGAGTTGCTGACCTTCAATATAGCCACGCGACACCAGTTCGGTCAGATTGCGCCAGCCGTGATTGTTCATCGACAATAGCGTCACACGATGATCGGCATCATTTAAACGCAGCACTGAACCTAAAATCGGTTTGATGCCTTGCCCCAAACATTTGCCATAAAACTTTACGGCAGCGTGCAGGTTAGAGAGATCGGTCAATGCCAAAGCAGGCATTTCTTCATTGACTGCAGCTTTAATCAAGTCAGGTACGCGTACAATCGACTCGGTAATCGAAAATTCTGTATGTATACCTAAATGAACAAAGCGCATGAATCAGTCCCTTAAAAAATCACGGGTTAGTTTAGCATGCTCTGCTCAAGACAAAACATGCTGCAAAGTTTTTCCTACGGTTTTCGATGATCTTGACCGTATATCAAAATTTCAGTTTTTTGGATGTTGATATGGCGTGAATCACGTATGCATGGAGAAGGAGTGTGGTTTTAACCCCTTACACACTCATACGAGTAGCAAGGAGTTAAATGGTGAATCTATTTCTGATGTGTAGATGAAAGATTTATCTGAGTTTAGATAACCAATCGCCTAAACTTTGCACCAATTGCACTAAAATTAATAAGACCACCACGGTTAGCATCACGACACTACTATCAAAGCGTTGATAACCATAAGAAATAGCAAGGTCACCAATGCCGCCTGCACCGACTGCGCCTGCCATAGCAGTTGCGCCAATTAAGCTAATGGTGGCTGTGGTTAGGTTCAAAATGAGTGAGCTACGTGCTTCAGGTAAAATAAATTTGAAGATAATCTGTAAGGGTGTAGCACCCATTGCCTGTGCAGATTCGACAATCCCTTCATTGACTTCAAGCAGTGAAGTTTCTACCAAACGACCAATATACGGGCCGACATAAATGGTCAGCGGTACAATGGCTGCCCAAGTTCCGATGGATGTACCCACTAACAATTTAGTCAGCGGAATCACCGCAATCAATAAAATAATAAAGGGTAGGGAGCGCAGTGCGTTTACAATCGGGTTAAGCCCGTGATAAATCACACGGTTTGGCAAAATACCTGTCGGACGAGTCACTACAAGGGTAATGCCCTGAATAAAGCCCCAGATACAACCAAACAACATGGCAAAGAACACCATGTGAAAGGTTTCTTGTAAGGCTGTAACAAACTGGTCAATAGATAAAGAGCTTTTCCAGAAAGGCGCAGTTACTGAGGTCAGCCACTGTACAATTAAATCTCTCATGCTTGTACTCCTGACTGTTCAACTTCAACGCCATTGGCTTTCAGAAACTCAAGCGCCTGTTGAATGACGTTTGTATCACCGAGTAATTGAATGAACATTTGCCCAATCACAGCACCATCAATTTCGGTCATATTGGCAAATAAAATATTCAGGCTAATATCAAACTGTTTAATGATAGCTTGAATCACGGTTTCCTGAGCCGATTTACCTAAAAATTTCAGACAATAAATGCTGTGCTGATTTTGATTTTCCAGATTATTCAAAATATTGATAGGCAATTGTTGCTGCAACACAGTTTGAATGAAGCTTTTAGTGGTCGGGTGTTGCGGCTGACTAAAAATTTCCAAGGTTGAACCTGTTTCAATCACTTTGCCTTGTTCCATCACTGCAACATAATCACAAACCGATTCAATCACATCCATTTCATGCGTCACCATTACAATGGTAATGCCTTGTTCACGGTTAATTTTTTTCAGTAATTCCAGTACAGATTTGGTAGTCTGCGGATCAAGTGCCGAAGTCGCTTCATCGCAGAGTAAAATTTTAGGATGATTGGCTAGCGCACGCGCAATACCGACACGTTGCTTTTGTCCGCCTGAAAGTTCATCAGGATAGGCATCTTTTTTATGTTTTAAATCAATAAACTCAAGTAATTCATTTAAACGTTTTTCACGTTTGGCTTTGTTCCAGCCTAACAGTTTCATCGGCATTTCAATATTGGCAGCCACAGTTTTGGTCTGCAATAAATTGAAGTGCTGAAAAATCATTCCAATATGGGCACGTTCTTGACGCAATTCACGGGCATTGAGTGCAGTAAAATCTTTTTGATGAATGATGACTTGCCCAGCATTTGGACGCTCCAACAAATTGATCAAGCGGATTAACGTACTTTTACCTGCACCACTATAGCCAATAATGCCAAAAATACTGCCTGTTGGAATTTGTAGATTAATTTGATCCAACGCACGCAGTGTTTGACCTTTGAGCTGATAGTGCTTTGAAATGTTTTTAAATTCAATCATATCGTCAAGAAATGTCCATAAATGAAAAAACAGGCAAAGTTCGCTTTGCCTGTTTTGTTTAACGCATTATATTACTATTTTGCTGCTTCAGTGAAATAGCTGACAGGTTTATTTACCGCAACTTTTGTTCCGCCAAAGTGCTGATCAATATATTGCTTCACCGCTTCGGTATGATACAACGCACCTACTTTTTGCAAGATTGGGTCATTTTGACGATCTGCAGCAGTCGCGAGAATATTGACATTCATTTTTGTGCTTTGGTCAATTGGTTCGTAATAAATTGAATCTTTCAGTACGTTCAAACCACCTTCCATTGCAAGGGTGTTGCCCAAGACAATTGCATCGACTTCATCTTTTACACGTACAGCCGTTGCCATTTGAATTGGTTTGATTTGAATTTGCTTAGCATTTTCTACGATGTCTGCAGGCGTGCCTTGAACATTGTCAAAACCATCTTTCAGTTTAACCAAACCAGCCGATTGAAGTAATAACAGTGCACGTGATTCATTGGCACCATCATTTGGAATAGCAATGGTTGCACCTGTTTTGAACTCATCCAACTTTTTCACTTTGCTTGAGTAAATACCCATTGGCTCTAAGTAAGTTGTTGCGACCGGTGCAATTTGATCTTTATTGTTGGCATTAAATGCCACCATATAGGCATAAGATTGGAATGCGTTAAGATCAATTTCTTTATTTGCTACCGCCGTGTTCATTGACACGTAATCGGTGAAGTTTTTCACTTCAAGTTGAATACCTGCTGCTTTGGTTTCAGGTAAGTCGGCAATAAAACGCCAAATATCTGCATCTGAACCAGTCGATGCCATAGTGACAGTGTGTAGAGCAGAAGAATCTTTTTGTGCCGCGTCAGTCGCAGGCGCTTCTTGTTTGCCACAGCCAGCCAAGCCAACTGAAAGACCAAGTACAAGACCAAGGAGCTTTTTCATGAATATATCCCGAGCAAGTTTAAGCCGTGCCTAAAGTTGCCAATGATTGAGAAGAATCAAATCAGCACGATGGATGGAATCGCATGATGATGATTTTGTATGTTTCTCAAATATGTTGTAGGTATTGTTTGAGTACTGAAAAAGTCAGCCCACAGCTCAATCAATAATTTTGAGATGGATGGGCAATTCACTTTTTCAAAAGATGCACCATCATAACAATAAAAAATAATTCTATATAGTGCTGTGTATGTTATGCATATCACTGTTTTACAACAGAAAGCGAATAAGTCAAAATAAGTTCTTATAAATAAATATATTCTGTAAAGATTAAGGATTTGAACAAGTGTTTAAATATTTAGGTGCTTTAAAATTTATTCTGCAATCGATAGTAAAAAACGAGATATGAAATTGTCGGTATGAAATCGGCTTAGTTACAAGAATCAGAACATGGCTGTAAATACATAAAAGAAGTTATGAATGATTTTTCCAACGATAATATATCGCCCATATATAAGGCAAACAGAGTAACAATGAACCTATCCCTATAAAAACATAAGCCAAATATATTAATCCTGCAATAATAAAAAGTATTTGCAATGTAAACTCAACGAATATTGAAATTAAAAATTCTTTGAAGCTTTTTATTTTTTGCATGTTTATTGATCTAAAGTATTTTATAAACGTAGATCATCACAATGTACATGGGTTACAACCTGATAAACAAAAAGCTCGTACAGTGACGAGCTTTTTTATGGACTTAAATTTTTAGGCTAAACTAAAAATTTTAAGCATTTTCACGAGCAATGGCACGATAGCCAATATCTTTACGATATTGCACACCATCAAAGGTAACTTTTTCGCACAGTTCAAGGGCTTTAGCTTGCGCTTCGCCAATGGTATTACCGAGCGCAGTTACACACAGTACACGACCACCATTGGTCACAATCTCACCATCGGCATTGCTTGCTGTACCTGCGTGGAATACTTTCGCATCTGCCATTTGTGTTTCTAAACCAGAAATCACATCACCTTTGCCTGAAGTTTCAGGGTAACTCGCAGTCGCCAATACAATCCCGACAGTTTTGCGTTCATCCCAGTCTGCTTCGGCAGGTAAGTTGCCAGCAATACCTGCTTCAACCAAATCTACCAAAGATGACTTTAAGCGCATCATAATTGGTTGTGTTTCTGGGTCACCAAAACGGCAGTTAAACTCGATCACTTTTGGTTGACCTTTGTCGTCAATCATTAAGCCTGCGTATAAGAAACCTGTATAAACATGACCGTCTTTTTTCATACCTTCAACAGTAGGACGCATCACTTCATTCATGGTTTTTTCAAATACGTCTGCAGTCACGACAGGGGCAGGAGAGTATGCACCCATACCACCAGTATTTGGACCTTGGTCGCCTTCAAAAATACGCTTGTGGTCTTGTGAAGTTGCCATAGGAAGGATGTTGTCGCCATCAATCATACAAATGAAAGAAGCTTCTTCACCTGCAAGGAATTCTTCAATGACTACACGTGAACCTGCATCACCAAATTTGTTGCCTGCTAGCATGTCATCAATTGCATCAAATGCTTCTTGATTGGTCATCGCCACGATCACGCCTTTACCTGCAGCAAGACCGTCCGCCTTGATCACGATTGGAGCACCATTTTTTTCAACAAATGCTTTTGCCGCATCAACTTCGGTGAATACGTCATAGAATGCAGTTGGAATGTTGTGACGTTTTAAAAAGTGCTTGGCAAAGGCTTTAGAACCTTCAAGCTGTGCAGCAAACTGGGTTGGGCCCCAAATTTTTAAACCCGCTTCACGGCAGGCATCTACTACACCATTGACCAGTGGTGCTTCAGGGCCAACAATGATTAAATCAACAGCATTATTTTTGGCAAAGTCGATGATTGCAGGGTTATTTTGAATATCTAACGCTACATTCTCGCATTTGTTTTCTGTTGCCGTACCTGCATTACCCGGTGCAACGAAGACTTTAGCGACTTTGTCATCTTGTGCGATTTTCCATGCCAACGCATGTTCACGACCGCCGCTACCTAAAACTAAAATATTCATCTAAAAATCCCTCAAAGAATAAAATCCCCCTAGCGAAGCTATGCTTTTCACCCTTGAAAAGGAAGGAGATTGTGCATAAAAACACAGTTCCCTTACGTGAAAAGTCCCCCTTTTATAAAAAAGGGGGATTTCGGAGGATTATTAAATACGACTTCTAATTAATGAGTTTAATTAGTGACGGAAATGACGCATGCCAGTGAAGACCATTGCAATACCAGCTTCATCTGCTGCTGCAATCGTTTCTTCATCACGCATAGAACCACCCGGTTGAATAATGCATTTGATACCAGCTTTAGCTGCGTTATCAATACCATCACGGAATGGGAAGAATGCGTCAGATGCCATTACTGCACCTTCAACCACTAAACCTGCATGTTCTGCTTTAATGGCAGCAATACGAGCAGAGTTTACACGGCTCATTTGACCTGCACCAACACCAATGGTCTGACGGTTTTTTGCATAAACAATTGCGTTCGATTTTACGTATTTCGCAACTTTCCAAGCAAAGATCATGTCGTCAATTTCTTGTTCAGTTGGTGCACGTTTGGTCACAACTTTTAAGTCATCTTTCGTGATCATGCCCAAGTCTTGATCTTGAACCAATAAACCGCCGTTGACACGTTTGTAATCCATTTGTGGAGCGCGTGCATCAATCGCAGGAAGTTCGCCACATACCAGTACACGTACGTTTTTCTTCGCGCCAGTCACTTCAAGTACGCCATCAGCAATGCTTGGTGCAATGATCACTTCAACGAATTGACGGCCTACAATCGCTTGTGCAGTCGCAACGTCTAACTCACGGTTAAACGCAATGATGCCACCAAATGCAGATTCAGGGTCAGTTGCATAAGCAAGGTCATAAGCTGCTTGAATACCGTCTAAAGAGACAGCAACACCACATGGGTTCGCGTGTTTTAGGATCACACAAGCAGGTTTTGCAAATGATTTCACACATTCAAGTGCGGCATCAGTATCTGCAATGTTGTTATAAGATAATTCTTTACCTTGAAGCTGTTTCGCTGTAGAAACAGAAGCTTCAGTTGCAGCAGGGTCTACATAGAACGCTGCAGATTGATGCGGGTTTTCGCCGTAACGTAAATCTTGCGCTTTGTTCAATTGTGTATTGAATGTACGTGAAAATTGGTCAGCAGTACCTTCTTCTTTACCTACACGTGCACCTAAGTAAGAGGCGATCATGCCGTCATATTGTGCAGTGTGTTCAAATGCTTTCACTGCCAAATCAAAACGAGTTTCGTAAGACAATGCACCGTTGCTTTTCATTTCTGCAATAACAGTCGCATAGTCAGAAGCATTTACTACAATACCTACAGAAGCATGGTTTTTCGCTGCAGCGCGAACCATAGTAGGGCCACCAATGTCGATGTTCTCAATCGCATCTGCAAGTGAACAATTTGGTTTTGCAACAGTCGCAGCAAATGGATAAAGGTTAACAACAACCAAGTCGATGGCATCAATATTGTGTTCTGCCATGACTGCTTCGTCTAGACCACGACGAGCCAAGATACCGCCATGAATTTTTGGGTGTAACGTTTTTACACGACCATCCATCATTTCAGGGAAACCAGTATGCTCTGATACTTCTACGACAGCAATATTGTTGTCTTTAAGCAACTTATAAGTACCGCCAGTAGATAAAATTTCTACCCCAAGAGCAGCAAGGTCTTGTGCAAATTCAACAATACCTGTTTTGTCAGAAACAGAGATTAAAGCGCGTTTAATAGTCATGATCTTCGTCACAGTTTTCAATTACAGATTAAAACAAACTAGCAAAATGCAGGTAAAAAAAAATGCCTGCGGAGGTCGCAAGCATTTTATCACTTATTCACTCATTAAACCGTGAGCTTTTAACTTTTTACGTAAAGTACCACGGTTTAGTCCAAGAATTTCAGCAGCGCGTGTTTGGTTACCGCGAGTGTATTCAAGAACAACAGATAAAAGAGGTTTCTCCATTTCTGCTAACACCATGTCATACACTTGTGAAGGTTGTTCACCTTGTAGTTGTGCAAAATAATGGCGAACTGCGCGATCTACGTGAATACGTAAAGCAACATCAGATTGTGCAGTAAAAATAGGAGATTTGCTATTCATGCGAATTAATCCGAAAATCAGATATCACTGGGATAAAGTGATATATCAATGTGGTCTATAAATTAAATGAACTCCGTTTTAGATCCTAAAACGGGAAGTTCTAAAACTGGAACATTTAGCTTGCCACAACTCTAGGCATTGGTCGAAATTTAAGCGTAACAATACATTAATAATTGTTACAGACCAAAATCAAAACAAAAAATCTACTCTGTACGCGATATATAAAAATAAAGCGCATTAGACAGATCTATATTTGTTGTGAATCTTGCGAGGAGTTTGCAGCACAAAGCTTTCGTGGCGCGTATGATACCATTGTATGAGAAAAAGTGAGCAAGAAAACTGCAATTTTTTTAATTTTTTTCGCTATTTTTTCACTATTTTTTTGTGAATTAAGGCTTGATAATTTCTAAAGTATAGGCATCGAAGTCGTTTCGTGATATTGGAACTAAAATGTCAAACTTAAATGGACTGTTTTTAGGAATACGTTGAATGCTCGAAAGACTTTCGACCAAATACTCCTGTGGGGAATAGATGTAAGTCGATAATGTTTGTTGTTTTTCTTTTAAAGTGACTTTGATATTAGGCAAAGCCAAGCTTTTATCATAGTAATTGATCAGCTCACCCGTAAATTGTGTATTCATACGATCTACACGTTTAACCTTCACGCGATTTGCTGAAATTAAGCTATAGCGTTCTTCTAAACTGCTACAGTTAAAAAATTGACAGACTTGGGTAAACACAGAATTCAGTGCAGGGCTGCTGTTTAAAAACTTTGGGTTAAACCACAAAATTTGGAAGATCAACAAGCCAATCAATAAAAGATTAATAATTCCCCAAAGTAAGTAGTAACCATTGCCATGCTTTTTTTCACTTTCAAGATCAGGCGCAGACAACTTCATGGCAGGAATGTTGCCAATCGGTTCAGTACTGAAATAATTGAGGTTATTCAGATAGGTTTTCAGATCAATATTGGAATGTTCAACTTTACGCTGAAAAATATCTAAAATATGTTGCGGTTGCGCAAGTTCAGCAGTTGCCTGCATAAAACTGCGGTTTTGAATGTGATGTAATTGTGATGTGACTGAGTTTTTATTTTGAGGAAAGGCAAATACCAAATGCGAAAGAGCATTAAAGGTATTGTCGCATTTAGGACAACAAACCATCCCTTGCGCAACGGTCAGCTGCGCAACGGATACTTTATAAACAGTTTGGCATTCAGGGCACTTGGTTTGCTTGTCACTCATAACTCAAAAATTACAGTTAGTGGGGATGGCGTTTCCCAGAAATTCGACACCAGTTTTCTTCACGTTTTTCGACTTGTACTATATCAAAAAATTCAGAATAAACACTAGAAACTTCAGCAACTTGCTCTTCAATTACACCTGCAAGTGCGAACTCGCCCTCAGATTTAATTAAAGTTGCAAACTCTGGCGCAAGCATCATCAATGGGCCTGCCAAAATATTGGCAACCAAAATGTCTGCTTTTTCATTGCCAATGGTTTCATTGAACTCTTCTGGAAGTCCAACATATAAGTTTTTAAGTACACCGTTGAGTTCTGCATTTTGTTTGGTCGCTAAAACTGCTTGCGGGTCAATATCAGTCGCATAGACTTTTTTTGCACCGAGCAACAAAGCCGCTACTCCTAAAATACCTGAACCACAACCGTAGTCGATCACGACTTTATCTTTTACATTGGTTTTACCTAACCATTGCAGGCACAGGAACGTACTGGCATGGTTACCTGTACCAAAAGCCAAACCTGGGTCAAGTTTGATATTGACTGCATCTGCCTCAGGTGGTTCTAACCATTCAGGTACAATCCAGAATTTCTCTGCAATCTGGATTGGCTCGTAGTAATCCATCCATGAGCGTTCCCAAACCTGATCTTCCAAAAATTCACTGCGTAAAGGGGCATCTGGCATTTGCGCACGAATAAAGGTTTCTAAGGCTGCAACATCAATTTCTTCACCTTCGTCTTGTGCATAAATACCTGTCACAATGACTTTGTTCCAAAGTGGTGTTTCACCTGGCAGTGGTTCAAGTAAGTCCTGATTTTCCGCATCATCTAAGGTTACGCTGACTGCACCCAATGAACTGAGCAGGGTTTCAGTAAAATCGACTTGCGCTTGATCAACAGTAATATGTATTTGTAACCACTTCACGGAGATAACCTAAAATTTAATGCGTAAGCGCTATTGTAACTGAACTGCTGCAGGCGCTGTTATTTTTTATTAGGATTGCGAAAGGGAAAACTCTATACGATTGGAAGTTTCAAATTCGCTTTATGCTTATAGTCGAATAATGTGACAAAAATATAACTCTAAAAAATATAAGTTAAGAATTTGTTTGAACCATCATCGCTCAATCATCCCCAAAACAGTCAAATTGCTGGATTGGGGATGATTGAGAGACTTGTTTAGGATGCAGATTGCTCCGATGCAGGTGTCGGCACAAATTTATTTAGTAATGTGCCTAAAATTGCGGCAAAAATATACATGAAAATAGAATAAACCGCAGCAGGCATGGCAATGGTTGAGCTTGACATAACGGTTAGGGCGATAGTCATTGCAAGGGTACTGTTGTGAATGCCAATTTCAAAGGCGCAGGCTCGGGCTTGTTGGCTATTTACGCCAAAGAAACGCGGGACAAAATAACCAATCAATAAACTGCAGGCACAGAACAGGGCAGTGGCAAGTCCTACATCTGCCAAATAAAGCATGATGTTGTTTCGCTCTTTGGCAATTGCGCCAATAATAATCACAATTAGAAAAACCACAGCAAAAATACGCACAGGTTTGTTTAAGCGGTCTGCCGTTTGAGGGCTAAAATGGCGTACTAACATCCCTAAAGTGACAGGGATAATAATAATAATTAAAAACACCTGCAATACTTTGGCAAATTGTAAGCCAACTTGTTGCCCATCCTGCATAAAATGCTGAATGGCAAAGTTGACAATCAGTGGTAAGGTAAATGCTGCAATCACGGAATTGACGGCAGTAAGGGTGATGTTTAGGGCAATATCGCCCTTATATAAGTAGCTAAACAAGTTGGCTGTTGGCCCGCCAGGAGATGCTGCCAGTAGCATGAGTCCGACTGCAAGCAATGGTGGTAAATTCAGCAGTTTACAAATAAAGAATGCAATTGCTGTCAGGACGACCAATTGACAAAATAAAGCAATAAACACTGCTTTGGGGTGTTTGCTCACCCGTTTAAAGTCGTTAGGAGTGAGTTCTAAGCCAAGTCCAGCCATGACCACGGCCAAAGCCAGCGGCAAAAATATTGTGATTAATCCTGAATCCATAAACACTCCTTTGTTTTTACATCTACAATAATTTATTTGATATTTAACTGTTTGTTTAATATGTAGTTAATTTTGCTCACGTTTTAAATTGTATTTTTATTGTGGTTTAAACTCTGCTCCTGTTTGTGTTGATGGGCAAGTTTGGCCGATTGTCTAGCTAACATACTCCCTAAAATAAAGCTGAACATATACATAAAAATGGTGTAAATCGCAGAAGGAATGGCAATTTCAGTGCTTTGCAAAACCGATAGCGCAACGGTTAAAGAAACAGCAGTGTTATGAATGCCAATTTCAAAACAACAAGAGCGTGCTTGTTGATCAGGCACACCCGCCAAATACGGCACAAGATAACCAATAAGTAAACTTAAAAAGCAAAAAAGCGCTGTGGCGATACCAATCGCACTGAAATAGTCAAAGACATTGGCGCGTTCGCGGAAAAGCGCATAAAAGAATAAAGCGAAAATGAAATAAATGGACATCAAACGCATAGGTTTGCCCAACTGTAATGCAATTTGTGGCATTGCATTACGCACCGCCATTCCTACACAAACAGGCACAATAATCAGTAAAAAAACCTGTGCCATTTTTTCAATTGGCATGCCAATTTGTTGTTGATCGGTCATAAAATACAGAAAAGACAAATTAACAATAAAAGGCAGCGTAAAGGTCGCCATCACAGAGTTCATTGCGGTTAGGGTAATATTTAGGGCAACGTCACCTTTATAGACATAGCTAAATAAGTTCGCAGTAGGCCCCCCTGGTGAGGCAGCAAGCAGCATTAAGCCAATTGCCAATAGCGGTGGCAATTCTAAAAATAAACAAATTGAAAATGCTAAAACAGGCAAAATGACCAATTGTGAAAAAAGCGTTAAAAAAATGACTTTAGGAAATTGATTGACCCGAATAAAGTCTTTAGGCGTGAGTTGTAAGCCTAAGCCCATCATCATCACAGCCAAGGTCAGTGGTAGAAAAAAGGTAAAAAAGCCTGAATCCATAGCACATCCTTTATTTTTTTCTTATGGGTATAATTTTCCCTCTCTTTGCAGTGTAATTGTTTTTTGAGCTTCTGCAATAAACAAAGCAGTCACTTCTTATAAATGACTGCTTTGGTGTTATTTTCATGCTTTCAGTTTGAATGAATACAAGCCGATCTGTTCATGAAAATATAGATTAAGTGATTGATCACATGGCAGCAGGGCGTGGTGGCGTAAAGCCTAAGGCACATTTGCCTTTTAACTCAGTACCATTGACTGTAATGACGGTGCTTTGCGCATCTGCCATACAAGAACGGTATAATTCAGGCTCATTGCCTTGTAATTTCACTGCTTTAGATGAACTAAAGAATTGTGGTTCACAGGTACCATTCCAGATAATCCCACGATAAGCAAAGCTTACAGGTGCGCCCTGAGTTTTACCTTTACAGACTTGCTGGAATTTTTGCGCGTTATAGACGGTTTCTACTTTATCATTTGCCTGCACTGCAAATGGACTGAAAAATAAGCCACAAAGCATAGAGGACAGCAAAATTTTCTTATTCATGATGTTTCCCTTTGTTTCTCATATCTGTGCTATTAGGATAAAAAATAGACAAATTAAAACAACGGTGATCTGGTTAATTTTTAGGTCTAAATGTTTTTATGTACAGTAAAAATGCAAATTTGGATTACAAAATATTAATTTTGTAGCGCGGTTAAGCCAATAAAATCGACTGAATCTGTCAACTTATGCCACAAGTTTTGCTATAATATTCCGTCTTTATTTTTTATCTCTCATTGACCATTATGCACTATCCTAAAGTTTACGATGTCATTGTTATTGGTGGCGGTCACGCAGGCACCGAAGCGGCGCTTGCAGCAGCACGTATGGGTCGTCAAACCTTACTCTTAACTCATAACATTGAGACTTTAGGGCAGATGAGCTGTAACCCTGCAATTGGCGGGATTGGTAAGTCGCATTTGGTACGTGAGATTGATGCCTTAGGCGGCGCAATGGCATTGGCTGCCGATAAAAGCGGGATTCAATTCCGTATTTTAAACTCGCGTAAAGGTGCTGCTGTTCGTGCAACACGTGCGCAGGCAGACCGAGTTCGCTTTAAAGCTGCGATTCGCGCCACTTTAGAAAACCAAGCCAATTTAGATATTTTCCAACAAGCAGCCGATGACCTGATTGTAGAAGGCGATACTGTAAAAGGTGTAGTCACTCAAATGGGGATTCGTTTTGATGCGAAAACCGTGGTATTGACCACAGGTACATTCTTGGGTGGTGTGATTCACATCGGTTTAGAAAAATCGAGCGGTGGTCGTGCAGGCGATCCTCCATCAATTGCTTTGGCGGCACGTTTACGTGAATTAAATTTGCCTGTTGGGCGTTTAAAAACAGGTACGCCACCACGTATTGATGCACGCTCAGTCGATTTTTCGGTCATGATTCCGCAGCCAGGTGATTTCCCATCACCAACCATGTCATTCATGGGTGATGTGTCGATGCACCCTGAACAAGTGAACTGCTATATCACCCATACCAATGAACGTACTCACGAAATTATTCGTGGTGGTTTAGATCGTTCACCGATGTATACAGGTGTGATTGAAGGTGTTGGCCCACGTTACTGCCCATCGATTGAAGATAAAATTCACCGTTTTTCTGATAAAGACTCGCATCAGGTATTTTTGGAGCCTGAAGGTTTAGATACACATGAATTGTATCCAAACGGGATTTCAACCTCTTTACCGTTTGATGTGCAGTTCGAGTTAGTTCGTTCAATTCGTGGTATGGAAAATGCGCATATTTTGCGTCCAGGTTATGCGATTGAATATGATTACTTCAATCCACAAGCCTTGAAATTCACTTTGGAAACCAAAGCCATTAATAACTTGTATTTTGCAGGTCAAATTAATGGTACGACTGGCTATGAAGAAGCGGGTGCGCAAGGTGTGTTAGCTGGTTTGAATGCGGCACGTCGCGCTTGGGATCAGGAACAATGGACACCAAAACGTGACGAAGCTTATATTGGTGTATTGGTTGATGATTTGATCACGCTAGGTACCAAAGAACCGTACCGCATGTTTACCTCACGTGCGGAATACCGTTTGATGTTGCGTGAAGATAATGCCGATCAGCGTTTGACGCCAATTGGTCGTGAGCTTGGTTTGGTGGATGACACTCGTTGGGCAGCTTACTGTGAAAAAATGGAAGCAGTAGAACGTGAAACAGGGCGTTTACAACATTTGTGGGCTGCACCAAACAACCCAATGGGTAAAAAATTTGTTGAAATGACAGGTGCAGATTTATCCAAAGAATGTTCTGCGATTGATCTGTTAAAACGTCCAAATATCAGTTTTGCGCAAATCGCAGAATTAACGGGTTCAGACGTTTCTGCACAAGTGGGCGATCAAATTGAAATTGCAGTGAAATATGCAGGTTATATCAACCGTCAGCATGAAGATGTCGCACAATTAAAACGCTTGGAAGAAACCAAAATCCCTGCCGATTTTGATTATGATGCAGTGTCAGGTTTATCGCGTGAAATCACGCTAAAATTGAAGCATGTTTTGCCTGAAACTTTGGCACAAGCCAGTCGTATTCCAGGTGTGACACCTGCCGCAGTTCAATTGGTGATGATCACCATTCGTAAAAATGCACAGTCACGTAAATCTGCTTAAGGTTTGATGGATTGATGAAGAAGCCCACAATTTAAATTACGGGCTTTTTTATGCGCCAAAGTAAATCAGATGCTAAGCAAAGAAGAAGTTGCGTATAAGAATAAATCTGATTTCGACTGCATATCTTATGATTTCACAGCTAGATCAGGAGCATTTAAAGTGACACTTATCAACATAGATAGGAGCAAAATATGACTTTAAAAAGCATTCGTTATAGTACAGCTGAACTGGCATGCCCACGCTGAACGATGCCGAGTCAATTTTAATTTTAACTTCAATCAGCAATCACAATAATTTGATTTAAAAGAGAACGATAATGCTATCGCCCCAATATATTTGGGGCTTTTTTATTCCTGAGTTTGATGCACCGCATTGGCAACTTCTACAGGTTCAATCTGAATTAGCTTTTTACCAAAACTACGCAACCACCAAACCAATTGTGAGGTAAACGGCACAGTGGCAGTCACCAACACATTACCATTTTCCAGTGTTTCCATAGTTTGATCTTTGCTTAATTGGCTTTCATCGAAGTATATGGCATCAGCTTTTTGCATGGTAAGTTTGAGCTGAATATTTTCAGTAGCTTTACTGAAATCGACTCTAAAACCTAATTCGCCAGATTCAATATAGGCATCAATATCAAAATTAACAGGATGCAAGGCGCGTGAATCTAAAACTTTGGCTGCTTTAAAACGATGCAGGGCAAAGGTTTGAATGTCGGTTTTGTCAAATCGAGTACAGATTAAATAAATCACCGCACCTTTTTGCACCAAAGCCAAAGGATTCAGCACATAAGTTTTTTCTTCGCCTGAATTGCTGCGTGATTGATAAATACATTCTAGTTGTTTGTCTTGGAGCAAGCCTTCATATATCGCCTGTTGTGCATTGCGGTCTACGACTGGTGGAATTAAAGGTTGTGTTGCAGGCACAATTCGCACACGATTAATCCATTGGCGGACATTGTTTTGGGTCGATAGACTGCGTCGTGCCAAATCAAACCATGGGTTCATTTCTTCAATCAAACTTGGCGGCAGCAGATGTTTTAAATGTTCCTCGACCATCATAAACGTTACCGCTTGAGAGCTGGTCATGTGCGGTAAACTTTGAATCGGTGCATCTGAACGCCAGCGCCAACCTTGTGGTACGGTACCATTACTTTCAATTGGAAAGCGCTGAGAAATTTGATTTAAGTCACGTTGAATCGTACGCAAACTAATGTCGATACCTTCACGTTGCAGGACATCGTGTAATTCACGTGTGCCCATCCATTTACCTGTAGAAAGGCGCGATAAAATTTGCCATTGGCGATATAAACTATTAGATGTTTCTTTTTCTTGTATAGACATATTCAATATTTACTAGGTCAATTCATACGGATGAAAACTTGTTCTTCCACACAATAAGAAAACTCGGAATGATTAGCAAGTTTTTTACTGAAAAAGGGCAAAATATAACCGCAGATTTTGCAGTAAATATCACAAAATTTGGACGGGCAAAGTTAATCAAATAATAGAAGTGAATCAGAAACTATGACCTCAAGCCATACTTGGATCAATTAGAAAAGCAAGATTGAATAGTTGTGTTTAAGTGAAAACCTGTCATTGTTTTGTATGGTAGATACAGGTTTATGTAAATAAAAGCGGTCTGAGTGGATGAGTGCTGTAGGTTAATTGGGCAAGGCGATTGAGGTGCTTTATCGCGATGAATTATCAACAGACCTTAGAGTTAGGAGGATGAAACAACCGTGAATTTATCTAGCAGCGATGCGCGAGAAATTTTTTGGTTAGCCCGATATTTAACCCGTATTCAATATGTATGTCAGCAATTTCCATTTAAACAAAATGATGCTGCTTTGACTTATGCACATGCCTTTTGTTTGCCTGCATTTGATGCAGCTTCTTTAAATGAATTGATTTTAAACGAAGAACAGCCTGCTTCATTTGCGATGCAGTTTGAGCAAACACGGACAAAAATTCAAAACTTGGCACAGGTGTTTTCTAAAGCTACTTATGTTGAATTACAGCAATGTATTCAAAATGCGTGCGATAACGCGAGTTATATTTGTGATGTGGTACAAGACTGCGAAGCACTATTAGATGCAGAACCACAGCAGATATATTTATTTTTCCAATTGGGGCAAAAAATTGAACAATTAGACCGACAAATTCGGTTAAAACAATCGACTGAAAAGACTTTGTCGCAATTGGAAATGATTGTGCAATGCCTAAAAGATTTAGGTTGGACGTCGTTTGTAGACGCATGGCAACAGCTGAAACAGCAACCCGATACCATGCATTTTTATCACTTTAGTGATCATATTCAGCACTTACTTTCGGTGGATTAAGCAGAACTTGTCATGTCAAATTAATCGACAACAATATTATTTTAAGCTCTGTGTAGTTAAAAAAATAGTGGAAGCCGAAGCTCCCATTATGTCTTAACTTATTACTGGCTTTGAACAGCTATCAAATTCAATAGCTTTGACTCGTGCAGTACTTTCGGCTCGGTTACTTAGTCGCGTTCAACCGCAAGTGCAACACCCATACCACCGCCTACGCAAAGCGTTGCGATGCCTTTTTTCGCATCACGGCGTTGCATTTCGTGTAGTAACGTCACGAGGATACGGCAACCTGAAGCACCAATCGGGTGACCGAGGGCAATTGCGCCACCATTCACGTTTACTTTATCTAGGTCTAAGCCTAATTCTTTGGCAACACCTAGTGCTTGTGCGGCAAAGGCTTCGTTGGCTTCAATTAAATCGACCTGATCTAAGCTCCAGCCTGCTTTATTTAAGGTTTTCTTAACCGCTTCAACAGGGCCAAGACCCATAATTTCAGGCTCAATACCCGACATTGCATAGGCTTTAATACGTGCTAAAGGTTGTAGGCCTAATGCTGCAGCTTTGTCTGCGCTCATCATTAACACTGCTGCTGCACCATCGTTAATACCAGAAGCATTACCTGCGGTTACGCTGCCATCTTTTTTGAACGCAGGGCGCAATTTATTCAAGCTTTCAAGGGTGGTATTGGCTTTGATGTATTCATCTTCAGCAAATACAATTGGGTCGCCTTTACGCTGTGGAATGCTTACAGCTGCAATTTCATCTTTAAATTTACCAGCCGCTTGTGCTGCAGCCGCGCGTTGTTGTGAAGTCAGTGCCAATTGGTCTTGTTCTTCACGGTTTAAACCAAGCTTTTCTACAATATTTTCTGCAGTAATACCCATGTGATATTGGTTATAAGCATCGGTTAAACCATCAGCCACCATACTGTCGATCAACTGGGCATTCCCCATTTTTTGACCGTTACGCAACTGCATATAGTGTGCGCTTTGTGACATTGATTCTTGACCACCAGCAACTACAATTTCTGCTTCATCACACTGAATCGCTTGTGCAGCCAAATGTACGGCACGTAATCCCGAACCACACACCACGTTTAGCGTTGATGCAGGCACTTGTACAGGAATACCTGCAGCAATTGCGGCTTGACGTGCAGGGTTTTGTCCTACACCTGTAGTGAGTACGTTACCCATAATCACCTGATCGACTTGTTCAGGCTGTACTTTAGCACTGTCTAAGACTGCACGAATTGCTGTTTGCCCCAATTGTGGTGCAGATAAAGAAGCGAGACTACCTAAAAAGCTACCAATTGCAGTACGTTTTGCAGCAACAATGACAACATCTTTCATTTTATATCCTTAAATTTTATGTTTACGTTTCTGTGGATGCACATGATATATAGCATGTGCATTGCTGTTGTTATATGACTGATTAAAATAAATTTACCAAAACATAGCGACCTGGTGCTGCTTCTATCATTGGATATTGCGCATTACCTAAGGCGCGGGCAGGGACTTGTTCGCCTGTATACGGTGTAACCCAAGCCTGCCAGCGTAGCCACCAAGACTCAGGATGATACTCTGCACCATCTAGCCATTGCTTGGTATTTTCAAACTTGGCAGAGTTGGTATAGCAGCCGTATTTATTACGACTTGGCGGATTCACAATGCCTGCCACGTGTCCAGATTCACCAAGTACCAGTGTAGATTCACTACCTAAGTAATCTGCACCACGGAAGCTTGTATCCCAAAGTGCGATATGATCTTCCTGCGTTGCAATAAAGAAGCTTGGTGTTTTGACACGAGAAAGGTTGAGTCCAACACCGTTCACTTTTACTGCATTTGGTGAAATCAATTCATTATTCAAATACAAATTACGCAATAAGAAATTATGAATTTTGGCAGGAATATTGGTGCCGTCGCTGTTCCAATACAAAATATCGAAATCTGAAGGCTCTTTGCCTTTTAAATAGTTCTCGATGTAGTAGTTCCAGTACAGGGTATTTTCACGTAACAAACTGAACGTGACTGCCAACTGGCGACCATCAAAATAACCCAATTGATTATTTAAGGTTTCTAAACCACTAATCACAGGTTCATTAATAAATACGCCTAAGCTGCCTGGGTTTTCAAAGTCGATAATGGTTGCCATATACGTGGCAGATTTCACATGACTTTTCAGGCGTTTTGCCACGTAATAAGCCTGCGTTGCAGCAAGTAAAGTACCACCAATACAATAGCCGATACAGTTGGCTTCTTTTTCTCCTGTAATTTCTTCAATAACACGCAAAGCTTCAACCGCACCTGCGGTGATCAGATCAGCGAAAGTGAGTTCTTTTTGTTCAGCATTTGGGTTACGCCAAGACATTAAAAAGACCGTATGACCTTGCTGACGTAACCAGTTCACCAATGAGTTTTGTTCGCGTAAATCCAGCACATAATATTTATTAATAAATGGCGGCACGATTAGAATCGGGGTTTGATATACATTTTCTGTCGTTGCTTCATATTGCAACAACTGGAAAATTTCATTTTCAAAGACCACTGCGCCTGGTGTATAGGCTAAATCTTTACCCAAGCTAAAAGAGTCACTATTGACTATGCGAATAGATAAATATTTTCCGCTATTGACCACATCATCATGGAAAATTTGCATACCACGGACAAGGTTTTCGCCTTGTTCGGTAATGGTTTGCTGAATCACTTCAGGGTTAGTCCAAAGAAAATTGCTTGGTGATAAAGCATTAATCATTTGACGGGTAAAAAAGTGAATGCGGTAACGCACTTTGTCTGGAATGCCTTCTACGACATCCACCATATTTTGTACCAGTTGGCTAAACAGCAAATAAGACTGCGATAACAGGTCAAAATTGGGTTGTTCTTGCCATAATGGGCTGTTAAAACGACGATCACCACTTTCAGGTTGAATGAATGGTTCGATGTCTTTTGCCACACTGCGCATCATCACATTTTGGTAGATTTGCATTTGACCTTGCCACCAGCTCCATTGCATTTCCATCAAGCGTGCTGGATTTTTAGACAAAGCTTCAAAGAACATAGACATATCTTCTTTGTTGAGCTGTGTTAAGGCGTCATTAATAGGGCTTTGCCCATAATAAAATTCTTGTAGTTTTTTCCAGATATCATCGTGGCTAGAGAAAAATTGTAATATATTTTCTTTGAATTGAAATGAGTTCTGTTTCATTTCATCGCTCCATAGCACATGGCTTTTAGCAATCAAATTGAGTGCAAGGCTGAAACTAAAACGGGGAAATTTTCACACTTCCCCGTAACATTCGTCCTGATAACGCATGGTTTTCAGAGCAGTGTTTATTTATTATTTGGCATTGAATCGCTGACTAACTTTTCAAATTCTGCTTTGACTTCTGAAGTCAGTGTTGCTAATTTTTTGCCATCTTCAATCATTTGCTGACTGAGTTTGTTCATAGTTTCTAATTGCTTGGTGGTGCAGTTCACCATGCTTTGCATGTCTTTCACTTCGCTATTGGCAAACATTTGTGCTAAACCAATGTTGGCATAGTTGCGTGCTGCTTCTAATTGTAGGTTGGTTAAGTTAGCAAAATTTTTTGCAACTATACTGTTGAATTTGGTGTACGGTTCAAACACGTTTTTGTATTGAGCATTCATGTTTGAAAATAAGTCGCCGTATAGCATGGGTGTCACTCCAGTAAATAAACTTGTAGATTAAAATGAGGTGTTACACGCTTAGTGCATGTATAAGCCGCCGTTGATTGATAAGGTTTCGCCTGTTACGTATGCAGCATGATCACTCACTAAATACATAACTGCTGCCGCAATTTCGGTAGGGGCGGCAAGACGTTGCAGAGGAATTTGTGCTTCAATGCTTTTAATTACTTCTTCGCGCATGGCTGTGACCATCGGGGTTGCGGTATAACCTGGTGCAACGACGTTCACGCAGATATTTGAACGTGCGCCTTCTTGCGCCAAAGCTTTGCTAAAGCCGATGATGCCTGCCTTAGTTGCAGAGTAGTTGGCTTGACCAAATTGACCTTTTAAACCGTTCACCGAACTAATGTTCACAATGCGACCAGACTTTTGTTCTAACATTTTGTTAAATACAGGCTGAGTCACGGTAAAAAGTGTTTTTAAGTTGGTTTCAATCACTTCAGACCACTGCGTATAGCTCATTTTTTTGAAAGTTGCATCGCGGGTAATACCAGCATTGTTGACCAACACATCTACACGACCTTCAGCATCAATTGCTTCTTGAATGGCTGCTGTAGCCGCTTCATGCTCATTTAAGTTGGTTAAAACAAAGCGCACATCACTTTCTGTAAAGCCTTCGTCTTTAAGCCATTGCTTTTCGCGATCTTCTTCTCTTGGTACAACCGTTGCAATAATTTTATAGCCTGCTGTAACCAGTTGACGGCAAATCTCACTGCCAATACCACCTAATGCACCCGTCACTAAAGCTACTTTTTGTTCAGACATATTCTTTTCCTAAGCAGAATAAGGTTATAAAAATTAAGGAGTTTTTCCTCTTTATTCTTGTTTAGAAATTAAGCGTTTTATATTTCAAAGAGGCTGCAGTTTGATGATGCTTTGAAGTCAAAAGTAAACAAATATTGGTAATAGATTATTTTCTTATCATGTGGATGCTTTTATAAATGGCTTAAATAGTCGTGAAGTCATTGATTCATCGTAGCGCGCAGCACAAACTTCTGAGAACTGGTGAAATGTGATTAATCCATGAATTTGAAGCGATGTGGCAGTTTAAAGACAGTGCGCGAGCATATTGTTTTTTCTTGAGATTTTGAGTGTGATTTTCAGCTAAATATTTGGATGACTGTAAAGCGCTAAATGCAAATGTGGGTGACCACAAATTTTTATCAATATGAATGGAAATACAGTGAATTTAAGAAAATAAAAAGCGAAAAGAAAAATATAAGAAAGAAAAAGAGAATGGCTTAGACGATTGCATGCAGCAAAACTGCTACATGCAACAGATCGAAAAAAGAAAGTTAAATGCTGGTTGCCTTGCGCTGTGGGCGAGGGCTTAAACGACACAACAACTCATAGCCAATCGTACCATTGGCTGTGGCAACATCATCCACCAAACGGTGTTTGCCCCATAGTTCAACTTGTGTGCCTAATTCAACGTCTAAACCTGTGACATCAATGGCAATCATATCCATAGACACACGACCAAGTACAGGCGTTAATTTTGTACCAATCGCAACAAAATTTGGCTGCACAAATGTACGTGGATAACCATCGCCATAGCCAATTGAAACAATCGCAATTTGCATGGCTTGTTCTGCAGTAAAGGTTGAACCGTAGCCGACGTGTTCGCCTGCATCAATTTCATTTAGTGCGATCACTTCTGCGCTTAAAGTCATCACAGGCTTTAAGTCGAGTGTATGCACATTATGTGCGGCAAAAGGCGTTGCACCGTAAAGCATAATGCCTGGGCGTACATAATCAAAATGCAATTCGGGATAACGATAGATTGCAGCAGAGTTACAGCAAGAAGCAAGAATAGGGCTGCAATTGTCTTTGACATGCAAAAATTGCGCGACTTGTTGATCATTTAAAGCATGATCACCATCGGCATTGGCAAAATGCATGGTCAACACACAGGTAAAACCTTCGGCTTTGAGCATGTGAATCACATCAATAATTTCAGGAATTTTAAAACCTAAACGATTCATGCCGCTGTTGAGTTTGACCCAGACTTTTAAGCCTTGTGCGATATAATCAGCTTTATGTTGTAGTAGCCAATCGAGCTGTGCTTGATGATGCACTACACATTCCAATTTGTGTGCCAACACACTTTGCATTTCATCGGCAGAAAAAACACCTTCAATCAGGGTGATGGGCTGCGTATATCCCAATTCACGAATTTCTAAGGCTTCTTCAACGCAAGCGACACCAAAGGCATCGCTGTCTTTTAAAGCTGCTAAGCAGTCTTTTACACCATGTCCGTAAGCATTGGCCTTGACCATGCTAACAATTTTTGCTGTTGGGGCAAGTTGTTTGACACGGTTTAAATTATATTGCAGTGCCTGACTGTCAATATAAACTGTTGCTTGGCGCACCCTAAATACTCCTTGGGAATGACAATTGGTAATTTGTGTTAGATACACTGTGGAGTGATAAATAAATACTAAAAATAGTTCTATTTAAAAATATTCACTATTGTAGACCTATCAACCTCAAATAGACATGAACATTTAAGTTTTTGATCATAAATTAATTTAAGATCGAAAAATCTATTAGGTTATTGATTGCAAATAATTTGTAAAAGTTTCAGACTTTATTTTTCATATAAAACTATACGTTCTAAAAGCTATTATGGTGTTAGATGCTCTCACTCAGGAAATTCTAAACTGTACGAGTTATGGCAAGATTCAGATGATTGTGGAGAGTGGGTTCGTAATTTAAATGAACTCAAAGAGAGATTAAACAAAGCATTTTAAACTTGGATATGTTGAATAAATAATGAAAATATTTTGTTATCTGGGATGGAGTACTTTATTTTTTTGTCAGTCAGTTATGGCTTGTATGCCACATTCACCCAATGACGTTTTTATTGCCCGTTACCAAGGTTCACTGGCAGTACAGGAGAGTTCAGACTTCATTTTTGAACTCAGTTCAGGTCAATTTATTTTTCGCTCAATACTAGATGAGGTTAAATATAAAAAGCCTACTCAATGGTACAGTGGATTTTCAGGTAAAAGTACAGCTAAAAACCAATTAATTATTGGTTTAGCTTATGCACCAGATGGTGCTAAACCCCAGCAATATCAAGTAGTTTCATTTGCAACATTAAACTGTAAGAATGACCAGCTTGTTTTATCTAAACCGATTGTCCCATTTTTAGCTTGGAATAAGCAGACCTCAAATTGTTCTACAGTCGATAGATCAGAGGTTGGGATTTTAGATGGTTTTATAGACTATGATCAGACACATTATTTGGCGCAACTGCAACAAAAGTATCCGACATGCAAGCAATTAAATAAAGCATTTCCATCACTTGAAATGGAAGAAAATAGTCAAGATTATAATTTACTCTCAAGTTGGAAACTATGGTGGGCAAAGTTAATAAGTCAGATTAAAACATGGTTTTAATAAAAAAGAGCAATGCAAGCATTACTCTTCATCATCATACTGAGCATAATACTCAGGAGATAAGTTACTAAAACGCGTATATTGCCCTTCAAAAGCAAGACGTACCGTACCAATTGGGCCGTTACGCTGTTTACCAATAATAATTTCGGCAGTACCTGCTTCTTTAGATTCTTTATTGTAAACTTCGTCGCGGTAAATAAACATGATTAAATCCGCATCCTGCTCAATTGCACCAGATTCACGCAAGTCAGACATCACAGGGCGTTTATTAGGTCGGTTCTCTAATGAGCGGTTGAGCTGTGACAAAGCAATCACAGGGCAGTTCATCTCTTTGGCCAAGGCTTTTAAGCTACGTGAAATTTCTGAGATTTCGCCGACACGGTTATCGCCCATGCCTGGGACTTTCATTAACTGCAAATAATCGACCATGATACAGCCAATTTTACCGCCATGTTGTTTGGCAATGCGTCGCGCACGTGCACGTACTTCCGTAGGCGGCAGGGCAGATGAGTCATCAATATACAAATGCTTTTCTTGCAGTTGTAAAATCGTGCCTGTGACTTTTGACCATTCATCGCCACTGAGTTTACCTGAACGTAAGTTCCCTTGATGCACTTTGCCGTATGCAGAAATCAAACGCATTGCAATTGAGTCTGCAGGCATTTCCATAGAGTAGACAAGGGCAGGTAAGTCATTGTTAAACAAAACACTTTCAACCAAATTCATGGCAAAGGTGGTTTTACCCATAGATGGACGCGCAGCGACAATAATCAAATCACCCGCTTGCATGCCCGAAGTTTTATTATCTAACTCCACAAAGCCTGTGGTTAAACCTGTAATATTGCCTTCCATTTTAGAAAGTTCATCAAGTTTATCGAATACATCGGCAACCACACTCGAAATGGCTTTTGGGCCTTGCGCTTTGGCATTGTTATTGTGTTGTTCGGCAATTTGGAAAATATTAGTTTCAGCCAAATCTAAAATCTCACTTACACTACGCCCTTTGGTGTCATAGGCATTTTGTAAAATTTCAGAACTGACTTTAATCATGTTTCTGAGGGTCGAGAATTCTTTAATTTTCGTGGCATAGGTTTCTAGGTTATAAAAACTAGAAGGCGAGTCTGCCATGAGCTGCATTAAGTATTCTTCCCCGCCTGCAGCTTCAAGTAAATTTTGTTTAATCAGCCAGTCATTCACCAATACGGCATCATAAGGTGAGTTTTCTTTAGACAAAGAATCAATGGCGCGGAAAATATATTTGTGGCGTGTCGCGTAAAAATCAGATTCTTGTAGCACATCACCCACTTGTTCAAAAGATTCGGCCACAGTCATTAACGCAGCCAAAACAGCTTGTTCGATGGCTAAGTTATGCGGTGGGGTACGAAACTCTTTAAGCGGGCTGTTCTCATTTGGTTTTAGATCAGACTTTGCAGTATGTTGCTTTGCGCTAGCAGTCGCCTGTGACATATAAATCCCTGATTTTTAAAACAGTAAATGCTGAATAATGCACGGGGATAGAATTTGAAACTCATATTCTTTCCACTTCCCGATGATACGCCCTCTAGAAAAAAAAGCGAGTAGATTTTGGCGAAGGATAAGTCAAAGCGTGCAGGACGATTTAGGAAAATTGTACTAATCGTATATTCTAAAGACAAAAAAAGAGCATGCGATTAGGCATGCTCTTTTCTTTTGCAGCAAATTACTCAGATACGATAGTAACGAGAACTTCAGCAACAACATCATGGTGCAATTGGATTGCGATGTTGAATTCACCAGTGTGACGAAGCGCACCGTTTGGTAAACGAACTTCTGCACGGTCAACTTCAAGACCAGCATTCGTTAACGCGTCAGCGATGTCACGAGTACCGATAGAACCGAAAAGTTTACCTTCATCACCAGCTTTAGCAGTGATTACGATGTTAACTTCGTTCAATTGGTCAGCACGTGCTTGAGCAGCAGCTAAAATTTCAGCTTCTTGCTTCTCAAGTTCAGCACGACGAGCTTCAAATGCAGCAGTGTTTGCTTCAGTTGCAGCAACTGCTTTACCTTGAGGGATCAAGTAGTTACGGCCGTAACCAGCTTTAACTGAAACTTTATCGCCTAATTTACCAAGGTTCTTAATGCGTTGTAATAAGATAATATCCACAGCTCAACCTCACTTATGATTGTCAGTGTAAGGGATCAACGCTAAGTAGCGAGCTTGTTTAATAGCAAGCGCTAATTGACGTTGGTAACGAGCTTTAGTACCTGTAATACGGCTAGGAACAATCTTGCCATTTTCAGTGATGTACTGTTTTAGTGTATCGATATCTTTGTAGTCGATGTACGTAACGTTCTCAGCTGTAAAGCGGCAGAACTTGCGACGACGGTAAAAACGTGCCATTGATGTTCTCCTTAAGCTTCAGCAGAGTCTTGGTTAGCGTGTTGTGCTTCTTCACGTTGAGCTTTACGCGCACGTTTTTCTTCAGCACTCTTAGCCAATAATGACTCTTCAGTGATAGCGTTTTCACGACGGATGATCAAGCTACGAAGGATCGCGTCGTTATAACGGAACAATTCTTCTAACTCGTCAAGCGTAGTTTGACCACATTCAACGTTCATAAGAATGTAGTGCGCTTTGTGAATTTTGTTAATTGGGTAAGCCAATTGACGACGGCCCCAATCTTCTAAACGGTGAATTTGACCTTCAGCTTCTTTGATGTGAGTTAGGTAACGTTCTACCATACCCACAACTTGATCGCTTTGGTCTGGGTGTACCAAAAGTACGATTTCGTAGTGACGCATTGTCAGCTCCTTACGGTTTATGCAGCCCCTGACTAAATTGAGCCAGAAGCAAGGAGTCACAACCGAAGTTGTGTCGCAAAATTGCGAAGCGTGAATTTTAGAGCTTTTACCAAGTAAATTCAAGGCTTGGTCTAAGAAAAGATCGGCTTGGGTAAAAAGGGAATGTAATATTTTGCATCTATGATTGGAATTTAAATTTTATACTTTGTATTTGTATGTCACTAACTTTTAGAGTGTTTAATTCGAAAATTATTAAGGACGAATAAATCAAAGACAGATAAATTGTTATTATTTAAATATTGAAGTGTGGAGAGGGTAGGCAGGCACTCCATTAAAAGATAGAGCTAAACTCTATCTTTTAAAAAAGTATGATTTGCGTGCTTGGTGCGGTTGCTGTAAAGCTAAAACATAAACTCACAACAGTAATTAAAATAACCGAAAATAGGAAAAAGCGTTTTGCCCATAATTGATCATTTTCTGCTTTGAAGCCAATGACGCCAATATAGAACCAATAAATACAAAGTGTATTCAAAATAACCAGATATAGCCAGTTTGCATAACCAAATACAAACAGTCCATTCATGGCAACGGTAAATAACACCACATAAATTAGTGATTCAATTTTCGTTCGTAAAATTGAACGAGCAACTGGCAAAATTGGAATCCCCGCATTTTTGTAATCATCAAAACGGTAAATTGCAATCGCCCAAGAGTGGGGCATTTGCCAAAGTGCATAACCTAAAAAGATAAGTAGTGCAGCTAAGTCAAATTGATTTGCAACAGCTGTATAACCAATGACAGGTGGGCTTGCGCCTGAAATACTGCCAATAATGGTTTGATGAATTGTTGTGCGTTTGGTCCATAGACTGTAAAAGCCGACATAAACCACGAAACCAATCAGTGCAAAAAGAAAAGCGTATGCGTTAACTCCAAACCATAAAATGCTAAAACCAATTATGCCCAATACCACTGAATAAATCAGCGCAATAGGAACAGAAACAGTTTTTTTCACTAAAGCACGGTTTTGTGTGCGTTGCATTTTTTGGTCGATGTCTTGGTCAATAATATTGTTGACCACACATCCTGAGGCGACAACAAGCGTTGTACCAAGCAGAGTAAGCAGTAGGAGAAGGAAATCTACAGAACCTTGGGCAGCTACAAAGTAGCCACCCAAAGTGGTAATAAAATTACCAAAGAGAATTCCTGGCTTTGTCAGGAATAAATACTTTTTCAGCATGACAACCAGTTTAGATCATCATGTTGTAGTGTAGGTAGTTCATGATCCATACAGAACCAACCAAAAGGATGGCAATGGTCAGAATGGTATACACGAATGCAATCACGTTCCAACGTTGCTCTGAAGAAGAATTCATATGCAAGAAATAAATTAATTGAATAAGAATCTGAGCAACTGCTGTAATCGAAATAACAGTAATCAAAATACCACGGCCAAAACCACCTGCCATAACCATACCAAAAGGAATAATGGTAAGGATAACAGAAAGGATAAAGCCAATCGTATATTGCTTAGTGTTACCGTGTGATGCACCAGCAGAGTTGTGATCGTGACTCATTAGAGAACTCCCATCAAGTAAACTACGCTGAATACACAGATCCAAACGATGTCAAGGAAGTGCCAGAACAAGCTTAGGCAAGCTAAACGACGCATGTTCGGAATAGTCAAACCATATTTCTTGATTTGAACCATTAACACGATCATCCAAACTAAACCTGAAGTTACGTGAATACCGTGCGTACCAACCAAAGTAAAGAACGCAGATAAGAACGCACTCGCACTTGGACCATGTCCAGCGTGAACTAAATGGTTGAACTCATAAAGTTCCATACCAATAAAGATCGCACCGAAAACCCAAGTCACGCCTAACCAAGTTAGAACTTTAGCAACATCTTTCTTGTAAGCAGCTAAAACGGCAAAACCGAAAGTTACAGAAGAAATCAACAGGGCAAAAGTTTCTGTTAAAACGAAGCCTAATGACTCGCCAAACAAATCTTTAGCTGTTGGAGTGCCTACTGGAACGTGGCTACTTAATACAGCGAACGCGATGAAAAGTGTACCAAAAATTACAAGGTCACTCATCAAGTAGGTCCAGAAACCAAAGACGGTGATGTCTGTATCATCGTGGTGATGATCATCATGTCCGTGGTTGTCGTGATGAAGTACTTCAGCCATGTCTTAGTCCTTCTTCAAGTGTTTTTCAAGGATCGCATAGCGTTCGTTTTCAATACGCTCAACTTCAGCAGCAGGAACATAGTAGTCCACTTTCTTCGTGAAAGAACTCACGATGAAGCTGATGATTGCCGCAATGAACGTAACGATTGCTAGCCACCAAATATGCCAGATTAATGCGAAGCCCATAGTTGTAATAAACATTGCAATTATGAAGCCAGCTGCACGGTTAGTTGGCATATGGACATCTTCATACTTCGTTGGACGAGCGTATGCAACACCATTTTCTTTGTCAGTCCAGAAAGTATCAATACCATTGATCTTTGGAAGGTGAGCAAAGTTATAGAACGGTGCTGGAGAAGAAGTCGCCCATTCAAGCGTACGACCATCCCATGGATCGCCTGTAAGGTCTAAACGTTGGTTGCGTTGTAAGAAACCAACCACGATCTGCATAACGAAGCAGAATAAACCGATAGCAATTAACACAGAACCGAAGAACGCGATTGACAAGTACGGATCCCATTCAGGGTTGTCATAAGTATTCAAACGACGTGTCATACCCATGAAACCAAGGATATACAACGGCATGAATGCAAAGTAGAAACCGAAGAACCAGAACCAGAATGCTGCTTTACCCCAAGTTTCATTGAGTCTCCAACCAAACATTTTTGGCCAGTAGAAAATGATACCTGCGAACATCGCGAATACAACACCACCAATAATTACGTTATGGAAGTGAGCAATCAAGAATAAAGAGTTGTGTACAAGGAAGTCCGCTGGTGGAACTGCCATTAATACACCTGTTAAACCACCGATACCGAAAGTCACAAGGAAGCCAAGTGTCCATAGCATTGGGGTAGTGTAGGTAATACGACCCTTGTACATAGTGAATAACCAAGAGAAGATTTTCACACCAGTAGGAATCGCAATAATCATGGTCATGATACCGAAGAACGCGTTAACGTTGGCACCTGCACCCATGGTAAAGAAGTGGTGAACCCATACAACAAGTGATAACACACCAATTGCAACGGTTGCGTACACCATTGATTTGTAACCGAACAAAGTTTTGCGCGCAAAAGTCGCAGTTACTTCAGAGTAAATACCAAATGCTGGTAATACTAAGATATATACTTCTGGGTGACCCCATGTCCAAATCAAGTTTACATACAACATTGGGCTACCACCCATGTCGTTGGTAAAGAAGTGGAAACCGAAGTAACGGTCAAGCGTTAACATCGCAATTGTCGCAGTTAAAACTGGGAAAGTTGCAATGATAAGTACCGCAGTAACTAATGATGTCCAAGTGAAAATAGGCATGTCCATAAGTTTCATGCCAGGCGCACGCATTTTGATGATGGTAACGAAGAAGTTAACACCCGTTAATAGCGTACCTAGACCAGAAACCTGTAGTGCCCAAATATAGTAGTCAACACCAACACCTGGAGAGTATTCGATACCAGATAGAGGAGGATAAGCCATCCAACCTGTAGCAGCGAATTCACCTAATGCAAGTGAAACCATCATTAAACCTGCAGCACCAGCGAATAACCAGAAGCTTAAAGAGTTTAATAACGGGAAGGCTACGTCACGAGCACCAATCTGTAATGGTACAGAGATGTTCATTAAGCCAACAACAAGACCCATTGCCACGAAGAAGATCATGATCACACCGTGTGCGGTGAAAATCTGGTCATAGTGTTCTGGGTGTAAATAGCCTTCACCACCACCTTTCGCAAGGAACTGTTGAAGACGCATCATGATCGCATCTGCGAAGCCACGAAGTAACATGACTACAGATACAAAGATATACATGATACCAATTTTTTTATGGTCTACAGATGTGAACCATTCGTTCCACAAGTAGCCCCATTTTTTGAAGTAGGTAATACCAGCAATCGCTGCAAGACCACCTAAGATCATCGCTGCAACAGTTACCAATACGATTGGATCGTAAGGAATTGCATCTGGACCTAACTTACCTAATAAGCTCATGTCTTATTCCCCTTGAGAAGCAGTCGCATGTTCAACTGCTACATGAGTTTCAGAAGCAGGCGCTTCACCAGCCACTACAGGAGCTGAATGGTCAGCACCATGGTAGTTACTCATATAGTTATTGATCACTGATTCAAACAAGCCTTGCTCAACAGAAGAGTAATAAGTCACAGGATGTGGCTGAGTCTTATATGGACCTTCTTTTAAAGCCGTTGCAGCAAGTTTTTTCTCTAATTCAGTTTTGGCGTTACGAACCATTGCATCAATTTGTTTCTGTGAACGGTTACCGTCACGTAAAGAAGCAAATTCAGCTTGATCTAAAACTGTTTTTTGAACAGCTTGAGGATTGATAGTCGTACCTTGACCTGCTTTAACAGCTGTTACCCATTGCTCAAAATCAGCTTGAGTTACAGAGTGAGCTTTAAAGCGCATTTGCGAGAAACCATAACCTGAGTAGTTAGATGAGAAACCACGGAATTCGCCCGTGTTGTCTGCTAAAACGTTCAAGTGAGTTTGCATACCCGCCATTGCATAAATCTGACCAGATAATGCAGGGATAAAGAACGAGTTCATTGTGAAGTTAGATGTTAAACGTAAGCTTACAGGCGTTTGCTCTGGGAAGCGTAATTCGTTAACAGTAGCAATGTTCTGTTCTGGGTAGATGAAGATCCATTTAAATTGTTCAGCAATAACTTGAACAGTTAAAGGAGCTTTTTCGGATTCTAGCGGACGGTAAGGGTCGTACTTGTGGGAACCCCACCAAGTTAACCAAGCTAAAATACAAATAATAATAACAGGTATACCCCATACTACAATTTCAATTGCAGTAGAGTGTGACCATGTTGGTTGATAGTCTGCGTCTTTATTCGATGCGCGATATTTCCAACCGAACCACAATGCCATAATTGCAGATGGAATAACCACCAATAGCATTAGGTAAATCGCAGTCATCATCAGGTTACTTTGACCTGCTGCAACTGGACCTTTTGAGTTCAGAAGTACTAAATCACCGCCACACCCAGTTAAGAGTGCAGCCATCGTAGATAAAGACAATACAGCTAAAATCGTTTGTCTCATTTTACAACCTCGGTGAAGAGTCCCATTCCCTAATTTAATATGGGATAGCGATTAAAGTGTCGCATGATTAAAAAGACATCATAAAAGATGAAAAAGTCTTCTTAATCATCGGACACCGCTACGTTGTAGGGCATTATGCCTGATATCGACAAACTAAGCTACACATAAAGCGGCTTTAAGTGGAGGGAATGAAAACCAATTTTTATACTCGGAATTATTTGTGTTAATTTTAATTTATTTATATTTATCAATATTATAAGAAAAAAGGGATGATCAATCATCCCTGAATAAATAAAATCAAATTATTGCTTTACGACTTTGGTTTTGGCGAGTTTATCGTGCAAAGCCTGTCGTTTTGCACCAAATGCAAAGCCATAATCTAAAATTGTGATGAAGGGCATAAACATCATATTCAAAATAATGAAAATGATAGAGCGAATAGTAAACACACGCATTAGGCTGACTTTTTCATCGGTTTCAGCATCGACAATCTTAATTTTAGTCAGACGTTTGCCAATACTTTGTCCAGTTTTAGCCAGCAGGAAGGCTTGTATGCCCAGCATAATCAATAAATAAATTGCCACCGCTTGCCAAGCTTGCATTGGAATGAGCTGAAAGAGTTCAGTTTGCAATTGCATGGCTTGATCAGACGTTGTCGCTGCCTGCATTTTTTGTTGTAAACCAGACAATTGTTCAAACTGGTCCGCATTTAAGAAAAAAGAGGGAAGTGCTGCTGCAGGCAACCATAACAACATGTCTATAATTTTGGCTAAAGCACGTTGGTTAATGCTCGCCAATTCATTTTTTGTTGCCTGTGTTCTGGAGTTTGACGATGCTGAGCTTGGTCGTGATGTGTTTGTAGCCGTGTAATCTGTATTTTGAAAAGGTGAATGTTCAGGGGCAGGTGGTGTGCTGACGTAGCCTTGTGGTTCATATACAAGTTTACCTTGGGTGAGTTCACCTAAAGCTTTCCATTCGCTCATGCCTTGGTGCCAAGCCAAATCTGTCAGCAACACTTGTTGGCTGGCGAGCATTTGGTTGAGCTGCTCTAAGGTGTATGGCCCAGCTTGTTGATTATTTCGTGCCAAGTAAATTTGCATAAATATAAAATCTCAAAAAATGAATTTGAAAAAAAACCCACGCAGGTGCATGGGTTTTCTTTTAACACGTTTTACTACGCTTGTTGAGCTTTTTCTTCAGAAAGGAAGAACCAAGTGTCTAAAACTGAGTCTGGGTTTAAAGATACAGATTCAATACCTTGTTCCATTAACCAACGTGCAAGGTCAGGGTGATCTGAAGGGCCTTGACCACAGATACCGACATATTTACCTGCTTTACGGCATGCGTGAATTGCCATAGAAAGTAATGCTTTCACTGCAGGGTCACGTTCATCGAACAGGTGAGAAACAATGCCTGAGTCACGGTCTAAACCAAGTGTTAACTGAGTTAAGTCATTTGAGCCGATAGAGAAACCATCGAAGTGCTCAAGGAATTGTTCAGCCAACAATGCGTTGGTTGGTAATTCACACATCATGATCACTTTCAGACCATTTTCACCACGTTTTAAACCATTCAGCGCAAGCAATTCGATCACACGTTTTGCTTCAGCAACGGTACGTACAAATGGAATCATAATTTGTACGTTGGTTAAGCCCATTTCGTCACGTACTTTTTTCAAGGCACGACATTCAAGCTCGAAGCAGTCACGGAAATTGTCAGACACATAACGACTTGCACCACGGAAGCCCAACATTGGGTTTTCTTCTTCTGGCTCATATAACTTACCACCAATTAAGTTTGCGTATTCGTTTGATTTGAAGTCAGACATACGCACAATCACTGGTTTGTCAGCGAATGCAGCAGCAAGGGTAGAAATACCTTCAACCAATTTTTCTACATAGAATTCGATTGGCGATGAATAGCCCGCAGTACGCGCCATAACTGCTGCACGTGTTTCACGTGGTAAGCTGTCAATATTAAGTAATGCTTTAGGATGCACACCAATCATACGGTTGATGATGAATTCTAAACGTGCAAGACCAATCCCTTCGTTTGGAATTTGAGCAAAGTCAAATGCGCGGTCTGGGTTACCAACGTTCATCATGATTTTGAACGGAAGTTTAGGCATAGATTCGATTGAGTTCTTTTGAACTTCAAAATCTAAAGCACCTTCATAAATGAAACCTGTGTCGCCTTCGGCGCAAGAAACTGTAACTTCCTGACCATCAGTCAAAACTTCAGTTGCATTACCACAACCTACAATTGCAGGTACGCCTAATTCACGGGCAATAATTGCAGCGTGACAAGTACGACCACCGCGGTTAGTGACAATTGCAGCAGCACGTTTCATCACTGGTTCCCAGTCTGGATCAGTCATGTCTGAAACAAGAACGTCACCTTCCTGAACTTTGTCCATTTCTTTAATAGACGTTACAACGCGGACTCTACCAGAACCGATACGCTGACCAATTGAACGACCTTCACAAATGACCGTACCTTTTTGTTTCAATAGGTAGCGTTCCATAGTACCGACGTTTTCACGGCTTTTTACAGTTTCAGGACGTGCTTGAACGATGTAGATTTGACCGTCATCACCATCTTTTGCCCATTCAATATCCATAGGCGCTTGATAATGTTCTTCAATAATTAACGCTTGTTTCGCTAATTCTTGCAGTTCGTGATCATTTAAAGAGAACTGTTGGCGATCTTGTTTTTCAACATCGACCACAACTACAGATTTACCAGCCGCGCCTTCTTCACCATAAATCATTTTTTGGTGTTTAGAGCCAAGGTTACGACGTAAAACTGAGTGTTTGCCTGCTTTTAATAAAGGCTTAGAAATATAGAATTCATCTGGGTTAACTGCACCCTGAACCACCATTTCACCCAAACCATAAGAAGCAGTAATGAATACAGCATCACGGAAACCAGATTCTGTATCTAGGGTAAACATTACACCAGCAGCGCCAGTTTCTGAACGTACCATACGTTGTACGCCTGCAGACAAAGCAACGACATCGTGGTCAAAGTTTTGGTGTACACGGTAAGAAATCGCGCGGTCGTTGTACAAAGATGCAAAAACTTCTTTAATGGCAATTAATACGTTGTCAATGCCACGGATGTTTAGGAATGTTTCTTGCTGACCTGCGAAAGATGCGTCTGGTAGATCTTCTGCAGTTGCAGATGAACGAACGGCAACCGCGATGTTTGGGTTGCCGTTAGAGAGTGCTTCAAAAGCAACTCGGATTTCTTGTTCTAGTGATGCAGTAAGCGGAGTGTCGACAATCCATTGACGAATTTTTGCACCAGTTTCAGCAAGCGCATTCACGTCATCTACATTGAGTGTTTTTAGCTCTGCTTGAATTTTAGCGTTTAGGCCACTTTGCTCGAGAAATTCACGATAAGCAGCAGCTGTTGTTGCAAAGCCACCTGGTACCGATACACCAGCATTAGATAAGTGGCTGATCATTTCGCCCAAAGATGAGTTTTTCCCACCCACGAGCTCAACATCGTGTTTCCCTAATTTTTCCAGACCAATTACGCGCGCTTCCAAAGTTGTTACTCCACTTTTGCAGTATTAATCACTATCTTGTCATGAAATTATAATAAATCTACTTAGCAATTTGGTTTTACTAAGCGACAGTCATGTAAGATCGGTTTACTATAAAGATTATATAGCACTAAGACAAATGTTTAAGGAGAATTTTAATGTCAGATGGTAAACAAATTAAGCGGAGTGTTTTTTTTATTTCCGATGGAACTGCAATTACGGCTGAAACCCTTGGACATTCACTCTTAGCGCAATTTCCAAATGTGGACTTTGATATTCATATTCATCCTTATATTACGTCTGAAGAAGCGGCTATGAATGTGGTGGCAGAGATTAATGCCCGAGCACAAATTGATGGTCAATTACCTTTGGTGTTTGATACCTTGGTTGACCAATATGTGCGTGACATTATCAACACTGCCAAAGCAATTAATTTAGATGTATTTGAAGGCTTAATTAGTAAGCTTTCTGAAGAGTTAGGAACACCACCAACCACTTTGGTCGGGCAGACGCATGCCGTAACAGATTCTGAATCTTACAAGGCACGTATTGATGCGGTGCATTTTGCCTTAGATAACGATGATGGCGCACGTACACGCCATTACGACAAGGCCGATCTGATTCTGATTGGGGTGTCGCGTTCGGGTAAAACGCCAACTTCCATCTACCTTTCTTTACAGTTCGGGATTCGTGTGGCGAACTATCCATTGACTGAAGAAGACCTCGATGACAACCGTTTGCCAGCCGTATTAAAGCCGCATAAACATAAGTTATTTGGCTTGATGATTGATGCTGAACGCCTTGTGGCAATTCGTACTGAACGTAAAGCCAATAGCCGTTATGCAAGTTTTAATCAATGCCAAATGGAATTGCGTGCGATTGAAGGTATTTATATTTCAGAAGGGATTAAATATTTAAATGTTTCAGAAATGTCGATTGAAGAAATTTCAACACGTGTTTTACAAATGACAGGTTTAAAACGTCGTATTGGTTAATGAAACTATATGTATTAAAAGAGCCAAAATTTTATTTTGGCTCTTTTTTATTGGATTTAAATAGAATAAAAATCAAGCTACTATTTATTTAAATGATAATGCTTTTAGTGTGACTTAAAATGTAGTGATAATGGTATCAATAGGATGTTCTTGTCCATCAATACTATGCACGCTATGTGCACAGACTTTGACAATTGGCCAAGTAATCAAATGGCAATTTTCGCGTTGTAAAGCTGAATAATAATGATCAGATTTAAAATAGCGTTGATGTGTATCTGCAATGTTTGGTGTGAGTTGACGTTTAAGCCACGTGTCTTTGACTTGAGCATCTAAAAAGCGTAAAGCCAAAATATTTTTGACGCGGTTATTAAACAAACGTCGATTTTTAAACACCAAAGGATGGCTAATTAGGCGATGGATGCCACGTTCTGTACTTGGCAGGACAAAATGCGGTGCAATTTGAAAGACTTGAACAGATGTTGCTTGCTGACAAATTCTATCGAGTTGTGCCACGCTGTCCTGATTTGCACCAATAACTGCAACGCGTAAACCTGTGAAGTCATGCTGTTTGATTTCAGTTGCAGGAATGCATTCGCCTTGGAATTCTTGAAAATCTGCCAAGCAGTTTTGAAAAGCGTGTCTATGTACGTCGTGTTTAGGACTGACCATGCTGAATCTCTTGATATATTCATTTTATAAATTAGAACATTTACTCTATTTTGTTGGGGCAGTACTGTTTGGTAAAGTCTTTTGTGCAGGCGAGCCAGTCATTCCTAAAGATTGAAAATTAATTCAACTGAGATTACTGAGATTTAAGCGAAAGAGAACAAGAAAACGGATTTAAGTTATTTATTTTAAATGTTTTTAATTGATGAAACCTTGTAGCTCAATAGAATTACAAGGTCGGAGCTAATTAAGTATCTAACTTCATTTGCATGAGCAAATCAAAGTTATGTAAGCGTTTTTCTGTGTCATAGATGTCACAGGTAAAAATAAACTCATCGACATCATACTTCGCCAATAAGTTTTCCAATCCTGCTTTGACAGTCGCCTTTGAGCCAATTTGCGCCATGGCATAAAAACTATCAACTGACATTTTTTCTGCAGGTGACCATAAGCCATCCATACTTTCGACTGGAGCTTTGAGTTTTAGGCTTTGTCCACGCATTAAACCTAAAACACGCTGATAGGCACTAGTCGCCAAAAATTCTGCTTCTTGGTCGGTATCTGCAACCACTGTTGGCACACCCATAGACACATAAGGCCGCTCTAAATATTCTGAAGGCTCAAAATTGTCACGATATAACTGAATGGCTTGAGCAAGCATACGCGGCGCAAAGTGTGAGGCAAATGAGTAGGGTAGTCCTAATTTTGCAGCTAGCTGTGCGCTAAATAAACTTGAACCGAGTAACCATACAGGAACATGCGTACCTTGTCCTGGCGTAGCAACAATACGTTGTTGTGGTTCAGCATCTTTAAAATAATGAAGAATTTCTAAAACATCTTGCGGAAATTGATCTTCAGTTTCCTGTCGCCCACGACGCAGCGCACGCATGGTCACTTGATCTGTGCCTGGTGCGCGACCTAAACCGAGTTCAATACGGTTAGGATATAAAGTCGCTAAAGTTCCAAACTGTTCAGCGACCACTAACGGTGCGTGGTTGGGGAGCATAATACCGCCAGAACCGAGTTTAATTTTTTGCGTATTTGCTAATAAATAACCCAAAAGAACTGCGGTTGCTGAGCTGGCAATGCCATCCATATTATGATGTTCCGCCAACCACAAACGGTCATAGCCGAGTTGTTCTGCGTGTCGTGCTAATTCAAGTGCATGATGCAGTGAAAACTGTACTGATTGATCATCACGTACAGGTGCGAGTTCAAGAATGGCAAATTTTGTGTCTTGCAGGGAACGCATCATTTATTCCAGCTTGATTAAAGAGAGTTTTATCATACGATGCTGCACTGATTTTGTATATCGAAAATTTTCGATATATGGGCGAGTCATGAGATATTGCCATTTAACAACGCGCGACATTCATCCAAAAAGCACGCTTTATAAAAAAACATTTATCCAAGCAAGTAGTCAGCAAACAAAAAGCACCCGAAGGTGCTGATTGTTAGAAGTATCGTGAGAAATTAACGACGTTTACCATTTTTATAGTGACCTAAATGTAAGCCATTGTCTTTGCGGTAACGGTCATTATAACGGTAGTCATTGTAGCGATAGCCACGGCTATCATAGCGGCGGTCATAACGATCATCACGACGGTCTTCACTAACTTTTTGACCTAATACTGCACCACCTGCAGAGCCGAGTCCTGCACCGACATAGCCACCATTGTTGCCTGCCATATTGCGACCAACGCTATATCCACCTGCACCGCCCAAGGCAGCACCAATCATGGCACCGTTGCGGTCACGTTTATTGGCAGAAGCTGCAGCACCGCCCGCACCACCAATGGCTGAACCAATCATCGCGCCTGTTTGTCCACCCATTTGTTGACCAATTGCTGCTCCGACAGCACCACCCAAGGCAGAACTTACGGCAACACGTGTATCGTTTGCATGCGCAGTACTCATAAGCAAGGCAGAACTTGCGATAACGCTACCCAATAAAATACGATTAAGTTTCATGCGGATGCTCCAAATATTGATTAATATGTTTTGTAATGAAGATATAGAAACAGATGGCAAAGATCGTGAAGGGCAATGAGGTAAATCTGCAAAGTTTGGTAAAGACTTTGTAATTGCACTGCTAAATTTCTTCATATTGATTATGGTCGTTTTTTTGAACTGATATATGAAGAAAAATTAATCCTATAAAAAAGCATCAAACCTGTGTTGATGCTTTTTTGCTGCTCTATGCCTATCGTTCAAGATTAACGACGGTTGCGTTTTTTCTTCCATTTACGTTCTTGATAGCGGTCATATTCTTTATCTTTCGAGATTTTATTGCCGAGTGCTGCACCACCTGCTGCACCTAAAGCTGAACCAATATAACCACCATTGGTACCGCCCATATTTTTACCTACGGTATAACCCGCACCACCACCCAAAGCACCACCAATTGCAGATTCAGTACGATGACGCTTATCACTCGCCACGGCTGCACCACCAGCACCGCCTAAGGCAGCGCCTAGTGTTGCACCCGTAGTACCACCCATATTTTTACCAATAGCTGTACCTGCAACACTGCCTAAAGCACTGGCTGCGGCAACGCGCGTAGTATTGTCTGCATAAACGTTGGCACTGAGCATTGAAGCTGTGGCTAAAGCTGCTGTCATTAACATTGCATTAAGTTTCATGTTGAACTCCATGTCCATTTATAGGACTTATTTATGATCAATTTTGATGGGCTCAATTTAACAAAGCGCCGCTTTTAAAATGTGGAGAGTGCAGACGAGATTGGTGTTCTTTGGTGTGGGCTTTGTATGAGTTTGATTAAAATTGCTAAAAAAATGTCCAAATGCGGATGCTAATTGCGGTACTTGGTGAGTTGTACATTCACCGCAATGCACAGCATCATCAAGCAGAAATACTGCTAGAACATCTGCAGATAGGCATTTCAAACATCGTACAGACTTAATAATGATGTTATTTGGGTGGTAGAATCGGTAAACTATGCGCAATTTTTTATTTCGCTGTGCTGCGTGTTGCATGTAACAGCCTTTGCATTGAGATTTTTTAAACAATGAAAGAATCGTTACGTTTACGATTAGATCAGCTTTCTGACCGCCATGAAGAATTGACTGCTTTGTTGGCAGATGTTGAAGTGATTTCAGATAACAAGCGTTTTCGTCAATTATCACGTGAACACAGTGATTTAGACGAAATTACGGCAGTGTGGTCACAATACACACAAGCCGAAGCCGATATTGAAACAGCCGAAGCAATGTTGTCTGATCCTGACTTTAAGGAAATGGCGCAAGAAGAAATTAAAGACAATAAAGCGCTGATTCAGCAACTTGAAGCTGACTTAAATATTTTAATGATTCCAAAAGACCCGAATGATGCCAACTCGGCTTATTTGGAGATTCGCGCAGGGACAGGTGGCGATGAAGCCGCGATTTTCTCGGGTGACTTATTCCGCATGTATAGCAAATATGCCGAAAGTCAGGGCTGGAGAATCGAAATTTTATCTGAAAATGAAGGTGAACACGGCGGATATAAAGAAGTCATTTGCTTGGTGAATGGCGAAGGCGTGTATGGCCGTTTGAAGTTTGAAAGTGGTGCGCATCGTGTGCAACGTGTTCCTGCGACTGAATCGCAAGGTCGTGTGCATACATCAGCGTGTACTGTGGCAATTTTACCTGAAGTAGATGTAGACACCACGGTAGATATTAACCCTGCCGATTTGCGTATCGATACCTATCGTGCTTCGGGTGCGGGTGGTCAGCATGTTAACAAAACCGACTCTGCAGTGCGTATAACCCACATTCCGACGGGTACTGTGGTGGAATGTCAGGAAGAGCGTTCACAGCATAAAAACAAAGCGAAAGCGATGGCGTTGTTGGCATCACGTTTGGAAAATGCCAAACGTGCTGCAGCAGATGCAGCAACTTCAGAAATGCGTCGTGATTTGGTGGGTTCGGGTGACCGTTCTGAGCGTATTCGTACCTATAACTATCCGCAAGGACGTATGACAGATCATCGTATTAACCTGACTTTATATAAGTTGGATGCGGTGATGGAAGGTGATTTAACTGAACTACTAGATAGTCTGCATCGTGAATATCAGGCAGATCAGTTGGCGATGCTTGCTCAGCAAAACGGTGGTTAATGAATATTGCGCAAGCCTTGGCGCTACGTGGTGAAGTCGATAGCTATGAGCGTCAAGAAAATATTTGGTTGTTAGAGCATTTTTTAGGACTCAGTGCGCTTGAATTAAAATATCGTGCAGATCAGGAATTGAGTGCCGCGCAAGAGCAGATGTATGTGCAGGCTTTGGCACGTATAGCAGCAGGCGAGCCTTTGGCGTATATCACAGGTTCACAGCCATTTTGGACACTGGATTTAAAAGTCACGCACGATACTTTGGTGCCACGTCCTGATACCGAGGTTTTGGTCGAAACTGTGTTGGCTTTGTCATTACAACGTGATGCTGTAATTGTCGATTTAGGCACAGGTACAGGGGCGATTGCTTTGGCTTTAGCATCTGAACGTCCAGATTGGCAGGTAACCGCAACCGATATTTACCTACCAACGCTTGCAGTTGCTCAAGAAAATGCAAGCAAGCATGCTTTAAATCAGGTGCAATTTGCCCGTGGTGCATGGTTTGAGGCATTGGGTTCAGCAGCCGAGCCACGTTTTGATTTAATTGTATCTAATCCGCCGTATATAGATGCTAATGATGCACACATGTCTGCTTTGGCAGCAGAGCCTGAACGTGCATTGGTGGCAGCAGATCAGGGTTTGGCAGATATTCTGCAGATTATTTCGCAGGGTAAGCACTGGCTGAAAGCAAATGGATGGATTGCACTAGAGCATGGCTATGACCAAGCTTTAGCAGTGCAAGCGATTTTTGCAGAACACGGTTTTTCTGACATTCGTACAGTCAAAGATTATGCAGGCAATGATCGGGTGACTTTAGCACAATGGCTTGCTGGCTGATGTGTTATATCAGTTAAAAATCTTGTGAGATCTATTTATCAGCTTGCAAACATAGACGAATGATTAGCAAAGTTTAAGTGCAAGACCAATTTATGAGCCTCAACTCAACTGATGTCAGCTTAGGTTGCCTTTCACTGCCAAAATTGCAGGTGGCAGTTCTTCGCCAAGTGAACTCAGCATTTCCCGTTCAATTAATCGCACCATGGAGTTGAGCGGTAAATCATTGTCTTGCAGGCCAAAAGGTTCTTCAAGTTGTTCGCTGAGAGCATCTAAACCTAAGAATAAATAGGCAATTAAACCCACCAAAATTGGTGTCCAGATTCCTAAACTTGCTTCTAAACTAAAAGGCAGAATAAAGCAGAAGCAATACACAGTGCGGTGCAACAAGACTGAATAAGAAAAAGGCAAGGGTGTGCTGAGAATTCGATCGCAACCTGCTTGCACATTACCCAATTCAACAATATGTTGATTCAAGCCTTGATAAATAATATCGGAAATTTCACCTGTTTTCAGTGCGCTGACTAACTCTTTTTGAATGCTTTCTAAAATAAACTGTGCGGCATTAATATGCGGAAATAATGCTTCATAATCTGCAGATGTGAGGTTGACTTTGTTTTGATAAAAATCGATAGGTTGGTTTTGATTGCGTAAACGGTTACGCAATAAATTACTAAACAACATGACCCGATACATCAAGACCCGACGCTGTTGATCTGGCAGTACGTATGAGTCACGTGAAATATGCCGTGATGTTGCAATTAACGTCCCCCACAATTTTCGACCTTCCCACCAACGTTCATAACTGGCGTTATTTCTAAAACTGAGGAAAATAGACAAAATAATACCGAAAATGGTAAAGCCAATGGCTGGTACGCTCGGCACTTGAAAAAAGTGGTGAGAAGACAAATACACTAAGACCGTAGAAAGGAAGACCACAATTGCAAGTGCAGGTAAGACCGTGGGTAAAATTGTCCCATACCATGCAAACAGTAGGGTAAAACTGTTGTTTTTATTGCGAATAATCATCTTGATGCATCCTTGAAGCTGTCCTTAGTGTTTCATAGACAAACAACGCTTGGCAAGATGATAGCTAGCTTTTGATTCAAAAAGCAGCAAGCGGCTTAAAGTCAATTTTTCTTATTTATTATTGCAACAGCCAATAAAAAAGTGATGCCATGAAGACATCACTTTTTAAATACTTTCAGCAACTGAATGCTCAAAGTTTTAGCTTACATCGGGTAATCTTGCAAACAGTCTGGAATTTCAACTTGTGCCAAACTGTCTGTTTCTAAAGCTAAACATAGTGCAACAATTTTAGCGGTATCGCACAGGTGTTCATCTTTGAGTGCTAAACCTGCTTGTAAAGATTGTAAATCTTCTTGGCAAATATCTAGGGCTTGCGCTGCTTCAAGTGCATCTTCACGTTTGAAAAACGCAGACATGACATTGCGTAACTGTTCTTCTGAGGTATTTAGAATACTTTGATTGAGTAATTCATCTAATTGGTCAGAAGCTTGGTTGAGGGAGTGAGAGAAATTTTGAACTAGATTGTGTTCAAGTACATCCATCATCTTAAGCATGGGGAAACCTCCAAAGATGCTCGTACATTTAATATTACAGGGGGAGTATGACAGCCGAATTGCATAAAATTTATGCTTTAAATTGATTGAAAAGTAAACTAAATTTAATACTTTGACAATGCAGTGCCGATGAACGTCCAGTTCACTGCTCAACCTTGAAATCACAGCGATGAGTTTTCTTTTATAATTAAGTTGTTTGTAAAATACACAAAATAGTGGCTGAGTAGTAGGTGATAAGTCACGCAATTATGAGCTTTCAATTATGAGCTTTCGGTATATTGTCGATATGCACCAGGATTGACCCCAGTCCATTTTTTAAAGGCACGATGAAAAGCGCTAGGATCATGGAAATTTAATTGATCGCTAATTTCCTGAAGTGATTGTTGGGTTTTGCTCAACAATTCAATTGCCGTATCTCGACGGATTTCATTTTTTAATTGCTGATAGCTGGTGCCTTCCTGCTTTAAACGCCGTTGGAACGTCGCTTCAGACATATTGAAATGTTGGGTTAATTCGTTCAGTTCTAACCACTCACTCGGCGGCAATCGCATTAATTGTTTACGGATTTTATGACTCAGCGCATGTGGGTTTTTATAACGCACCAAAAGGTTAAAAGGTGTTTGTTTTAAAAAGCGTTTCCAACTTTTTTTATCCTGCTTGATTTTTAAAACAAGATGTTTTGCCTCAAAATAAATCTTATGCGCTGTACACGCATATTCAATTTCATCACAGAAACGGACACGATAATCAGCATCATCCTGCGGGGCAGCACATTTGAGTTGCATGTTTAAAATAGCGATACGTTGTCCTGTCAGCCAGCACATCAAGCCATGAATCAGCATTAAATAAGTGGCATAACTAAACATCGGTTTCACTTGATCTTTATCGTGAATGGTTAAGATTGCATATTCACCATCTACGTTTAATTCACCTGAAAAATCATCCAGTATTAAATTAAAGAAATTTAAAATGTCCTGTAATGCGGCCTTTAAATGCTCTGCTTGGTACACCCATTTAGACAAGAGTTGATAACTGCCACGACGCATAGCATGGCTGTCCATGCCAAAAAATTCATCGTTCATGGCATCTGCCAGTGCAATCCACAATTGACCATATTGCAGAATTGACACCCTCGCTTTGTTGGAATGTAACAGCTCTGCAGGAATACCCGCCGTCTGCAAAATCGCATGCGTATCCATACCGCGTTGCTGTGCAGTATGCAAAGCTTCATGGACTAAAGCAATTGAAATTGTACCTTTGCTGTAAGTGAGCTGAGTTGCATTCATGGGATGGCGTGGTATTCCATTTACAAGTTGAGTGTTCAAATACATCATAGTCGATGCAGGGTTTGGAAATTGTACTCTAGCTTGAGTGTGATTAATCTGTTTCTTAAGTTGTATCAACCTGAAAATTTATAAGGAAAATAAAATGAAAATTCAAGGAAAAGTCTGTGTGGTCACGGGTGGTGCATCGGGTTTAGGCGCTGCGACTGCACAACATTTAGTTGCGCAAGGTGCAAAAGTTATTTTGGTTGATATGAATCAAGAACTTGGGCAGCAGCTTCAACAGCAATTGGACGAAAATGCAGACTTCGTAGCTGTAGACGTGACCGATGAAAACCAAGTACAGCAGCTTTTTAACCATATTGAGCAAAAATACGGACAGTTAAATGGCTTGGTGAATTGTGCAGGCATTGCACCGTCTGCCAAAGTCTTGGGACGTGATGGTTTGCATGATTTGGCAATGTTCCAAAAAGTGCTGAATATTAATGTCACGGGCAGTTTTAATATGATCCGTTTTGCGGCACAACTGATGGCGAAATATGACTTAGCCGCCGATGAAGAAGAGCGTGGTGTGATTGTGAATACTGCTTCGGTTGCAGCATTTGATGGGCAGATTGGACAAAGTGCGTATTCTGCATCGAAAGGTGCAATTGTGGGGATGACGCTGCCTTTGGCACGTGAATTGGCACGTGAAGCCATTCGGGTGATGACGATTGCCCCCGGTATTATGGAAACCCCGATGCTGAAAGCATTTCCACAGCATGTGCAAGATGCTTTAGGGCAAATGGTGCCATTTCCACCACGTTTGGCAAAGCCTGAAGAATTTGCGCAATTGGTGGGTCATATTTTTGAAAATGGTTATTTAAACGGTGAAGTGATTCGTTTGGATGGCGCAATTCGTATGCAACCGAAATAAGTTATGACGATGCTATATCCATAAAATAGCCTAAGCAAAAATTCAAGTATTGAAAAACTGGATACTAAAAAACCGTTGCAATACAGAACAAGGATGTTGCGCGCATTCCTGACAAAAACAACATCTACCATATAAACAGAGGGTCACCATGATTTTAAGCCATGAACAAAAAATGATTCAGGATATGCTGCGCAGTTATGCACAGGAAAAGCTTAAACCAACTGCAGCGGCACGTGATAAAACTGCTGAATTCCCTGCAAAGGAGTTAAAAGAACTGGGTGAGCTAGGTGCTTTGGGCATGACCGTTGCAGAAGAATGGGGCGGTGCAGGTTTAGATTATGTATCTCTCGTTTTAGCCTTAGAAGAAATTGCTGCGGGTGATGGTGCAATTTCAACGATTGTGAGTGTGCAAAACTCATTGCCATGCGGAATTACACAACGCTACGGCACAGAGGCGCAAAAACAAAAATATTTAACTAAACTGGCAACAGGCGAATGGTTAGGCTGCTTTTGTTTAACTGAACCACAAGTCGGCTCTGATGCCAGCGCGATTGAATGTAAAGCTGAAAAAGATGGCGAGGATTGGGTTTTAAATGGCACCAAGCAGTTTATCACCACAGGCAAATATGCAGATGTTGCTTTAGTTTTTGCTGTAACGGACAAAACTGCGGGTAAAAAAGGCATTTCCTGCTTTTTAGTCCCGACGAACACACCAGGTTATATCGTGGCACGTTTAGAAGACAAAATGGGACAGCACTGTTCCGATACCGCCACCATCGTGTTGGAAAACTGCCGTATTCCTGCAGAAAACCTATTGGGGCAAGAAGGTGAAGGCTACAAAATTGCACTCTCTAATTTAGAGTCGGGGCGTATTGGTATTGCCGCGCAATCGGTGGGTATGGCGCGAGCAGCTTTAGATGCAGCCGTGGACTATGCCAATGAGCGTAAAGCTTTTGGAGTTGAAATTGTGCAACATCAGGCAGTCGCGTTTCGCTTGGCAGATATGGCAACACAGATTGAAGCTGCACGACAGCTTATTCTACATGCCGCAAGCCTCAAAGATGCAGGCTTACCGTGTTTAAAAGAAGCATCTATGGCCAAGCTTTTTGCTTCAACCATGGCAGAGCGTGTGTGTTCAGATGCGATTCAAATACATGGGGGCTATGGCTATGTATCTGATTTCCCAGTTGAACGTATTTACCGCGATGTGCGCGTTAGCCAAATTTATGAAGGTGCATCCGATATTCAGCGTTTGGTGATTGCACGTGAAGTGACTAAGCGTTAAAGCTGAGTATCTAAAACTTTAGTCGGTGTCCAAAGCTTGCAAGGTTATTGCAGGATGTGGAAATTGAGAAAATGTTCAAATCATGTTTAGCTAACTTGATTGAAAAATACGCGAAGATCATGTCGTGATTGCGTTGCATGATCGACTTCAACACAGCAGACCTAATTTAAATTGGGTATTTGCATTATGAGGTTGAATAATTAAATTAATCAATCTCATATTCTTCTTCAAACAATTCAACCAAGGTTGGAATGTGTGCTCCATATTCTGTTTTCATTTTTTTATATTTGGTTGAAAA
>NZ_VPBQ01000014.1:0-78008 GCF_013418635.1 Acinetobacter sp. YH12131
GGCCAGGCCTCAGCATTTTATTATGGTGATCCCCTGGGCGAAATGCGCCTGGTAAGCAGAGTTTTTGAAATGTAAGGCCTTTGAATAAGACAAAAGGCTGCCTCATCGCTAACTTTGCAACAGTGCCCAAAAATCTTCCATTGATTTATTTATATCTGTTAAACCAGTCGCATTATGAAATGTAATATAAGTAGAAATTTCAGTATAAATGGTCATGATCTTTTCTAAATTTGAATATCTAAGCGTCTTCATTAATCAACCTTATTGATTATTAGTTTCTTCTTTTAAAGCTCTTTGTACTGTTGCTATCCCTACTTTAAACTTTTCTGCAACACCTCTAAATGTTGAATTTTCTTCAGCCATTGCTTTTCGTATTTCAACATAGTCAACCTTCCGCTTTCTTCCCTTATATAAGCCCTTCGCTTTGGCTTTTGCAATTCCTTCCTTTTGACGCTCACGGATCATGGAGCGTTCAAACTCTGCAAATGCAGCAAGCATCTGAAACATGAGTTTATTTATTGCCGATTGTGCTACATCATGACTGAAGGTCAAATTCTCTTTATGAAAAATAATGGTTATACCACGATCATTCAGACTATTCACAATTTCGTTCAGATCATTTGTATTACGTGCCAGACGATCAATACTATGAACATGCACCGTATCACCTTCACGCAGATAGTCGAGCATTGCATTTAACTGAGGACGTTCACGGCTACCACCGCTTGCCTTTTCAGTAAAGGTCTTATCCAGGCTGATTCCATCTAATTGACGTTCAGTATTTTGTTCAGTTGAACTGACTCGAATATATCCGACCTGATTAGGCATTCTGTACCGTTAGAGTTTAGATAATTAAATACATATTGTACCGAAATTAAATATTAAGTCTATAAATACGGTTTTTGAGTTGCTTTTTAAGACTTTATTTTGTTCCGTTAGGCTATACTCTATAGTTACATAATTCGTGATTTAAAGAGACCTAGAAAAAGAGAAATGGTATTTATTTGAGCTAATCAAAGTTGAGAAACTTTAGAATTCTTGCGTTAGTCAAATTTTAAGCAGCCAAAAGCTATATTTTATGAGGTTTTAGCCAATTCAAAAATTAGATAAACTATACTTTCGCAAGAGGTCTTTTGATTAAATAATAAGCGTGGAACGTGAAAAATCATAAAAAAAGCCCACCTTGGGGAAGATGGGCTATCAACTAGAAACTACAGCATTGATTTCTATAGAGAATTATAACGCTGTTATTCCTAAGTAGTAATGTCCTACCTTAAAACCAAATAGAAATGTCCTATACAGACATTTCCAAGTCAAGCACAGGATTCAGATTTCGTTCTTTGATTACTGTCTTCTGTGCACGTCTGCTTGGCATAGATTGAGAACGATTACGTTTGTTTTGCTGTTCCAATTCTTCATGCTGTTGTTGAATATGATTGAGAACTGCACCTAAACGTTTATTCTCAACAATCTCTCGCTGGTTAAGCTGACTTAATTTATCGAAGATGCTGTAATTGATTTTTCTTCCCTGATATTCAATCGCGACTGTACCATCCGGGTATTCCAGGAACTCAAGATACTTACTAATCAATCTTTGGTTTTCTTCCGTGTTTTCCAGGAGATATACGCATTTATCATAAGTAATCGTCAGGCTATTCGTGACTCTGCGGGGTTCACGCCAGGTAAAAATATCATCTAATTCTTCGGCTGTTTCAGTGACAGTCCGGTGTAGATCCTTGGGATTAAAGGCCATCTTGGCAAACTTCTGATTGAATTGCTCAATGAAGCAGGGTAGCCAGGCATTCGCTTGTTCAATCGAACAGATGCCTTCCAGGCGCATTTCTTTGATCAGACGGTCCTGAAGCGTTCTATTGGCTCGTTCTACACGGCCTTTGGCCTGTGGTGAATTAGCGAAGATAATATCGATATTCAGGGTGCTGAGTACGCGCCCAAATTGCGTAATCTTGGTGTCTTTCTTGCTGCTTTGATTCACCCTGAAGACTGAATGTTTATCGCTGTAGAAGGCTAAAGGCTTACCATGCTGCTCAACATACAAACGTGTTGAAATCATATAGTCAAAGGCTGATTCTGACTCACAGAAGCGTAAGTGCTGCAATTTTCCTGTGGCGTCATCGATAAACACCAATAGACAGCATTTAGGGGCTCTTCCTTCAAACCAGTCATGATGTGAGCCATCAATTTGGATCAGTTCACCATAACAGTCCCGGTTATAACGAGGCTGATATGGGCGTTTCAGGCGTTTGGAGCGAGGAATCCATAAATCGGCTGCAATCATCCAGGAACGCAGGGTTTCCACTGAAATATCGAATCCATGAATGGTAGTCAGCTTTTCATGCGCTAAAGTGGGTCCGAAACCATGGAATTGCTCAGCAACCATATTGAGGCACTTGAGCCTGAGTTCTTCAGGAAGCCTGGAATTGCTGGTTTGACCACGACCGGCATGGGCTAATGCAGCTGGGCCTTGAGCTTTGTATTTTTGCAGTAAACGCCTGATCTGACGTTCTGAAATATGAAGTAGCTGAGCAGCCTGGGATTGAGTTATGCGTTGATCGCAGATTTCCTGCACGACCGACAATCGTTTAAGTTCTTTATCCGACATAGACACCAACATATCAAACCGTCCGCTTCGATAATCGCAAAAGCGCATATTCTAAAAGCGGACATTTTTACTTTGGAGAAACCGGACATTTCTATTTTGGAGTTACAAACGCATTTCGTATAAGGTGTATTATGTTAATTTTAGATTTTTTAAAAAATTAGGGCATCCATGAATCCTTTAGAATTCTACTGTTTAATATTGAAAAATATGGATAAAAACCTGGCTAAGAAACTAGGTAAAATTGAGAAAAAATATACTAATGTTCCATTTAAAAATGATGAAATAGCTAAAGTTAAAATTAAATCCGAATTTGCTTCAGAAATGGGGTTTTTCGTACTTAATTCAGCAACTTCTTTAGCTGTAGATGAAGAAAACTATAATTTTGCATACTGCTTAAAAATCTTAGAACTATATCCAATTAAGAATAACGATTTTTTTTATTGGAATGAGCATATAAAGCTATTTTCAGAATTAGAAAAAAATAATTTTTTATATGAAGATGTCTGCAAACTACATGATTTTCTGGTAAATAACTTTAGCTTTAACGGTGATTTAAAGAATATTATTAGTCATGAGATGCTTAGAAATTCTGGCGTCAATATACTGCTAATTTTAATTCACTTAGATCATTTAATTTCTAAGAAGTGGGGATTCCAATCAATCTCACTAAACCAAGCATTAAAGTTTAAGTTTAAAAATAAACGACCATACTTCCCATCAAAAACTTTTACAGATTTTCTTTTATTTATCTTAAAGATAAATGCAAAGTTTGAAGCAACAAAAGGACATAAAGTCGAGATTCTGAAGACTATTCCTCCAACTAATGGTTTTGAGCAATGGTTAGATCCTTCTCTCGAAGATGAACAAATTAAAGAATTTATACAACTAATTAAAAAAGTTAGAGAAAACAGAAGACTATGCTACTTGAATGAAGTCTATGAGTTCCTAGGTCTACCTTATGGTGAGTTTAAAAATGATGAAATTTATGAACAAGTCTCAGAAGAGAATTATTTATTCCTGAAAAATGAACTTCCAGAAGATAAGTGGTTTGAAAGTATTAATGCCATAGCTGGCCTATGGTTAATATATTTTTGGCAAGACTTTTATTATAAACATTTTCAAAAAACAGCCAGCGTTTCTACGTTAGCTACATCAGAAGATTTTATCGTGATATGGGAAGCCTTCCTGAAGAAATATCCTTCAGAAGGCCAATATCTTTGGCCTTCTGAATTGATATTACAAGATAAATAAATTTTTATTTACGAGGTGGATTATTGTCTCGGCCACCACCTGATGGATTTCCAGTAGTACTAGGCCAACCTGCTGTGCTCATAGTTTTCATCCTTATTTAGATTTCGTAGGTTTATGATTAGGATTCAATTGTCGGCTACGGTTGTCCTGATTCTGCGCATGTTGAATATTATTAGGATTTTTTACTGTAGCACGTTGATCATTCGCTGTTTGTGTCATTGCTTTCTCCTTAAAATGTTTGAACATCTGACAAGGAAAGTATGGCTTCAAAAAAATATGCATCTTGCCTGAAAAACAGTAAAAAAGTTTAAATTTTAACCAAAAAAATTATGTATTTAACATAATGGTGTTATACGAAATTAATGGATGTTCGTATAAATTACTTGCATATTGTATTCGATCGAATACAATATAGTGAGAAGATAAGGAATCCTCATGATTGAAATTAAACGTCTTCCAGAATTTGATGAATGGTTGGATGGCATTAAAGACAATATGACCCGTATCCGCCTGAATCGTCGATTAGATAAGGTTCAACGTGGAAACTGGGGAGACATTAAACCTCTCCAAGATGGCGTTTGGGAAATGAGAGAATTCTTCGGTTCTGGATGGAGGATGTATTACATCCAACATGGTGACGTTGTGATTGTAATGCTTGGTGGTGGAGATAAATCAACTCAACAACAAGACATCGATCGGGCAGTCAAACTATCGAAAACATTGGAGGATTAAAATGGTTAAAGTCGCTGATTTACCAAGTTTTGATATGGCTGAGTCGCTCAAAACTGAAGAAGACATTGTGATGTATCTCAATATGGTTCTTGAAGAAAATGATCCAGCTGAATTAGCCCATGCACTTGGTGTTATTGCTAAAGCTCGTGGCATGACTCAAATCGCTAAAGAAGCAGGGATTGGGCGTGAAGCACTCTACAAAGCCCTACGTCAGGATTCAGCACCACGTTTTGATACGATTAATCGTGTAGTAAATGCTTTAGGCTTAAAACTCACAGTACAACACGCTTAAAACTTTAAAAATATAGTAAAAATGGGAGCTAAAGGCTCCCATTTTTAGATTCGTATAAGGTGTATTATGTTAATTTTAGAAATTCTATATAAATATAGAATTTTTAAAACTTAAATTCTGGCATGTGTCCCATACTTATCAATCATGATCGAACTGGCTTCATTTAGACCACGTACTGTGACATTCGCACCATTCTTTTGAAATTTATTTACAACAGAATCAAGCATGGCGACTGATGTTACATCCCAAATGTGAGAATGGGTCAAATCAATAATCACCTCCTTTACATCCTCTTTAAAGTCAAAACCTTGCATGAATTTTTCAGAAGAACTAAAGAAGATCTGACCTCTCAACTCATATAAACGGGCCATTCCTTCAAAAGATGCTGTCACCTGGATATCATTTTCAAGTTTATTCGCCAGGAACAAGGCTGAAAGTAATACGCCTGTTAACACACCCAAAGCCAGGTTATGCGTAGCAACAACTACAATCACCGTCGCAATCATGACGATATTACTACTCTTAGGATTATCTTTTAACTGAGTGACAGAACTCCATTCAAAGGTACTGATAGAGACCATTATCATTACCGCTACCAATGCAGCCATTGGAATCACTTTGAGCCAGTCGCTGATAAATACAACCAGAATAAGAAGAAAAATGCCCGCAGAGAATGTTGATAAGCGTGTAAGGCCACCTGATTTTACGTTAATCATAGATTGACCAATCATTGCACAACCGGCCATGCCACCCATAAAGCCAGAAGCAATATTCGCAATCCCTTGTCCCTTACATTCCTGATATTTATCACTTGGCGTATCAGTCATTTCATCCACGATAGTTGCTGTCATCATCGATTCAAGTAAACCTACAGCCGCCAGTGCGACTGAATAAGGCAAAATAATCATCAATGTTTCAATATTCAAAGGAATATCTGGAATCAAGAACATTGGAAGTGTGTCAGGTAAAGACCCCATATCGCCCACGGTCCGTACATCAATTCCTAAAGCGATTGCCAATAATGTGATTGCAATGATGCAGACTAGTGGAGAAGGGAGTAATTTTCCTAATTTGGGAACCAGAGGGAATAGATAAATAATTGCTAAACCTAAAGCAACAAAAGCATATACATGCCAGGTCACATTAATCAGTTCAGGCAATTGAGCCATGAAAATTAAGATCGCTAACGCATTTACGAATCCAATAACCACAGATTTAGATACAAACCGCATTAACTTGGCGAGCTTTAAATAGCCTGCCAATATTTGAATCACGCCTGTCAAAATTGTTGCTGCCAGCAGATATTCAAGCCCATGCTCTTTGACCAATGTGACCATAAGCAGCGCCATTGCACCAGTGGCTGCTGAAATCATGGCAGGACGACCACCTACGAAAGAAATCACGACGGCAATACAGAAGGATGCGTATAGACCAACTTTAGGATCTACACCTGCAATAATTGAAAATGCGATGGCTTCAGGGATGAGTGCAAGACCGACGACTAATCCGGCAAGTACATCCCCACGGATGTTAGAGAACCACTGTTCTCGGACATTAGATAACATAAACATAGCCTGTTTTTTAATTTTTCAGATAGGCTAGTGATGTGATATATACAACACACAAACGACTACACCACATCACTAGACAGTGATGAGTTATTTACAGATTTAAGACGATAAATAAACTTAAGGTGGCGTAAGTGTCATAAGATGAAAGAACGTTTTAGAGTAAAAAAATCAGGACAAGGGTAACAGCTAGGTACTTTTTTATAAAGCCTGGATGTTATATCCAAGCTTTGTTTAATCGGTATTTTATGAAGCTTTTGGCTCCCCAAGTAATTGACCTATTTCCAAACGTGTATAGCCACGTTCTTTAAAAATCAAAACAATAGCCTGTTTATAATCTTCAGAAGTAGAAGTCTTATACTTAGTTATCAGTTGATTTTCAGAATTCAGCTCAAGATCATTTTTGATGGTCAATACTTCGCTAGAGATCTTGTTAAAGATATTTAGGTTAAACATACAGGCACTCGTCATCCGTATTATAGCGGCCCGACTATAACGAATACCTGTCTTAGCTACGCTAGACACCCTTGGCCGCAAGGATTACAAATTAAGAAAAATTCCGCAAGTTTTTGTCTATTGAAAGAATAAATAATCTCCCAACTGCTATCTATTTAACATAATGGTGGTTATACGAAATTCTGTTGTAGCCCCATACATTCAAGTTTATTTCTTGCATGAATGTATCCTATAGGATACATTACTCTTATGTACTCAATATATACCACTGAAGTCTTTGATGACTGGTTTACTAAGTTAAAAGACCTGCAGGCAAAAAGACGTATACAAGTCCGAATTGATCGGGTTGAAGATGGAAACTTTGGAGATACTGAACCAGTAGGTGAAGGTGTTTCTGAATTACGTTTCTTCTTTGGACCTGGCTACAGGATCTATTACTGTAAGCAAGGGCAAAGGGTCGTTATTCTTTTAGCAGGCGGAGACAAGTCTACGCAAAGTAAAGATATAAAACTTGCCCTACAATTAGCACAAGATTTAGAGGAGGAGCTGTAAATGGCTATCAAACTTCGCAAATGGGACAGTGCTGAACATCTTAAAACAGAAGAAGATATGCAAGCTTACCTACAAGCCTGTATCGATGAATCTAATGGTGATGCGGCATTCATTGCAAAAGCTTTAGGTAATATTGCTAAAGCTAAAGGAATGGCTCAATTATCAAGAGACACTGGTTTAGGTCGAGAAAGTCTTTATAAAGCACTTTCTGGCGATGTAAATCCAAGCTTTGATACTGTTATTAAAGTCGTAAAAGCACTGAATTTACGCTTAGCAATTTAAAAAAAACTAGTAAAAAAGGGAGCTTTAAGCTCCATTTTTCATTTCAACTTCGTATAACGTGTATTATGTTAATTTTAGGAAAAGTGAAAAATAATCTACAATAGAATCTACGAAAAATTGGCCATCAATTATGCCTGATTTCTCCAGTGGAAATAATTGGATTGTGAGATCCCCCACTCAAAATCATAAATTAGAAAGAATTGAAGCATTTCTTTCCAATTATGCTTATAAACCTCACCGACATGATACTTATGCTATTGGCAGGACTCTTTCCGGAGTTCAAAACTTTCATTACAAAGGTACATTGCAACATAGCTTGCCAGGCATGACTATGGTTCTACACCCGGATGAAAAGCATGATGGTGAATCAGGAACATTAGATGGCTATCGCTATAGAATGATTTACATCGAACCAGCGATGATCCAAACCATTTTAAAGGGTAAACCTTTGCCTTTTATCAGACATGGCTTAAGTAATGATATTCGCCTGTTTAGGGCAATGGATAGCTTTCTAAATAATATAAATAATTATATGGATACCCTAGAAGAGGAAGATGCTCTATTTGATTTGGCAACTACACTGTGTGAAATTTCAGATACTTCATCTAACCAAAACAAAAAATTTGACTACAAGGCAGCAGAGAGAGCGCGTGAGTGTATTTTGGCGTATCCACATGAAAACTTAAGTTTGTCAGATTTAGAGAAACATGCTGATCGTGACCGCTGGAGCCTTTCTCGTGATTTCCGATTATTATTTGGAACTAGCCCACACCGTTATATGATCATGCGTCGCTTAGAAACAGTTAAGTTCTACCTTGCTCAAGGGGAGTCTATTGTTAATGCTGCTTTAAATGCAGGCTTTTTTGATCAGAGTCATATGACCAGACATTTTATAAAAACATTTGGTTTAACTCCCACTCAATGGAAAATGATAAATATTAAAAGATAGCCGTTCGATTTGAACGGCTAATTTGTCCTACAGCAGATTTATTCCATTAAGAAAATCTTTGAACATAAAAAGCCCTGATAAAATCAAGAGTATACCCATCAGCTTATTTAGCCGATTAAACCAGATAGGATTAGCAATTTTGTTGCCTAATACTTTTCCAACCAGAGCATAGGTGAATGGTGCGCCAACAGCACCAAGTGAAATCAGTAAAGAAACTATCAAGATCATGATTCCTGTGATTTTGGCTGCAGGGTACATAATTGTCGTAACAGGTAGAATGACGAGAATGGCTTTTGGATTTAATAACTGAATAAATAAGCCATTTAAGAATGTTAGATGGCTTTCTTGCTGTTGAGTTGTTTCTACATTCGCCCTAATCATTTTTATAGCCAAGTAGAATGTATAAATTGCACCCGCTAAAGCAATATAATGAATCAATCCATGTGGAATAACAGCTTCACCTATATAGCCAAACAATACGAATAAGATCAACATGGCGAAACCAATGCCTAGGTAAAATCCTATAGTCTTTTTTAATTGACCTGTAAGGCCAGAATTTAGCCCCATAAAATTTACAGGGCCTGGGCTATACATAACGCTTAATGTATAAAGAAATATTTCCACAGAGTTCACTCAATTAGATAGCAATAAACATCAAAGAGAGAACGGTATCGAGTTATAGGCCTTAAAGATTGTACGTTTGTGCTGAACTAATTAAAAATTTCTATTTAACTTATGTTCACCTAAAGTTCACTTCATAAGTGTATAAAGAAACTATGTATTGTATTTTCAATTGCTTATATAAATATTAGTCTTGGTTTAGAATTTTAAAGTTCATGAACTATGAGAAAAAACTAAGATACGATCAAAATTGTAGAACAACAAAATTATTTATACTAATTTACAAGCCACGCTGTTTAAGCGTGTCATTAAAAAATAAATCTTTTAATCTCTCCACACAATCTCCACACAATCTCCACACAACATCAGCAATTCATAAACACTGCTATTTCAAAATAGTAGTATCTAAAACCCCCCCTCTGAAAAAGCATGTCAACACATTATCATTTAATAGGTTCAATACTTATTACAACTGTACTTTTAATCGGCTGTACACAAGCCAAAGATGCTGAACAGTCCCCAACAGAAATGCCACCAGCGGTTGTCAGTACCATCACGGTATTACCGCATTCCATGAATTTAATTGAAAATCTTCCAGGCCGTGTTGTCGCTTACCGTATTGCTGAAATTCGCCCGCAAGTAGGTGGAATTGTTGATAAAGTACTTTTTAAGCAAGGCTCTTATGTGCAAGCAGGTCAACCGCTTTTTAAATTGAATTCTGAAATATTTCAGGCAGATGTAAAAAGCAATCAAGCCACTTTAAACCGTGCACAAGCTGAGGTGACACGTTTGCAGGTGCTGTTAAAACGCTACACTGAATTAGTAAAAGTAAATGCGGTTAGTCAGCAGGAATACAACAATACCGAAGCAGATTATCAAAAAGCAAAAGCCGATGTGGCGCAAATGCAAGCCATGTTAAGCAGACAACAACTTAATCTTAAATATGCGACTGTTACAGCCCCTATCTCGGGAACGATTGGTGAAATCTTAGTGACTGAGGGTGCATTAGTTGGTCAAGGTGATACTAATGCAATGGCCGTAATACAACAGATTAATAAAGTCTATGTTGATGTAAAGCAATCAATTAGTGATTATGAAAAACTACAGGAAGCTTTACAGCAAGGTGACGTGTCAAATACCAAACATACGGTTGAAATCCTAAATAGTCAGGGTAAACCTTATAACGTTACAGGTGAAATCCTATTTTCGGATACTAAAGTTGATCCTGATACGGGTGATGTCACAATCCGTATTTTAGCCAATAATGAAAATCAAAAACTTTTGCCAGGCATGTATGTTCGAGTCAATATGAGCCGAGCTCAAGTTGAAAATGCGCTCCTAGTTCCAGAACAAGCGATTCAACATGATATTAGTGGTAAAGCCAATGTTACGATTGTTAATCAAAAAGGTTTAGCGCAAAGCAAGCCTGTTCAGCTTGGTCAACGTTATCAAAATAACTATGTGATCAAACAAGGGTTACAAGCAGGTGAGAAAGTCATTGTTGAAGGGGCTGATCGTATACAGCCTGAGCAAAAATTAAAAATTAAGCAGTGGCAACCTACAAATATTAAGGAAAATGGAGGACAGCAATAATGTCCCAATTTTTCATTAGGCGTCCTATTTTTGCATGGGTGATTGCTTTATTTATTATTCTGTTGGGTGTACTAAGCATCCCCAAGTTACCTATTGCACGATTCCCAAGTGTTGCGCCACCACAGATTAGTATTACGGCAATCTATCCAGGTGCTACGCCAAAAACATTGAATGATAGTGTTGTGACCTTGATTGAGCGGGAAATGTCAGGTGTCAAAAACTTACTTTATTACAGTTCAAGTTCAGATAGTTCTGGAACAGCAACAATCACCGCAACATTTAAACCAGGTACAGATGTAGAACTTGCACAAATTGATGTGCAAAACAAAATTAAAGCCATTGAGTCACGCTTACCTCAAACAGTGCGACAACAAGGGCTGATGGTCGATGCTGCGTCGTCTGGTTTTTTAATGATGGTGGGCTTAAGTTCACCGAATGGCAAATATAGTGAAATTGATGTCAGTGACTATATGACTCGCTATGTGATTGAAGAATTAAAGCGGGTTGACGGTGTTGGTAAAGTCCAAAATTTTGGTGCTGAAAAAGCCATGCGGATTTGGGTCGATCCAGATCGTTTGGTTTCTTATGGATTGAGTATTCAAGATGTGAATACAGCCATCCAAAACCAAAACTTGCCGATATCACCAGGTCGTATTGGTGATGTTCCTGCTTTGACGGGGCAACAAATTACTATTCCTTTAACTGCTCAAGGTCAATTAGAAACTGTAGAGCAATTCAAGAAAATTAGTTTACGTGCTCAACAAAATGGCGCCAATGTTCGACTGTCGGATGTCGCTCGTGTCGAAATCGGGGCACAGATGTATAACTTTGCGATTTTAGAAAATGGCAAAGCCTCTACAGCTGTGGCGATACAAATGAGTCCTGGTGCCAACGCTGTCAAGACTGCAGAAGGTGTTAAAGCGAAAATTGAACAGTTAGGTTCAGCACTGCCTGATGGTATGAAATTCTCTATACCTTACGACACTGCACCTTTTGTAAAAATCTCGATTGAAAAAGTAATCATGACATTGCTTGAAGCTATGGCATTAGTTTTTATTGTCATGTTTATCTTTTTACACAATGTTCGATACACCTTAATTCCGGCGATTGTTGCACCGATTGCATTGCTTGGCACATTCTCAGTCATGCTGCTTGCTGGTTTTTCGATTAATGTGCTGACCATGTTCGGTATGGTGCTTGCGATCGGGATTATTGTCGATGATGCGATTGTGGTCATTGAGAATGTTGAACGCATTATGGCGACAGAAGGCTTATCTCCAGTTGAAGCCACATCTAAAGCCATGAAGGAAATTACCAATCCGATTATTGGCATCACCTTAGTGTTAGCCGCTGTATTCTTGCCGATGGCATTGGCGTCAGGCTCAGTGGGGATTATCTATCGTCAGTTCACCATTACCATGTCGGTTTCAATTTTATTCTCAGCTTTCCTTGCACTGACATTAACCCCTGCGTTATGTGCAACGATGTTAAAACCGATTGATCAAGACCATCAGAAAAAGGGTGTTTTTGCATCGTTTGATCGCAGTTTTGAGAAGCTGAACAATCGCTATGAACGCAGTTTATTTAAAGTAATTAAACATAAAACCCTCGCAATGTTATGTTTCTTAGGCATTGTCATTGTGCTGATTTTTAGTTTTAAACACGTTCCGACTGCGTTTATGCCAGAAGAAGATCAGGGGTGGTTTATGACTTCGATTCAACTTCCTGCGGATGCAACTCAAGAACGTACCCGTAAAGTCGTTGCTGAGTTTCAAAATTATTTAGACCAAGAAACGGGGATTAAAGACAATATGGCGGTCTTAGGTTTTGGTTTTAGTGGATCTGGTCAGAATACAGCGATGTATTTTACCAATCTATTGCCATTCGAAGAGCGTACTATTACGGCACAAGAAGTCGTGAATAATGCCAATATAGCGATGGCTGAAAGTTCAGAAGGTCAAACCATGTCTGTGTTACCACCAGCAATTGATGAATTGGGTAACTCATCTGGTTTTTCACTGAGATTATTAGATCGTGGCAATATTGGCATGCCTGCTTTAAGAGAAGCACAAGATCAGCTTTTAGCATTAGCAGCACAAAGTAAAATCGTGGCGGAGGTCTATCCTGAAGGTTTGCCAGATGGCAGTTCTGTACAGCTTAAAATTGATAGAGATAAATTGCAGGCATTAGGTGTTAATTTCAGTGATGTGACCGATATTATTTCAACCTCAATGGGTTCGATGTATATCAATGATTTTCCAAATCATGACCGTATGCAGCAAGTCATTGTGCAACTTGATGCCAAATCACGCATGAGTATTGAAGATATTCTTCAGATTAAGGTGAACAGTCAAAGCGGTAAATTGGTTTCAATGTCTGAAATAATTACTCCAATTTGGCAACATTCCCCACAACAATACAATCGTTACAACGGTCGTCCATCATTGAGTATTTCTGGCAGTCCAGCAGCAGGTATATCTTCAGGACAAGCCATGACTGAGATGGAAAATTTGATTGAACAACTTCCGAAAGGTGTGGGTTATGAGTGGACTGGGATTTCTCTAGAAGAAAAACAGTCGGAATCACAAACCTTGTTTTTATTACTGTTGTCGATGTTAGTCGTTTTCCTTGTCTTGGCAGCGCTTTATGAAAGCTGGTCAATTCCATTCTCTGTGATGCTAGTTGTCCCTCTAGGGTTGATTGGCGCCTTTTTAGCAGTAATGTTACGTGGTATGCCAAATGATATTTTCTTTAAGGTCGGCATGATCACGATTATTGGTCTATCTGCAAAGAATGCTATTTTGATTGTTGAGTTTGCAAAAGCACTAAGAGAAGAAGGAATGGGTTTAGTGGAGGCAACCGTTGCAGCCGCTAAATTGCGCTTACGTCCAATCCTAATGACATCTTTGGCATTTACCTGTGGCGTTATTCCTTTAGTCATTGCCAGTGGCGCTAGTTCTGAAACTCAAAAAGCGATTGGTACAGGCGTCTTTGGCGGCATGATCAGCGCAACAATTCTAGCTGTTATTTTTGTACCGATTTTCTTTATTGTCGTCATGAGCATGGTTGAGAAATTCTCGAAACGTAAAGCGGCACATTAAGCATCAAAACTGAGAATAAAAGCTGTGGGTTAACGAGTTTAGCCCACAACAAATCTTTCATTTACATCTTTATTTCAGAATTGATTTAATAAACCATCAATATAGGTTTAATCATGAAAGCTACCAATCTTGATCCGAAACGCTGGTGGATATTGCTCGCTGTCGTGCTTGCATTTCTGCCGATTGTGATTGATATGACTGTACTGCATGTTGCGGTTCCCTCATTAACCCAATCGCTGAGTGCCACAAGTAACCAAGTCTTATGGATTATTGATATTTATCCATTACTTATGGCTGGACTTTTAGTTCCGATGGGAACTTTGGCTGATCGTGTCGGCAATCGTAAGATTCTGCTGATTGGCTTGGTTATATTTGGAATTGCCTCAGTCCTTGCGGCATTTTCCCAAACGGCTTCTATGCTGATTGCCGCACGTGCTTTATTAGCATTAGGCGGTGCCATGATTATGCCCTGTGTATTGGGTATTATTCGCAGAACCTTCGAAGACAGTCGCGAACGTGCCATTGCGCTGGGTATTTGGGGCACAATCGGATCAGCCGGTGCCGCCATTGGACCGCTCATTGGTGGGGGATTGTTAGAATATTTCTGGTGGGGTTCAGTTTTCCTGATTAACGTCCCAATCATGCTGGTTGTCGCACCAATGTGCTATTTCTTATTGTCCCGAAAAGAAGCTATAACCCCTGGACATTGGGCATTTGGTCAAGCGCTATTGCTGATTGTCGGTTTGATTTCGTTTGTATATGCACTAAAAGCAGGCTTAGGCGGTAAACAGTCGTTGTTGATTGTCTTGCCTTTGGTCGTTTTATCTATCGGCTTATTAACCATATTTGTACGCAAACAGCTGAATTCTCCTCAGCCGATGCTAGATCTTTCGCTATTTTCACGTCCTGCTATTTTAGCCGGCATTATTATGGCAATGGTTGCTGCAGGCGCTTTGGCAGGGGTTGAGTTAACTTTGGCAATGGAGCTGCAATATGTCATTCGTTTAACACCGCTGCAAGCCGGTCTTTTTATGGTTCCGATTATGGTTGCGGCCGCTATTGGCGGGCCTATTGCTGGTTTTTTATCCAATAAATTTGGACTCCGTCTGGTTGCGACCATGTCATTAATATTGGCAGCAATTGCGTTGGTCAGTTTGAGTTATTCAGATTTTCATCATCCGGGAATCATCGTTCCCTTTATTTTAGCTTCGATTGGATTAACACTGAGTATTGGTTTAACAGCTTCATCCATTGCGATCATGGGCTCAGTACCTGCAGAAAAGGGCGGTGCGGCAGGTTCACTTGAAAGTACAGGTTATGAACTGGGTACAGGACTAGGTATTACTTTATTTGGTGTTTTCATGGCCTATATATTTGGCAGTCATCTTCAAGTGCCGTCAGATTTAACTGCTGTTTTAGCAGAAAAAGCCAGACTTTCGATTGGTGATACCTATTTAGTGGCGAGCCAGTTACCCGTTGAACAAGGTACAGCATTGATTAACGCAGGTAAAATTGCCTTCAGTTCAGCTCATGTTAATTTATTATTAACAGCAGGGATTATCATCGGGATACTCTCCATTGTGGTATTTTTTATGCTAGCTAAATATCGAGATGAGAATTCATTGTGATGAAATTTATTTGAGGATCATCAAACAGAATGGTTAAGTTCAGACATCAATTTATCTTAAATTTATGGTTTAAATTAAGCCGTATTAATCTGAACTTAACACATTATAAATGAGTTGATGTCTTACGATTTAGTTGAATAGTAAAACAGCTGCCACCTAAGTTTTTGGATTTAGAATAATAAATATGACCTTGGTGTGCTTCAATAATTGCATCAATCACTGCCAAGCCTAATCCAGTACCGCCATCTAGACATGATCTAGAGTCTTCCTGTCGATAGAAGGGTTTGAACAGGTGTTTAAGATGCGATTCATCAATACCAGGACCTTCATCTTCAAACGTCAATACCCAATGTTCTGCTGTGGTTACAGATGTAATATTTATTTTTCCAGCATTCGAATATCTTAGAAAGTTAGAGAACAATGCAATAAAGACCTGTTCCATCCTTCTTATATCAACGCAAACCAATTTATCCGTCAAATTTAAAACAATAGTTAAACCTTTAACATGAAACCGTTCATTAAACATCTGCAGACATTTTTCAATACTATTTTTTAAATTGGTCTTTTCTAGTTCTAATCGTAATTGTTTATTTTCAATAAGTGTCAGTGTCCGTAAATCTTCCACAAGGTAAGATAAGCCTTCGACTTGGTTCAATAAGCTTAGGTGTAAAGCTTTATCGGCAATAAATATACCATCGACAATACCTTGCAAGCGACCTTGTAATATTGTCACAGGTGTTCGTAATTCATGTGCAATTGCAGCATTCCAAACAGTTGAATTCTTAACTGATACTTCAAGTTGGTTTGCCATTTCATTGAAGTTCTCAATAAGAGACTTGATTTCATGTGGAATATCATGATGTGGCTGTTTAATTCTGAGTGCTAAATTGCCTTGTTGAATTTGTTGAATAACATCTGCTAAATCACTAATTGGCTGTGTATAGCGTTTTCCATATTTAAAGGCGAGGATAGTAGAAAGAAAAAAGCCTGTTAATAGCACTAAAAACAGCCAGATAAAGTCAACGGAGGTAACTGAAAATTCATTTGAATTAATAACTTGTGTATTTAGAAAACCTATTTTTATCGCCCAGCTATAAACAAAATAGCCAATCATGAAAGATAACAGCGTAATGCCTAAATTGAATAGGCTCATCATGATAATAAACTGGAAGTTAATTCCAACAGAATTTTTAAAAAAGTTAAATTTCATGATTTTGATCTAAGCGATACCCCACGCCACGGACATTGATTAATAAGCCATTTACATCATTTTCTTCAAGTTTTTTGCGTAATTTGCTGATATGGCTATCTACAGTGCGATCTAAAGCATCACTTTCAGGCATACAGTTTTGGATCAATTCATTACGTGTAAAGACTTTATTCGGTGTTTTTGCCATCAAAAACAGTATCTTATACTCAGTTAACGTAAGGTTGAGCAACTGATTTCTTTGACCATTTGAAATGTAAACTTGATGATGATCTGGATTAATTTCAATATTTCTATAACGAATAATATTAGTTATTTCCATATTTTGGCTTGTACTTCGTCTAAGTACGGCTTGTATTCGTGCAATCACTTCGTTTGGGTTAAATGGCTTAATAATAAAGTCATCAGCACCCATTTTTAGCCCCATGATCTTATTCACTTGATCATCTAAGGCAGTCAGCATAATGACAGGTAAATGACTTGTTTGACGGATGATTTGTAGAATTTCCCAGCCATTTAGTTTGGGTAATTTAATATCAAGGAGAATCAGGTCGATAGAGTTGGCTTTTAGGCACTCTAAAGCTTGTTGTCCATCCAATGCACGGATGACCTGCATGTTTTCATTTTTTATGTATTTTTCAAGAATGTCACCAATATCATAATCATCTTCTACAACGAGAATGACGCTGTTTTCGAAGCTGTGCTGTAGATTTGGATACATATATTTTATCTTAGATGAAGTAGCTATGCATTTTAACATTTAATTGTGTAATGGAGATGATTAGACGAGCAGTCATTTATATTTGTAATTGAGGGGTGACATATAATAAAATTCGTTGCATATCAGTATTAATGAACAAAATGTCAATTATCATTCATTTAACATAATGGCGGTTATACGAAATTCACCGTTTCGAGCCCCAAATATCAAGTTTATTTCTTGCATAAATGTATCCTATAGGATACATTCTACTTATGTACTCAATATATACCACTGAAGTCTTTGATGACTGGTTCACCAAGTTAAAAGACCAGCAGGCAAAAAGACGCATACAAGTCCGAATTGATCGGGTTGAAGATGGAAACTTTGGAGATACTGAGCCGGTCGGTGAAGGTGTTTCTGAATTACGTTTCTTCTTTGGGCCAGGCTATAGGATTTATTACTGCAAGCAAGGGCAAAGGGTTGTTATTCTTTTAGCAGGCGGAGATAAGTCTACGCAAAGTAAAGATATAAAACTTGCCCTGCAATTGGCACAAGATTTAGAGGAGGAGCTATAAATGGCTATTAAACTTCGCAAATGGGACAGTGCTGAGCATCTTAAAACAGAGGATGATATGCAGGCTTACTTACAAGCATGTATTGAAGAATCTAATGGCGATGCCGCATTCATTGCAAAGGCTTTAGGTAACATTGCAAAAGCTAAAGGAATGGCTCAATTATCACGAGATACAGGCTTAGGCCGAGAAAGTCTTTATAAAGCACTTTCTGGTGATGTTAACCCTAGTTTTGATACTGTGATTAAAGTTGTAAAAGCACTGAATTTACGCTTAGCAATTTAAAAAAAGTTATTAAAAAATGGAGCTTTAGGCTCCATTTTTTATGTTATTCCCAAGTAGAAATGTCCTACCTAATAACCAAATAGAAATGTCCTATATGGACATTTCCAAGTCAAGCACAGGATTTAGATTTCGTTGTTCAATCGCTGTTTTCTGTGCACGTCTGCTTGGCATCTTTTGAGAACGATTACGTTTGTTTTGCTGTTCCAGTTCTTCATGCTGTTGTTGGATATGATTCAGAACAGCACTCAACCGTTTATTCTCAACAATCTCTCGCTGATTCAGCTGACTTAATTTATCGAAGAGGCTGTAATTGATCTTTCGGCCATCATGCATGAGGGCTACAGTACCATCCGGGTATTCCAGGAACTCAAGATACTTACCGATCAACCTTTGATTTTCTTCGGTGTTTTCCAGGAGATATACGCATTTATCATAAGTAATCGTCAGGCTATTGGTGACTCTGCGGGGTTCACGCCAAGTAAAAATATCATCTAATTCTTCGGCTGTTTCAGTGATAGGCCGATGTAGATTCTTAGGATTAAAAGCCATCTTGGCGAACTTCTGATTGAACTGCTCAATGAAGCAGGGTAGCCAGGCATTAGCTTGCTCAATCGAACAGATGCCTTCCAAGCGCATTTCTTTGATCAGACGGTCCTGAAGCGTTCTATTCGCCCGTTCTACACGGCCTTTGGCCTGTGGTGAATTGGCGAAGATGATATCGATATTGAGGGTGCTGAGTACACGTCCAAACTGGGTAATCTTGGTGTCTTTCTTGCTGCTTTGATTCACTCTAAAGACTGAATGTTTGTCGCTGTAAAACGCTAAAGGCTTACCGTGCTGTTCGACATATAAACGTGTTGAAATCATATAGTCAAAGGTTGATTCTGATTCACAGAAGCGTAAATGCTGCAATTTTCCTGTCGCATCATCGATAAACACCAGCAAACAGCACTTAGCAGCGCGTCCTTCAAACCAGTCATGGTGTGAGCCATCAATTTGGATCAGTTCACCAAATCAATCCCGGTTGTAACGAGGCTGATACGGGCGTTTCAGGCGCTTGGCGCGAGGAATCCACAGATCTGCTGCAATCATCCAGGAACGCAGTGTTTCAACTGAAATATCAAAGCCATGAACGGTGGTGAGCTTTTCATGCGCTAAAGTGGGTCCGAAACCATGGAATTGTTCAGCGACCAGATTGAGGCACTTGAGTCTGAGCTCTTCAGGAAGCCTGGAATTGCTGATTTGGCCACGTGCAGCATGGGCTAATGCAGTTGGACCTTGAGTTTTGTATTTTTGCAATAAACGTCTGATCTGACGTTCTGAAATATGAAGTAGCTGAGCAGCCTGGGGCTGGGTTATGCGTTGATCACAGATTTCTTGCAAGACCGACAATCGTTTAAGTTCTTTATCCGACATAGACACCAACATATCAAACCGTCCGCTAAGAAAATTGCAACAGCGCATATTCTAAAAGCGGACATTTTTACTTTGGAGAAACCGGACATTTCTATTTTGGAGTTACATTTTAATTTCGTATAAGGTGTATTATGTTAATTTTAGAAATTCTTAATTTCCATCTATCCAAACTTGCTTGATCCAATCTGCTAAATCTTCCCACTGCTCATCGCTATATCCATCTGCTGTCCAATATCTAATTTTATGATTAGGAGATAGGCAATAATAACTACCATTATCTTCACAAATAGGTAGCCAATCTTCTGGCAGACCTTGCTCCCTAGCATCATTTAATATCTGAGATAGCCCTCGATAGCATTCTTTCTCATCTGTAAGAGACGCTAATTCAATTGTTCCATAAAAGATATTGCTAATCTCTTTCAAAACTTTTTTATAATCTTTTGGAAAAATAAAACCTATTTTTCGTTCATAAGCAGATATGAAAATATCATCAGGTAGTTCTATGTTTAGACGACTATTCCCAGATAGTTCTTTTAATTCTTGAATAATGTTATCAAGCTTATTTTGCATATACATTCTGCTCTATCGCATTAAAGTTCTTACTACAATTTAACATAATGGCTGTTATGCGAAACGAGATCTACCAGCTCTCGTTTTTTGTTATGGAAACTGCTAAAATTCAAATACGCCATTGACGTATAAAGAGTCCATGTTATTTATTGAAACCAGCATCTTTACCAAGCAAATTAAAGACCTTGTATCTGATGAGGAATATCGTCAACTTCAGCAAGATCTTTTGGTACAGCCTGATAGAGGTGACCTAATCAAGAATGGCGGTGGTATTCGCAAAGTACGTTGTGCTCAAGGTAACAAAGGGAAAAGTGGTGGGATACGGGTGATTTATTATTGGGTCACCGAGGATGATCAGATCTTTTTCTTAGTGGCTTATCCAAAATCAGTAAAAGATAATTTAACAGATAAGGAAACCGCCATTCTGCACCAACTCGTGAAGGAGCAATTTCATGGATAACAACTTATTTGATGACTTGGTTGCTTCAATCAAAGAAGCTGGAGCTATCAAACGTAAAGAAGTTAAAGCAAGCCGAGTTACAGAACTCGAATTGCCTGATATTAAAGAAGTACGTGAAAAAACTGGCTTGAGCCAAAATGAATTTGCTGCACGTCTACATATTAGCCCCCGTACCCTGCAAAATTGGGAACAGGGACGACGCTATCCAACTGGACCAGCAGCTACATTGATTCGAATTTTAGATGCTCACCCAAGCCTTATTTGAAAAAATTACTTAAAAAATGGGAGCTTAAGGCTCCCATTTTTATTTCGTATAAGGTGTATTATGTTAATTTTAGAAAATCTTCACTACTATTATTTCCTAGATTCAACTCATTAGTGCAACGCCACCAAGTGCTCGTAAAATACTTCATTCGGCGTTCTAAAGCCAAGCGTTTTTCGTGGTCTACTATTTAAATCGTCCATTACTTTTTCCATGTCTTTGTCGGTTAGCTCTGTAAATGAGGTTCCCTTGGGGAAGTACTGCCGTATAAGGCCGTTTGTGTTTTCATTTAGTCCGCGCTCCCAAGAAGAATACGGGGTGGCAAAGTAAAAATCGGTATCAAGTTTTTGGGCAATTTCTTGGTGCTGGGCAAACTCTTTACCATTGTCCGCCGTGATGGTATGTATCAGCCCTTTGTAAGGCCTTAGTAGCGTTATAATCGCGTTTTTAACGCCCTCAGCGGTCTTGTTTTCAACCTTCGCAATACGAACTATTTTAGCCACTCTATCCACCAAAGTAACTATGGCCTGCTTATGGCCTTTGCCGATTATTGTGTCTGCTTCCCAGTCTCCAATGCGCTCTTTTTTATCCACAACAGAGGGACGCTCACTAATCGAAACCCTATGCGGTATCTGGCCTCTAGGGGACTTCCCTCCAATGCGGTGGCCATACTTCTTCTTGCGACGAAGATACTTGTACAGACTACCACCGTGCTTCTTATCTGCGTAAATGTACTGGTAAATAGTCTCGTGGCTTATGTTAAAAACCTGGTCACGCTTTAACCTGCCACTGATTTGTTCAGGGCTCCATTTTTTCTGAAGTAACTCTTTTATCATTTCCCATATCAACGGGTTGATTCGGTACTTTGGCTTGAGTTTATGGCGCACGTTAGCAAGCTTGCTGGCTCGTTTTGGGCAGTAAGTTTGCTTGCTACCATTGCGTCTAAGCTCCCGACTGATGGTCGATTTATGCTTGCCTATTTCTTTAGCAATTTCTGTTACTGAATGGCCTGTGTTGAACAGCGCAGAAATCTGGTATCTTTGCTCACGGGTGAGCTGTGAGTAGTTTCTCATAGTGCTTCTCTAATCTTGCCGGATTGAAAAGCTAAGATGCTACCGCAGCTTGCCTCCCAAACCCAATCAAGCGTTGCACTTATGAGTTGAATTCACCTTTTAAAATAAGCCTTATATCCAAGCATAAAACAAGGTTGTCTAGACTTCTTTTAACAGTAAAGTTATCATAAAACTGAATTTTATTTTTTAGGTAAGTTTATGCATTCTATCCGCATTCGTTAAGACACAACTATTTGCATAGTGACACTATTTTATAATGGTGGGCTTTTGTTGTGTCTTTAAGAATATATGCGGATATATAAAGTAAAAGTATGCTTAATTTATAAGTATGCTTTTAGTGCATAGTTTCCAGTTATAACTTAATTGACTAGCTATTTGTCCACCCTGTGGATGAATAGCTTTTTTTTTGGGAGGACACTGTGATGCTAGCTTTTGTTTTCACCTAAATCCTGTTTGCTGCATAAAAAATTTCAAGAGCTAAACAGGAGTAAATAAAAATGAGTTTAATTATTAAAGCGAGAAACATACGCTTGGATTATGCTGGGCGTGATGTTTTGGATATTGATGAATTGGAAATTCACTCTTATGACCGTATTGGTCTTGTGGGTGATAACGGAGCAGGAAAGAGTAGTTTACTCAAAGTACTTAATGGCGAAATTGTTTTAGCCGAAGCGACATTACAGCGTTTTGGTGATTTTGCACATATCAGCCAACTGGGCGGAATCGAAATAGAAACGGTCGAAGACCGGGCAATGTTATCTCGCCTTGGTGTTTCCAATGTACAAAACGACACAATGAGTGGCGGAGAGGAAACTCGTGCAAAAATTGCTGCCGCATTTTCCCAACAAGTACATGGCATTCTAGCGGATGAACCAACCAGCCACCTTGATCTCAATGGAATAGATCTACTTATTGGTCAACTTAAAGCATTTGATGGAGCATTACTTGTTATCAGTCATGACCGATATTTTCTTGATATGGTTGTAGACAAGATATGGGAGTTAAAAGACGGTAAAATTACGGAATATTGGGGTGGTTACTCGGATTACTTGCGTCAAAAAGAAGAAGAGCGACAACACCAAGCCGTAGAATATGAGCTGATGATGAAGGAACGGGAGCGATTAGAATCTGCTGTGCAAGAAAAACGCCAGCAAGCTAATCGATTAGACAATAAGAAAAAAGGAGAAAAATCCAAAAACTCTACCGAAAGTGCTGGACGACTTGGGCATGCAAAAATGACTGGCACCAAGCAAAGAAAACTGTATCAGGCAGCTAAGAGTATGGAAAAGCGTTTGGCTGCATTAGAAGATATTCAAGCACCAGAGCATTTGCGTTCTATTCGTTTTCGTCAAAGTTCAGCCCTAGAACTGCACAATAAGTTCCCGATTACGGCAGATGGTCTGAGCTTAAAATTTGGTAGCCGTACTATCTTTGATGACGCTAACTTTATAATACCGCTTGGCGCTAAAGTCGCTATAACTGGATCGAATGGAACAGGGAAAACGTCCTTGTTAAAAATGATATCAGAACGTGCTGATGGATTAACCATATCTCCAAAAGCTGAAATTGGCTACTTTACACAAACAGGATATAAATTTAACACGCATAAATCTGTGCTCTCCTTTATGCAGGAAGAGTGCGAGTACACAGTTGCGGAAATTCGTGCAGTATTGGCTTCAATGGGGATCGGAGCGAATGATATTCAAAAAAACTTATCCGACTTATCGGGAGGTGAAATCATCAAACTGCTTTTATCCAAAATGCTTTTAGGAAAATATAATATTTTGCTTATGGATGAACCAGGAAACTATCTTGACCTAAAAAGTATTGCCGCATTAGAAACAATGATGAAGTCCTATGCAGGAACTATTATCTTCGTATCTCATGACAAGCAATTGGTCGATAATATTGCTGACATTATCTACGAGATCAAAGACCACAAAATCATCAAGACTTTTGAGAGAGATTGTTAATGATAGCCAATCTAATCCGAACATTAATTATTGAACTCTTTAAAGGAAATTAAAAATGACAATTCAAGATATTCAATCACTTGCTGAAGCACACGGCTTGTTGCTTACGGACAAAATGAATTTCAATGAAATGGGCATTGATTTTAAGGTCGTTTTTGCTCTTGATACAAAGGGGCAACAATGGTTGCTGCGTATTCCTCGTCGTGATGGCATGAGGGAACAAATCAAGAAAGAAAAACGCATTTTAGAATTGGTAAAAAAACATCTTTCTGTAGAGGTTCCTGATTGGAGAATTTCATCTACAGAATTAGTGGCTTATCCCATACTTAAAGATAATCCTGTTTTAAATTTGGATGCTGAAACCTATGAAATAATTTGGAATATGGACAAAGATAGCCCGAAATACATAACATCTTTGGCAAAAACCTTATTTGAAATCCATAGTATTCCTGAAAAAGAAGTTCGGGAAAATGATTTGAAAATTATGAAACCTTCAGATTTAAGACCTGAAATAGCAAACAATTTGCAGTTAGTAAAATCTGAAATTGGTATAAGTGAGCAATTGGAAACCCGCTACAGAAAATGGTTGGATAATGATGTTCTATGGGCAGATTTCACCCAATTTATACATGGCGATTTATATGCTGGGCATGTACTAGCTTCAAAGGATGGAGCTGTTTCAGGCGTTATTGATTGGTCAACAGCCCATATAGATGACCCAGCGATTGATTTTGCTGGGCATGTAACTTTGTTTGGAGAAGAAAGCCTCAAAACTCTAATCATCGAGTATGAAAAACTAGGGGGTAAAGTTTGGAATAAACTATATGAACAGACTTTAGAAAGAGCAGCGGCCTCTCCTTTGATGTATGGTTTATTTGCCTTAGAAACTCAAAATGAAAGCCTTATCGTTGGAGCAAAAGCTCAGTTGGGAGTTATATAATTTAAAAATATGATTGCTGAGAACTGCCTTGTTTTGAAACTTGGTTGGCTTTAATTAGTTTTTAGTATTCTTTATAGAAAATGCCTCGATCAAGGGGCATTTCTAACAATCATTTAACATAAAATTTCTTATGTGAAGTAACAAACCTGAATGCAGCGGTGCCCCATTGGGGGCGCGTTGAGATAAGCCTCTTTTAGATAACTTTAGCAACTCGATAGACAGTTGCAACTCCACAATTCACTGCTTTGGCAATTTCTTCCTTAGTCATATTGCCAACTACTAGCAATTCTTTTATTCGTTTATGTTTAGCCTCATTTGCCTTCTTGCCTGTTGGTTTGTAACCCGAACGTGCCAGGCCCTGCTTAATACGTTCTATACGTTTCTCATTGTCTAGGCGGGCCATTGTTGCCAGAAGATCAATCAACATATTGTTGATGAGTTCCAAGATTGAATGAGTAATGCTGTCACTGGTTTGAATCATTTGGTAGGTAGTAGGAAGATCTGCTACGACTAAACGAAGTCCCTTCTCCTGGATCCTGCGCTTCAGCTCTTGAAAATCTCGTTGGGTTAGGCGTGATAAGCGGTCAATACTTTCAACTAACAATGTGTCACCTTGATTTGCTTCTGACAGTAGCTTATTCAATTCAGGTCGGTCTAACTTCGTACCACTATAGTTTTCCACGTACACAATGGTTTCACCCAAATTCAAGTTTTGGTTTAGATCCTGAAGAATCTGCAAAGCCCTTTCTGCATCTTGATCTTTAGTTGAAGCTCGTAGATAAATACGTGTATTCATTTCTATCATTTAATCTTAATTCTATTAGATTAATGATAATACTATCATTTAATTATTGCATTAAGTCTAATGATAGATATTGTATGCGATTTGGCTCGCTATCATTCAGGTATACTCTTTTGATAAAAAAAGCATGACTAAAAGCCATGCCTTGGGAATTCGTATAACGTGTATTATGTTAATTTTAGGAAATCTTAACTAATATTAATTATGCTCTCAGCTTCTTTCTCATTTCCAATCGTTCATACCAATCACGACCTTTTTGCCCACAGTTTAATTTTATTTTATTTTTAATATTAGAAGTTTGATTATTCAACTCTTTAACTTTTTGATAAAACTCTTCAGTTTGTTTCTTGATAGTATCCCTTTCTTCGAATTGCGTTTTTCGTATAGCATTTACTACCTTAATCTCTTCTATTTTTTCAAAAAGCACGTTCTTATTACCTTCCTCCTTTGCTGCTTCTATTTGTTTCTGAAGATCACTCCTATGTTTATTTGTCTTTGTAATTAGGTTATTAATTCCTCTAAGTGAAGTCTTAGAATTATTCATCAAATCATAAGCAACATTGGCAATCTGTACCGAAGAATAGTGATAATCTACCATCTTATGATACTCATATATGCTTCTATTACTTTCTAAATAATTTCGAATATTTCTATTATGATCATCTAAAGTTCGTTCAACCTCTTGACGTTTCCTTTGCCAAGATGCCTCTGCTTGTTTTTCTTCCTCAGTAACTGAATTATATAAATATGCTAGGCCTGCACCTAGAGCAACAATAGGGACAATAAACCACATATTAATTTTCCAATAACTTTGATGCGATCTCTACTTTAGGAAGAGCTTGAACCAGATTTGCCAACTCTACACTTGCATTTTGACCAAGAAGAGGGATTTGTGCAGTCAATTGCATCAGCATTTCTGAATACATTTTTTTCTCATCAAGAGTATATTTAGGGTCAAAAGCTGCATTTTGTGCATTTTGAGCCATTTTTAAAATTTCTACTCGTTCTAGATGTTTATTATGTAATTCATCTTGAACTGTTTTAAAAAATCCTTCTATTGCAATTCTTCGATGGCTTAATTCTTCCATTTTTATCTGATATGTCTTATCAATGGCAGTTAAGGCAATTTCAGCTTGTTTATTAACTCTTGTAATTTCAGCATCTAATCGTTTCACTTCAATTCGGTAAGCTAAAGTTTTGGCATAAGCTTCAGAAATAGCATTCATAGGATTTAGATTTTTAATAATTGGAAGCCATTTTGAATTAGCATCATGATTTAACAGATTAGACTGTTCAACTCTTTCAATTTTACCTGTGGACATATTATTACCTTTTCTAATGAAAAAAATCGTAAGTAACTTATATTAAAAGTATTATAAACAAATTCCTTTGATTCACTTCTAAATATATAAAAATTATTCCATTTAACATAATGGTGGTTATACGCAATACACTTGTATATTAATATAAATATCAGATACTTAATAAAACCAGAAAAATCTAAAAATGCACAAAAAGCCGATTTTGAAACAAGTCGGCTTTTTTATGAGCGGTTTTGATATTTTTTGCCAACATTTTTGCTCAAAAAACACTCAAAACAGAAAATCACCTACAATCTATAAGGCTTTCAACCTGAAAAAAATCCACAATTTATGGGGATAACTCTGGGGCTATTTTTAAGCCATTTTTGTACGCTTTGACGTACAGTAATTTAAGGAATCTGCTTCTAGCTGATCAAAGCTTTATTTCTTATGATGTAGTCAAGGAAAGCAGGAAGCTCCAAACAACAAGAATAAGAAAGATCAGCACAAGGATGGTTAGGTACGACAGAAGTTATACCTTGCAACCAAACACGAAAAACCCCGACAGGATGTCGGGGTTTTTTATTACCATTTGAAAACTGACTAAGTTCACTATAAAATATAGACTATAATCTATATTTTGGTTGTGATATGTGGACAGTCATCACAACAGATCTGTTTAATGAGTGGCTTGAGCAGCAAGATGAATCAACACAAGAGAAAGTCCTCGCAGCTTTGGTCGTTCTACAGCAGCAGGGACCTAGCTTAGGTCGCCCTTTAGTGGATACCGTGTATGACTCTAAATTTACCAATATGAAAGAGCTACGCGTTCAGCATAGAGGTAAACCACTTAGAGCCTTTTTTGCATTTGATCCATTACGACAGGCCATTGTGCTTTGCATCGGTGATAAAGGCGGTAAAAAGCGTTTCTATAAAAGAGATGCTGGACATTGCAGAACAGCAATACGAACTTCATCTCTCAACCCTAGGAGAACAATCTAATGGCTAAAACCTTACAGGAATTATTGGTTAGTCGCTCTCCAGAGAGCCAAGCACGTATTAAAAAAATGGCTGATGAGCTACTGTTAGAGACTCAGCTCCATCTTATTCGAGAAGAGTTAGAGATTTCCCAAAAAGAACTTGCTGAAACTTTGGGAATAAAACAGCCATCACTTTCAGCAATTGAAAATCGTGGTAATGATTTAAAGATTTCAACCATGAAAAAGTATGTTGAGGCAATGGGTGGTAAGCTCCGTATTGATGTGGAGCTTCCAACAGGAAAACATATAGGATTTAATGTGTAACGATAAAAAAGGTAGCTATAAGCCACTGCTGTCCCACAATTTTTCACAAGAGGAAGCTTAAATAAGCTTCCTCTTGTTTAATGGGGATTTTATCGGGTGAGAATAAAGCTTTTAACGTTTTTCTTTCAAACAAATTCACTTGAATGATTCTGAGTAAGCGCTGCACTGTCCAGCCTTCTTTCCCCAGATGTTGAGCGAAACTCACCAGCAAATAGGCGATTAACGCGATCCAAATTTGAGTTTGTATGGCATTACGGCTTCGGCCTAGAAATGACTTTAATTTTAAATTCTGTTTAAGTGCTTTAAAGAACAGCTCCACTTTCCAACGGTCTTTATAAATTGCAGCAATCGTTAATGCTGCCAGATGAAAGTTATTACTCAGAAACTCAAACGTCCTGTTCTTATCGGTATCATAAAATTCTATACGTCTTAATAATTTGGGAGCACCTCTTTTCTTTGCATAAGCACTACTTAATTCAATCCATTCATCCGCAATAATACCTTTAGATGCTAATACGCTGCGGCTAGATTTCACTTGATAAACTGTCTTTGGGCGCAATCGGGTGACAAAACTGACCTTTTGATGAGTCAATTGGGCAAACCATTGATAATCAATATATCCTTTGTCAAATACGACAATACTGCCAGCAGGAAATTTGAATGCTCTGCCTTGTACCATATCATTTTCAATGCCATCCCCAAGCGCCACAAATTCAGGAATGGTATTGCTGTAATTTAAGCCAACGCTAAGTTTCATGCTGGCTTTGGATTCATGCACTTTGGCCCATTCACATAAGGAAAATGACAGATCAATATGGCTGGCATCCAGGGAATATAAGGGATTCTTAAAGCGGAATTTATGAGCTACTTTTGAGTGTTCATAAGATTTAAGCAAGGTGTAAAATAGCTGTTCATACAAGGCTGCAGGCTGTTCCTGATTGATTCGAGCCAGTGTACTGCGAGGGTGATAGACTTTGCTCCGAGAGCATTCAGCTTTTCTTGTTGACACTCTAGATTAGATTGAATATCCCGCAGACTTTGTCTGCAGGAAAGTTGAGACATCAGTATGGCAATGAACTGATCCCATCTTGAAGCGGCTCTAAATTTCTGACCGACATGATGTATTTGAACAAGACGTTCAAAATCTTGTCGGAGTATGGGTTTAATCAATTGATGAAATACGGTATTCTGATATGACAAAACCTGAGTCCTTGGTCGTTAAAGTGTTGGTTCGCACTTATATTTTAACGATTCAGACTCAGGTTTTTTTATTTAAATCAAACTATGGGACAGCAGTGAGCTATAAGCTCCCTTTTTTGTGTTAGAAACCATTTAAAGTGTCTGTATTCTCACCATTAAAAATGTCTGGTTTATGATGATCTAAATAACTTCTCAGGATATGACTCTATGAACGACACTGAAAATCAAAAAAAACTCCCATTCTCAGAGGATGAATTACTCGAAAATATAGATGAATATAAAGCACATGCAGATGAAATTACTGTGCTTACAGAAACCGAATTCGATTATTCATATTTCAAACACTCTACTCCATTTTTTCAAAAACAAATTAATTACTGTAGAGACAAAACCCTTGCTACATAAGGTTTTGGAGTCGTTTGTCTAAAAATAATCATAAAACAACCTAGAGCCTGTTTATTTCCTCTTTGTATCCTTAAACGGATAAGATTTTAGAAAAACCGATGGCTCAGAATTAAAAATCATTTAACTTTTATTTGTAATTGTAAACCGAAAGTATCGAGTAATTTCTGCATGGATTTCAAAGTAGGATTGCTCCCTGGTTGCTCCATTTTTTGCAGTGTCTGTGGCGCAATCTTAGTAATTTTAGCCATATCATTCAGTGTTAAATGTAGCTCTGTTCGAATAAATCGAGCAACTTGATAAAAAGACCAGTCTGGATGATTATTGATGGTTTCAAGCACAGATAGTCTTTTTTCCATTTGTTGAATAGGGGTCAATGGTTTAAAACGTTTATCCATGGCTGATCTCCTCCAACTGCTGGCAAATATTGATTATTCGATATTGGCTATTTTCCAGAATTTCATCCGCTACTTGAAGAGCCTGCATCTTTTCTAACAGTCCCCGATAAATTGGTAACTGTTCAATTAATAAAGTTTTAATTTCTTGTGGATCAATCGAAGTGCTTTCAGCTATCTGCTCAATCACAGAACTCAAAAGTGGCATACCACCATGATCATCTCTTTCCCAACGAGTAGTACGTGCAATACCATCAGGATGTAACCACATTGGCGCATAATCAAATAATGGTGTGAGCTGAATTTTACCATTATTGAAGCGTTGGATTGCTGTATTGCGAGTATGGTTATCTTTATTGCCTAAGGCAACATTTGCGAGATCACGCTTCAAATACTCAAATACTTCCTGCTTTGGTTCGGTACAAGCCTCCATAAGCAGGGTACATATTTGATTATGGGTCATTCTAACCCCAAAGCCCGCCTTCCCACCTAGAGATGCAAGGCTTTCCTGAGCAATTCTTTCAACTTTGCCATTAATTACTTTGCGATCAAATCTTGGAATAAACAAAGTCTTGCCATGTAGCTCAAGATCCCGGTGTACACGTAGTTGCAAGTACTGAGCGACTTTCATATACAAAGCTTCGTTCATCAGGATTTTATTCAAATTTTGATCACTGCCGCGGCTAAATTTAACCAACCAATGCTGCTTAACTTGATCATCTGGAAGAGTATGATCTAGATAGAAAAGATCATCATAACCTTGTGTTAACAACAATTTTGGCCACTCACCCTGAATACCAGATGAACCGGCAATAAAAAGTCCATAAGATGCGAGCGATTCAATAAACTTCTCTTTACGTTCAATAATTTTGCTTAGGCTAAATCCCTGATTTTGCAGCTTTGGGAAATGACTCTGTAACCACTCATGAGCCTCTTTGACTCGCAGATTCCCAATTGGATTTCCTGCGCCTGCTTTTAAAAGCGCCCAGTCCGCTTGTTCCTGAACATTCTCAGAAAAATCAAGCTGTCTTAGTAATTCTTTGCGACCGTATCCTTGAGGTAATAGATCCATAAGAAATGCTGGCCAAGTTGATTCCAATCTATTTTGGACGTTCACCGGTAAGTCATAAGCAAGCGCATGACCATCTCTTAGATCCATATATGAAATAGCATATTCGAACAAATATGATGTACGTGTAGCTGCCTGCCATCCAGCATTTTGATCATCCGTAACCTCAACCAAAGCACAGTCATGCCATTCATAGTCTTGGTAGATTTGCAGTGTACAGTATTGCTTCATAATTTTATTAAAATAGTAAAATATAATGATTTTATTGATTATATATCTATTTTAATATAAAAGTATAATTAAACTAAAAATCTCAATGATCACTCTAGGTGTCTAAGAAGAACTTATACATTTCTCAAAATTGCAATAAACTCATCTGATTTGCAGTAGAATTGATCAATATTGGGTTAAATCTTACCTCCTTATATTTTAGCTATCCTTTACATCATGTCAGAACGTCAACAACTCAGCCTTAGTGAATACCTTGCCACTGTACAGGAAGTCATCCAGCTGACTTTTGATGGGGCAGTGTGGGTCAAGGCTGAGATCCGTAATTTAAGTATTAAAGGCGGTCACTATTATCTTGAGTTGGCTGAGAAAGATGAAGAAAGCCATAAGGTGATCGCTAGTTGTAAAGGCACCATTTGGAAATTTACGGCACAAAAAATAATTCTAAAGTTTGAACGAGAAAGTGGTATTGAACTGTCGAAAGACCTGAATGTACTGATCAAGGTCAAAGCTAGATTTGATCCGCAATATGGCTTCTCGGTCAATATCGAAGATATCGACTCTAGCTTTACTCTAGGAGACATCGCCAAACGCTATCAGCAGATTCTGCTGCGACTGACTGAGGAAGGCCTGCTCAATAACAATAAACAGTTGCCGGTACCCTTTGATATTCAGAATGTCTTGGTCATTGCACCGGAAAATGCTGCAGGGTTAGGTGACTTTAAAAAAGATGCGGATGCCCTGGCTCAGGCTGGTGTCTGTCATTTCGTTTATCATTCAGCAACTTTTCAGGGTAATACGGCTTCTGCCAGCATCATTCAGGTTTTGGGTAGTGCCTTAAGACAGTGGGCTCAAGATTACTCGATAGCACCAGACCTTATTGTGATCATCCGTGGAGGCGGAGCCGTGAATGACCTAGCTTACCTGAATGATTATGATCTGGCCGCACTGCTGTGTAAAAGAACTGTGCCGATCTGGGTCGGTATTGGCCACGAGAAAGACCGCACTATTTTGGATGAAATTGCACACCGTTCCTTTGATACCCCGAGTAAAGTGATCGCAGGGATCCGTAACCTGATTGTGGAGCGAGTCAATGAAGTTAGTACTGCTTTGCAGACCATCAAGCTACTGTCACAGCACCAGTTGATCACCTACCAGAGCCAGAGTGATCAGTATCTGAAAACTATCAAAACTCTGACACAGAACCAGATCAATGAAGCCCAGCGTAGCGTTGATATGCTTAAAAGTGATACTCAGTATCTTGCTCAACAACAGATTAAACTAGCTTCACAGCAGGTGGAGTCATTGATGAGGGAAACCTTGCTACAGAATCCTCGTAATGTGATGGCCAAGGGCTATGCAATTGTCCGTAGCCAAGGCAAAGCTATCCGTTCCATCCAGCAGATTACTGACCAGGAATTACAGATTGAACTTAAGGATGGCACCATTGATGCCACCGTGACACAGGTAAACGCACATGAACAATGAAGAACTAAGTTTCAAGAAAGGTTATGAAATTCTCAAGAAAAATGCCGAATTTCTTGAATCTCAGGAAGAACCGGATATTGATAACCTGATGGCGATCGTTGAAGAGTCCATGACTGCCTATAAAGCCTGTAAGTTACGTATTGATGCTGTGCAACAGGCGTTGAATGACACCTTTAAAGAATAAAAATTCTAGGTCGAGAAAAGTCTAGAATGTTCTAGAAATAAAGGACATGAGATGGTGAAAACTGACAGTTAACCCAATAAATTTGCTTGAGCAGAGTTTTATTACTAACCACCTTTTCCTCTATAGGTGTTACATGGATCCCAAACAACATACTTACGTTGTTAAATGGTTGACTGAAGATCAAGCCTGTGTCGGCTTATGTGTCGAGTTCTTCATTAAGCTGACTTAAACCAAATAGGTGGGGCTAATGAATTTAATGGCCGATCTTTAATAATCCCTGCCAGCTAAAATAGTTCTGGGTCAAATGAGTACGGTTCATTGACCACTTTCGTTGTGGTAAGTAGCAGCTGCCAACAGCTAATTTAGTTTTCCCATATCTCGCCTTTACCGCTTCTAAAGTCTGCATGAGGCTTTCATTACTTTCACGCTGGCTGTGGTCTGTCAGCAGGTCAGGAGTAAAGCGCTGCTTAGCAATTAAATCCGTCAGAATTACACCACACTTTTTATATTTCACGTCAGATTTATAAATGTGTTCCAGCAGTTGCATGGCTGTTTTAATCAGATCCAAAACACAATCCGTCGGTTCAGGAAACTCAAAAGCCAACGATTTACTGTAATAGGGAACCTTTGAATCAAAAGGATTCGATTGCACAAAAGCAATGACACATCCACATAAGGAAGCGTCTGCTCGTAAACGTATGACTGCATCCTGTACATATTTGCCCATAGCCTCTTTGAGATCATCTAGCTCGGTAACTTTTTCACCAAATGAACGACTTGCTATGATTTGCTGTTTGGGGGGAGGGGCATCATCTAACTGCATACAAGAAACACCTTGCAGCTCCAATACTGTTCTTTGCATTACCACAGAAAAAAGGCTCGCCATGCGATGAGCATCTTGCATCACTAAATCTAGCACCGAATAGATTCCCATGGCATTTAGTTTTTTAACTAACTTACGACCAACGCCCCAAACTTCACCGACCTCAATGTCTGAATAAAGCATTTCCTGATCTAGGAAATCCATATTGAGTAAGTTACACACACCCTTGAAACCCTGTCTTTTTTTGGCAAGATGGTTGGCCATTTTGGCTTCGGTTTTACTACGACCGATACCAATCGAGACGGGTAAGCCAATCCAATCCAACAATCGTTGTTTCATGTGATGCGCATACTGAGTTAAGTCAAAATTTTGTGCATAACTGGTCAGGTCTAAAAAACACTCATCAATTGAATAGATTTCCTGTTCATGTGGCGCAACAAAACTAGCCAAAATTGAATGAAAACGCTTGGACATTTCAGCATATAAAGCATAGTTACTGGATAACACCACGACCTGATGTTGCTGAACAATATCTTGTATTTGAAAGAGAGGAACGCCCATTTTGATGCCCAGCGCTTTGGCTTCATTACTTCTTGCCACAGCACAGCCATCGTTATTGCTGAGCACAATCACAGGTTTATTGTTTAGACTGGGATTAAATACCCGCTCACAACTGACATAGCAGTTGTTAATATCAATCAGGGCATAAATCCGCTCGTAACTGCTCATCTGAACTTCTTGATCACACTGGTAACCACACCCCAAATCAGCATGGTTTGATTATCTTTCAAATGGATATCAGCAAAATCAGGATTAGCCGCCTGTAACCAGCATTGATTACCCTCAATCATCAAACGTTTAATCGTAAAATCATTGTCAATCAATGCCAGAACAATATCCCCATGCTTGGCTTCAATACTACGGTCAACGATTAGCTTGTCATTCAGATCAATCCCTGCATCACGCATGGATAAGGATTCCACTTCAACGATAAAGGTTGCCTGTTGGTTTTGAATAAGAAACTCGTTTAGATCAAGGGTCTTATCGATATAGTCCTGAGCAGGGGAAGGGAAGCCTGCAGCCACTTTTTGCAAAGCAACAGGAATCTCATAATGTGTTTTTGTCTCAAGCAATCTAATAGAGGAAATATCGTTAAACTTTGGAGTGTCATTTTTTTTCAGGTATTTCTTGATTTCCAATACACGAGACTCTGGCACCCGAATGACCTTGGTCGGTTCGTTATAGACAAAAGGACGGCCAGAACCTTTGCGTGCACCACCATGCTTATTTTGCGTCATTTTTATTATCAATCTTGATTATGTAACATAATTAAGATTATAGAAAACTCAGAATATAAAAACAAGATTGTCCGTTCTTTAATAAAGTATTATCCCAAATCTTGGGATTGCCATGATATTAGCAAAGCCACAAGATCAATCAGACGACACAATAAAGATTGTCTAATCCTTGATCGTAGAGACTTTATATTTGAAGCAACAGAAGACCTAAAGGGCTTTACTGGTATCCATTGATTGTTCAGCAACATTAAATAAAACTGTGGAACATTGTTCAGTTATTGATCGTGGAACGTGAACAATCATAAAAAAAGCCCATTCGAGGGTGAATGGGCTATAAAACTAGTATCAACACATGGAATTATAACACAATTTAAAAAGCTGTTATTCCCAAGTAGAAATGTCCTACCTAATAACCAAATAGAAATGTCCTATATGGACATTTCCAAGTCAAGCACAGGATTTAGATTTCGTTGTTCAATCGCTGTTTTCTGTGCACGTCTGCTTGGCATCTTTTGAGAACGATTACGTTTGTTTTGCTGTTCCAGTTCTTCATGCTGTTGTTGGATATGATTCAGAACAGCACTCAACCGTTTATTCTCAACAATCTCTCGCTGATTCAGCTGACTTAATTTATCGAAGAGGCTGTAATTGATCTTTCGGCCATCATGCATGAGGGCTACAGTACCATCCGGGTATTCCAGGAACTCAAGATACTTACCGATCAACCTTTGATTTTCTTCGGTGTTTTCCAGGAGATATACGCATTTATCATAAGTAATCGTCAGGCTATTGGTGACTCTGCGGGGTTCACGCCAAGTAAAAATATCATCTAATTCTTCGGCTGTTTCAGTGATAGGCCGATGTAGATTCTTAGGATTAAAAGCCATCTTGGCGACCTTCTGATTGAACTGCTCAATGAAGCAGGGTAGCCAGGCATTAGCTTGCTCAATCGAACAGATGCCTTCCAAGCGCATTTCTTTGATCAGACGGTCCTGAAGCGTTCTATTCGCCCGTTCTACACGGCCTTTGGCCTGTGGTGAATTGGCGAAGATGATATCGATATTGAGGGTGCTGAGTACACGTCCAAACTGGGTAATCTTGGTGTCTTTCTTGCTGCTTTGATTCACTCTAAAGACTGAATGTTTGTCGCTGTAAAACGCTAAAGGCTTACCGTGCTGTTCGACATATAAACGTGTTGAAATCATATAGTCAAAGGTTGATTCTGATTCACAGAAGCGTAAATGCTGCAATTTTCCTGTCGCATCATCGATAAACACCAGCAAACAGCACTTAGCAGCGCGTCCTTCAAACCAGTCATGGTGTGAGCCATCAATTTGGATCAGTTCACCAAAGCAATCCCGGTTGTAACGAGGCTGATACGGGCGTTTCAGGCGCTTGGCGCGAGGAATCCACAGATCTGCTGCAATCATCCAGGAACGCAGTGTTTCAACTGAAATATCAAAGCCATGAACGGTGGTGAGCTTTTCATGCGCTAAAGTGGGTCCGAAACCATGGAATTGTTCAGCGACCAGATTGAGGCACTTGAGTCTGAGCTCTTCAGGAAGCCTGGAATTGCTGATTTGGCCACGTGCAGCATGGGCTAATGCAGTTGGACCTTGAGTTTTGTATTTTTGCAATAAACGTCTGATCTGACGTTCTGAAATATGAAGTAGCTGAGCAGCCTGGGGCTGGGTTATGCGTTGATCACAGATTTCTTGCAAGACCGACAATCGTTTAAGTTCTTTATCCGACATAGACACCAACATATCAAACCGTCCGCTAAGAAAATTGCAACAGCGCATATTCTAAAAGCGGACATTTTTACTTTGGAGAAACCGGACATTTCTATTTTGGAGTTACAAAAGCATTTCGTATAATATTGATTATGTTAAATAGGATATCTAAACACAGCACCCTACAATAATATCGTTGGTGCTGCACTTGACGGTTGCAATAATAAATTATCTTACCGTCAAGTGTATCCCAAGTAACATAACATAAGTTATGCGGAAATCAGACCGCTACTCGACTTGCGTATCAGTCAAACCTACGCAAGTCTGCGTGGCTATGATTTCAATATCTGGAAAATAGATACTCTATTAGTCTCAAATTTGGAACTAGAGTCCACCATTAGATAACGTGGACTCTTTTTTTGTTGTATTAAGAAGCATATTCAAGTAAGAATCTTTCAACATCTCGGATCATATTCTGTACATCGTTATCATTAAATTCCTCAATCTCCCCATGAGCAGCTTTATTTCTTATATGTGCCAAAGTTAAAACTTGCTTATGTTGAAGAGCACTATAGATATTAGCATTTTTTAATTCAGAATTAAGAGCATCAAGTTTTTTAGGTTTAGTAGTACCTTCTTGGCAAATATCAATTCCGTTATTTTTAGCTAATTCTTTAATTGCTGTTTCTAAAACTACACCAGCAGTGACAGCAGAAGCTACTTTATAACCTGAATCAAGGAAATGCTGTGCTTGATCCAACTCACTATCAAAAACCTCTGACTGAATTAGTTTTTTGATTGTGATTAGAAAACCATTTTTTAAATCATCTTCTGCCGCTCTTAAAATTGGAATCACGCGATTTAATATTGCTTTTCTTGTATCCCCCATTCCTGCTTTAAGATTTTTATCAAACTGAGACAAATAATGTGACTTTTCACCACAAGTAATGCTTAATATATTTTTAGATTTCATTTGCCATTCGATAAAAGCTGATTGTAATTCAGGATTATAACCAGATCCAGCGGCTTCACATTTTTGATAGATTGAATCACCTTCTTCTATTAGTGAAGAAAATCGATCTAGTATTTTTTGGGTCATATTTATTCTCAAGTATTAGGTCATTCTGAAGTCGCATAACTTCATTTTATGTTAAATAAGATATCTGAAGATAGCACCCTGCATCGAGCTATGCGGTATTGATAAATATTCAATAAAGTGGAACGTTTTTTTAAAGAACGTTCCACTCAAAGAGTGTGGGGTTCAGCGGACGCTTACCTTTCTCTTAAAGCCTCTTGCGCTTTATTAAATGGTTTTATTAGATAATCTAAGATCGTTTTCTCCCCTGTTTTAATATCGACTGTTGCAACCATGCCAGGAGTAATACTGAATTGTTTGCCTGCTTTATTCATCAATTTTCCTGAATCCGTTCGAATATACACTCGATAATAAAATTGATCTTGCTTAACTTCATCTCTCAAGGTGTCTGGAGAAATAATAGAAACTTTTCCTTTCAACCCACCATAAATAGAATAATCATACGCGGTGATCTTCACCAGTGCATCTTGCCCAGGATGAATAAAAGCAATATCTCGCGGTGAAATACGTGCCTCAACCAAAAGTTGTTCATCCAGCGGAACAATTGTCATCAACTTGCCATTTTGAGAAATCACTCCGCCAATTGCAGATTCATCAGGAAACTCCCAGCAACTGGTCATATACTGATAATGGATGCTGCAAACTCTCGTAGGGCATCACATGCGGTGCCGCTGTAACAGGCACAATGCTGGAAACCGTATTTGATTGCGGTAATGGCGCGAATCTTTGCTGCTCTTGCTGCAGTCGAACAGCTGGTTTTTCTTGCGTGGTTGCATGAATCCGCTGATTGGCGGTTTCATGCAACCACCGACCAATGTGGGCATTAGCAACATCAACATCCAACAATAAGCCTGAAGTCTTAAGGCTTGCTTTCAATTGCACAATAAAGCTTGATTTGAGATATCCATTAAAGCGTTCAACTTTGCCTTTGGTCTGTGCGCGGTAGGGTTTACATACGCGGGAGGCGAAAGCCATATTTCTTGGCACAATCGAGCAGTTTGGGGTTCCATTTGTGCTGCCCCTCCTGATAGGCATCCCGTTCAATCATGATCGTTTTAGCGTTATCAAACAGGATTTCCTGAGGTACGCCCCCAAAGAACTGAAATGCATTTTCCAGACCATCGATCCATGCATCCGTCCGTTCATGATCATAAAATTTCACGAAGGTTGCTCTGGAATAACCTAATGTGGCCACAAAGGCTTTCAAAGTCGTATGGTGACGTCGAATCGTGGTGAAATCAACCTGCATTTGTTGACCAGGTTGGGTTTCAAAACGAATGACGGGTTCTGATTTGGCAACGGGTTTTAATGTTGCAAGATATTCCCTCAATATCCTGATCTTTCCTGGATATCCAAACCCTAAAATCTGCTTATAGAGCACAACGGCAGGAATCCATTCAGGATGAGCTGCATTTACACGTTCAAGCAAATAGGGTTTATATGGATCAAGAATACTTATTCTAGGTTGTGTACGCCGATACTGAGGTGTGGTGTTTTGCCGTAAATATTTACGTACGGTATTCCTGGATACCCCAAGTTCACGACTAATGGCTTTAATGGATTTACCTTGTTGATGAAGAATTTGGATGGTCACTGCTTGCTCCAAAGTTAACATGTTGAGCAGTCCAAAAAGACCGCTATATTAACCAAGGGGGTCAGTTTTAAAATGCCGTTAGAGGGTTATTTTTACACTGCTGCTAACACTTGTTATATTTATGGGACAGCAGTGGCCTTAAGCTCCCATTTTTACTGTATTTTTTTGAAATTTCGTATAACCACCATTATGTTAAATGGTAGGGGATTCTAAGTACGAGATTAGAAAATTTAGTCTTTAAGAGGAGAAATTTGTTCTAGCTTATCTTCAGGATTATTTTCTCTAATATGTATAATTCGATCATAATTTTCTACTCCTCGTAAGTGAGGTGGTGCAAATGCTGGATACTTGTTGAAAAAGTGCATTTTAATATTTAGTGCATGGTCTAAAATAAAAGCGCATTCAATTCCATAGTACTTATCATTAATAAAAAAATTGTCTGTAGTTTCTATTAGTTCTTGGATAGCTAAATCCAATTTTTGAATTTTTTCATTAATATCTTTAGTTTTATCTTCTATCTTTTTGTCCATTGGTATCACCTATAGAATTAAGTTCCCCTAAAATTAACATAATACACCTTATACGAAATCGAAATGTTAGAACCCATTTAAAGTGTCTGTATTCTCACCAATAAAAATGTCTAGTTTATGATGATTTAACCATCATGGACTGGATATGAAATATAGATGCTGATCACTATGTCTGACAAAGAAATTCAACGTCTTGCGGTTCTGCAAGACGTTCGAGATCATCGTATTACCCAAGTCCGTGCTGCTGAAATCCTGAATCTTTCCACCCGTCAAATTACCCGGTTATTGCAGAAGCTCAATCAAGATGGTGTTTCAGGTCTGGCTCATGCCAGTCGTGGTCAACCTGGCCATCGTCGCCATGATGACTTGTTAAAAGCAAAGTGCCTTTCCATTATTTCTGAACATCTGCTGGGCTTTGGGCCCACCTTGGCGCATGAGAAGCTCAGCAGCATGTTTGAGCTGAATATTCCTGTGGAAACAGTTCGTCGCTGGATGACTGCCAATGAGCTCTGGATTCCGCGATCCAAGCGTCTGAAACGTCCATATCAGCCTAGATATAACCGTGATTGCTTCGGTGAACTGATCCAGATTGATGGCTCCTATCATGACTGGTTTGAAGGACGATCCGCCAAATGCTGTTTGCTGGTTTATATCGATGACGCCACTGGAAAGCTGTTGCATCTGCGCTTTTGTGAGGCTGAAACGACCTTCGACTATATGCTTTCCACGAGAGCCTACATTAAGCAATATGGCAAGCCTTTGGCCTTTTATAGCGATAAACACTCAGTATTCCGAGTGAATCAGAAATCGAGCCAAGACAGCAAGATCACGCAATTTGGGCGGATTCTGAATGAGTTAAACATCGATATTATTTTTGCCAACTCACCACAGGCCAAAGGACGTGTGGAACGTGCTAACAGGACACTTCAGGATCGTCTGATCAAAGAGATGCGTCTGGAAGGCATCAGTTCGATTGCTGAAGCCAATGCTTGGCTACCCTGCTTCATTGAGCAGTTCAATCAGAAGTTCGCCAAGTGTGCGCGTAACTCAAAGAATTTACATCGACCATTAACCGAATCTGATCTTGAACTGGATGATATTTTTACCTGGCAGGAACCACGTAAGGTCACCAAGAATCTAACCCTGACGTATGACAAATGTATTTATATGCTTGAACCGACTGAATTGAACCAGAAATTAGTTGGACAATACATTTCATTTCTGGAGTACCCGGATGGCACTGTTGCGATCATGTATGAAGGACGGAAGATCAACTACAGTATCTTCAATAAACTGACTGGACTGCAGCAGAATGAAGTGGTTGAGAATAAACGGTTAGGCGCAGTTCTGGCCCATATCCAACAACAGCATGAAGAGTTGGAAAAACAGAATAAACGTTCCCGTGCCAAGAAAAGTATGCCGAGTCGTAAAGCTCAGAAAGCTAGCAATGAACAAAGAAATTTAAATCCTGTTCTTGACTCTTGCAGTTAAAAACAGGACATTTTAAATGGTTTATCGCATAGACATTTTAATTGGTGAATAACACACAAAAATCAAAAATGGGAGCCTTAAGCTCGCATTTTTATTGTATTTTTTTGAAAATTTCGTATAACGCCCATTATGTTAAATAGAATAGAATTTGAACGATAAAAAATTAACAGTCATACATTATCATTAACAAATAATAGGGGACATTTTTTATGGGTGATAAATTGAAAGAAATACCAGCACTTACTGGGTGTTTTATTGCGGGTACTCTAGTGCGTGTACAGAGGGATCTAAATTTACCACGGAGAATTTGGAAAAAAATCGAAGATATACAGGTAGGTGATCTAGTTTTTGATCCTAGACAGTATCGTGGACAACAAATCCCTCTAAATTCTTGAAATATTTCTGTTCAAAGGCTTCTGGGCTTAAACAGCCGTTTGCAGAATGTCTTCTGATTCGATTGTAATAAATCTCAATATAGTCAAACAAGACAGCATTCGCTTCTTTTCGAGTGGCAAATACACTGCCATGGACCACATGAACTTTCAATGTATGAAAGAAGCTTTCGGTCACTGCATTATCCCAGCAGTTTCCCCTGCGTGACATACTTTGAACGCAGTTATTCGTCAATAATAGCGCCCTAAAATCACGACTACAGTACTGTGAGCCTTGGTCCGAATGTACCATGACACCCATTGGATACCCCTGACGAGCCATTGCATAATGAAACGCATCACATACCAATTGACGGTCTATTCGATAGCTGGTTTGCCAACCGACAATACGACGGCTGAATAGATCCAGCATCACACATAAATACAGCCAACCTTGCTTAGTACGGATATAGGTAATATCTGTTGTCCAGATCTTATTGGGTTCATTGACCGTAAATTGACGATCTAACAAGTTAGGTGCTGTAGGCAAACGATGGTTTGAATCAGTCGTATGCTTGTATTTACGTGCAATCCTGCTACGTAAACCAAGCTTTTTAAGCATTCTTCCAACGGTTCGTTCGCTCATGCTGTAACCTAAATCATGCATGTCATGTACCAATGAAGGTGCACCCAATCGTGCATGATGCTGCCAATATACGGCTTTTAAATCATTATATTTCTGCGCTAGATTGGTCTGGCGCTTTCGCCAGGCATAATAGCCTGAAGTGCTGACACCCAGGCATTTACAGACAGAAGATACAGTGACTTCATTCACATCCAGATCTTGAATTACCGTGTACTTTTCTTGGCATGATCTGTCAGAAAGTACACATGCGCTTTTTTTAAGATGTCATTGACTTCCCTAAGCTGTTTGACTTCTTTCTCTAATTCCAATATCCGCTGTTGTTCTGGTGAAAGTTGACGTTTGCTTGAACCCACTGGATTGGCTTCACGAATCCATTTGTCTAAAGTTGAATAACCCACACCTAATTTCTGGGCGATTGCAGCTGTAGGCTCGTGTGAGTTTGAAAGTGCATAATCAATTGCTTGCTGTTTAAATTTGGGATTAAAACGTTTGGCCATTTCTTGGATCTCCAAAGTTAACGTTACGTTATCTTTAGAGGGAAGTACTGTCCATTATTTTGGCTAGGATCAACATGATGAAATAGCTCTCTTAAAATCAAAGGTTCAGCTTGATCAAATGCAATATCCCTAGTCTGAACGATCTGCTTCAAGAATTTATTCACATTGTTGTCGATATGAGTGACTGTGATCTCCTGCCAGATACTAGGCACAATCAGGGCTAAAGGACGTATTTTATAAAAATGAGAGGCAATATTAATCCCATACGGATCAAGATCACCATAAAATGCCAACAAGCAGTTATCCGATACTTGTTCTAATAATTTAACTACTGTTTTAATGTTGGCCCCATGCCCACGATAGACAAACAGGCTCGACTGCCACTCAAGAGGCAACTGCATATACCAATCAAATACCCTATTCATCATGGCACCATTTTCAATAATAATGATGCGCTGTATCGATTGTATGTCATCCCTGGATGAATTTGGTCAAAAGTGAGACGATAAATATCCTCAAATCAGTAAATCATGGCTTGCCAACTGGTCGAATCTCAACACGTTCTTTGCCTATCCAATGGACATTCGCAAGGCGATTTATACCACCAATGCAATTGAATCCTTGAACAGTGTCATTCGCCATGCCACCAAGAAAAGAAAAATCTTCCCAACCGATGAATCTGTGAAAAAAGTGGTATATTTAGCGATTATGGCAGCAAGCAAAAAATGGACGATGCCCATTCAGAATTGGAAAGCTGCCATGAATCGTTTTAGTATCATGTTTGATGAACGTGTAACCAAGTATTTTTAAAACCACATTTACACAGAATTATTTACACCCTCATTAAATAGTGTAATTATCAGTAGATACCAAATTTACAATCTTCAATGGCTTGCATTTTTTTAGTAGTTGACTCAGCCAACGTTTTACGTTGCTCTTGAATTGCAGGGTCACGAGTAAAAATAGGTAGTTCTTTAACTTTAGTCCGATATTCTGTTTCAATTTCATGACACACTTTAATATTTTCTATTGTTTTATTGACAAAATTTTCATCTACTTTTTTGTACTGATTTTTAGAAATACGTAATGTTTGACCATCATCAGATAAATGTAAGGGCATAGCAGCTAAACCATTATTAACCGCTAAAGTATCATCTTTTTTTTCCAATACGAGAGAACTTCCCTCTTTACCATTCACCACATTACTACGAGCAACCACATTTTCTTTAAGAATATAACTATCTTTACCCTCTTTAAAAATTTGCATAATGCGCTTTCCTTGCACATTTTCTAATTGCCAGTAGCCAACCATTTTGTCATGTTTATTACCACAAGCTGATAAAAAAACCGTCGACATTGATAATAAGATTACTAACTTTTTCATAAGTAAACCTCTGAAAATAATAAAGATTCTTCTAAGCACAACTTTTTATAACTATCACTAGTCGTTTTTAGGTTAAACTGAAATATATCAAAAAATAAATAAAATACATACATTTATTTTTAATTGAATTATTTCAAGTGGAAACTACACCCCAAATTTGCTAAATAGGTTTTCCAGCGTTTCAGTTATACAATGTTTTATGAGATCTGGACTAAATTCAACAGCATCATGAAAAGTTAGAACAACAAAATATCCGAAACTATTCCCAAAAGATGTCAAACAGGAAGCCCATTTGAAACTTTACTTAATGGAAAACGAATTTGGGCTGATAAGAATTTAGCCCAAATTTAACCTGACAGGCACAATAAAAAACGGGGAACTGTCAGATCAGTTTTGAGCTAGTATAAGTGAAGGGTTGTCCTTGTTAGCAGCAGTGTAAAAATGCCCCCTTGGTTATGGTTAATATAGCGGTCTTTTTGAACACTATCTGTACCCTATTCTTTTGAACTGGAAAGCTCTTCAGCCAACTGCTCAGCCTGTTCCAATACAGTTTCTGTAGCCAATAAAGCCATATCAGGTGGATAGCCATACTTCTTCAGCAATCTCTTCACGATGACTCTTAACTTTGCTCTAGCAGCTTCCTTGATCGTCCAATCCAAAGTCACATTCTTACGAATAGAATCAGTGAGTACGACTGCAAGTTCTCTCAATATGTCTTTCTGCATCAATTCTCGAGCACTGTCATTGTCTGCTACTGCTGAGTAGAACGCATATTCGTATTCAGTCAGGTTGAGTTCTTCAGCCAGTTTGTCTGACTCCTGAATTGTCTTAGCTAACTTGATCAGTTCATCAATGACTTCTGCTGCAGTAAGTACCTTGTTCTGATAACCCTTAATTGCTGAACTCAACATATCCATGAGCTTCTTACCTTGGGTGACACTGCGTTGCTCTCGTACCTTAATCTCATCACCAAGTAACTTCTTAAGTGTTTCAAGCGCAATGTTCTTATGCTTATAGTCTTTCATCTCCTGCATAAACTCATCAGAGAGAATCGAGATATCTGGTTTCTGAATCCCTGCAGCATCGAAGATATCTACCACTTGCTCTGTGACTAGAGCTTGGTCAATGGTTTGCTTTACCTTGGCTTCAAGCTCAGCATTACTTAAGCCAGAAATCTTGCCTGTACCATCACTAAACTTAGCAAGACGTGCTTTGACTGCTTGGAAGAATGCCACCACTGGTGCAGCTTCCATAGCATGTGGATGAGGTACAGCTAATGCGAATGCCTGTGACATCGCTGTGACTGCTGTCAGGAAGCGAGTCTTCCCTTCTCCTTGATCTACACCAAGGATATGCTCTTCCGCTTCTAAAATGATGTTGAGCTTACGAGAAGTATCTGCAGTGAAGTACTCTTGGTAGTTGAAGCCATGCAAAATGCCATCAAGCACTTCTAGCTTTTCTTGCAGGATCGTTGCAGCTTCATCCTGCACCAATGCAGGATCACCTTTACCACCTGCTTCTGAGTAAAACGATAAGGCTTCTTTCAAGTCAGATGCGATACCAAGATAGTCCACAACCAAGCCACCAGCCTTGTCTTTGTAGACACGGTTGACTCGTGCAATCGCTTGCATGAGGTTGTGACCTTTCATTGGTTTGTCGATGTAAAGGGTGTGCATACTTGGGGCATCGAAACCAGTCAGCCACATATCACGAACAATAACGAGTTTGAGCTTATCATCATTGTCTTTCATACGATCTGCTAAGCGTTGGCGCTGTTGCTTGGTAGTGTGATGTTTAGCAATCACCTCACCATCTGAAGCTGAGGCAGTCATCACAACTTTGATTACACCATCATTCAGATCATCACTGTGCCACTCTGGTTTGATCTTTACAATCTCGTTGTAAAGGTCTACAGCGATCCTGCGAGACATGCTGACGATCATGCCTTTGCCTTGGTTTGCATTGGCTTTAAGACGCTGCTCAAAGTGTTCTACGATGTCCTTTGCAATGGCTTTGATACGTTCTTTACTGCCGATCAAACCTTCGACTCTTGCCCACTTCGCACGTTCTTTTTGAGTTTGGTTTAAGTCATCTTCAGTAAACTGGTCATCAAAGTCTTCAATCAGCTCTTTGCCTTCCTCACTGATGGCAATCTTAGCTAGGCGGCTTTCATAGAAGATACGAACAGTTGCACCATCCTCCACTGCTTGCGAGATGTCATAGATATCTACATAGTTCCCGAAGACTGCAGGTGTGTTTACATCCGTCTTCTCAATTGGTGTTCCTGTGAAACCAAGGTAAGTAGCATTAGGAAGTGCATCACGCATGTACTTGGCAAAACCATAGACAGTACGTTTACCGACAACCTTGCCATCTTCATCTTTGACATCGACTTCCTTGGCATTAAAGCCATACTGAGAACGATGTGCTTCATCTGCAATCACGACAATGTTGGTTCGGTCTGACAGTTGCTCGTAGACGCTAGTGCCATCATCCGGTTGGAACTTTTGGATGGTGGTGAAGATCACGCCACCTGAACCCACCTTGAGTAACTCTTTGAGTTCTTCTCGGCTGTCTGCTTGTCGTGGTGTTTGTCTAAGGAGTTGGCTTGATGCAGCGAATGTACCAAAGAGCTGATCATCTAGATCATTACGATCTGTGATCACAACGACTGTTGGATTATCCAAAGCCAAGACAATCTTGCCTGTGTAGAAAACCATAGACAAAGACTTACCTGAGCCTTGGGTATGCCATACCACACCGGCTTTCTTGTCACCGACTGCTTGTTGCTGTACCAATTCGAGCTTACTTCTACCTTGATGTTGCATGGCAACTTCTGCTGATTTCGAGTCCGAGTTCACTGCAGACGCACGAATAGTCGAGAGGACTGCTGCATTCACTGCATAGTACTGATGATATGCAGCCATCTTCTTGATGGTCTTAATGGTGATTAAGCCATTGGTATCCTCGTGCTTCGTTGATTCATAGACAATGAAGTGTCGAATCATGTCGAGTAGTGTGACTGGATTCAGTAAACCATGAATCAGGACTTCTAGCTGTGCTTGTGTCTTCTTGGCTTTGGTTTGACCATTGTTTGTCTTCCACGCCATGTAGCGACTGTAGTCTGCTGAGACAGTACCTGCTTTCGCCTCTAAACCATCAGAGATGACGTTGAAAGCATTGTAGGTAAACAAGCTAGGGATTTGGCTTTGATAGGTCTGTATTTGCTTGTATGCGCCTTCTACAGTGGCATTCTCGTCTGTTGCATTCTTGAGTTCAATGACCACCAAGGGTAAGCCATTCACATACAAGATAATGTCTGGTCGTCTTGTCCAGCGATCTTCTTTGATGGTTACTTGATTGACGACAAGGAATTCGTTATTGGTTGGATTCTCAAAGTCAATCAACCAAGCATACTCACCTTGAGTGTTACCCTCTTTGCTCACCTCAATGTTAATGCCCTCAGTGAGCAGTCGGTGGAATGCTTGGTTATTACTGAGTAGATCAGGGGATTGAATATTGGTGACTTGCTTTAGTGCTTCAGTACATTTGTCTTGGCTTAAATGAGGATTTAAGCGTTGTAATGCATCAAGCACTTTGTCTTCCAAGATGACCTGCTTATAGCTTCGTAGAGGGTTAGTGCCCTTCGATTCAATCTCAGGTCCATACACATAGGTATAGCCCAATCCCTCTAGTTGCTCTATCGCCATCAGCTCAATGTCTGATTCGGTCATCTTAGTCACTTGATTATTTCCCCCTAAACTTATCCATATAACCTGGACTCATTAATTTTTTATATGATGTAAAGCTAAGAAACCTTATTCATCGTCCTGCACGTTATAGCCATACTTCTGCACAGCATTCTCAATAGCGCCCTCAAACTTATGGCAAACATATAGATAGAGTTCAGCATCTACCATCAGTACTCCAGGAACACCTAAACCATCATTGAGTGGAATCAGAGTCTTTTGTGAACCAATCTGAACTGTTGGTCGTTGGTATGAGCAATTCACAGTGACTTTATGTGGCGATCTATTCCAGTCAATTTTCTTGGCTTCCCACTCACGACTACCGCCCAGCAAGGTGACTTGAATCTTGGATTCAGTCGCTGTCTTATTCAGTTGTTTGTAAGAGACAAACTTGGCGACTGAACAAGGAGAGTGATAACAGGTTTCTATGACTTTACCTTTTTGTATGCCGCTATGATTGAATTTAGCCGGTGCTGCTTGAACGGTTGCAGCAAAGCTAACTACAGCAATCAAGCCAAATCCCATTTGAATCATGCGCTTTATCATTCTGTTTTTCCTCTTTGTTCTCTTTTACTTAATCCATCGGCACAGCGATCTTATTCACTTTCCAACTCAAACCATCACGAACCATTTTGACAGTGACGGCTTTGGAATCATTTGGATGTTGGATCACAACCTCAAAGTCACTGAATGAGGTATAGCGAGTTTTGTACTCTGCTTGATCTTCTTCTTTGGTTTCTGTTGTTGATGCTCCCTGTGATGAATGTGCTGCATCTTTAAGGTCTTTGCCTTGCATCATCATGGTCATCCCTTCAGGTGTGACAAAACCATCAATCATCTTGTCTACCATGGTAGATGCAAGCATGGCACCTAGTGCTGCGAAACCATCATCTTTATGGGTTGCCATCTCTTTCATCATCATGGCATTCATTTGATCTTTGAAGCTCTGACGCACACTTGGATAGTCGATGTACTTGGACACCTTTTCGCTATCACCTACTTGTGCAGCATTCTTGATGTTATTGATGGCAATGTATGGCGAAGCATACAAGTAGCCACAGATCACTACGACTAAGGCAATGATTGCCCCTATAATTTTTTTATTCAATTCAGCCCCCTGAATGTAAAAAAGGTGAAGCCATCAAATGACTTCACCTCAAATGTTATGCAACTTCTTCTGTTTGGTATTGGACTCTGACTTCGCCGCTCATCAGCTTAGGAAGCAAGGTATCTCGTAGTTGTTCAAGTGTTTGGATTTGCTTCTTGTTAGATGAAACCTTTTGCATCGAAGGAGTAATCAACAGCGAATACTCTTCAAGGTAGTCTAAACTTGGAGTCTTAAAAGAGATATTTAACATATCTTCTGGCTTAACCCTTTGATGACTGCCACTGGTTCCCGAAGCACTCATTGCTAATTCATCAATAACATCTCTTGAATTGAATAAGCTATACAAGAACATTAAATGAGATCCTACTTTAGGCTTCAAATTCTGAAACTCTGTTGAACATACATAATTATCTTTGACATCAGTTAATAACCATATACGAGGCACTCTTGGATTCAGCTTTGAGACTAAAATTGAGTTCTCACATACTCTGTACTTATTACTCAGAATTTCCGCACCCAATTCAATAGTAGGCTTTTCTCCTGAATCAAAAGCAGGCAAACTAAAATGATAGTATGTCTTAAGAGGATCTTTTGATGGGTTCACATTGTCTTTGATATGAGTAGCTATATCACTTACTAGTAAATCATCCCAATCCTCTTTCGCTTCCTCAATAAACCATTGACGAAACAGTGTTTCAGCCATGGCTTCCAAAGTCTTGTTCTGACAGTGCAGTAAGTCGATCTTGTCATCTAATGATGAAAGGATTGAGGCTATGGCTTTTTGTTCAGGGAGAGACGGAAAGCATATCTCTTCTTGATGAACATCATTACGGTTAACTCCAGGCACCGCACTTTTGTCACTAAATTTTTCCCAATCCAATGTTTGCAAAAAGTAGTAGATGAACTTTTTGTCATTCCCCTTAAAGTCGTTTACATAAAGAGATGTGTTTAATGGCCAAAATGGTACATCACTGAAAAAAACTGAACCAATGGTTCCATATCGGCCCGTCACAACACCTGATTCATTTACTTTGGCTTCATTATGAAAATCAGCAAAACCTGAAGAAGCAATGATGGGAACACTACCAGAAACACGAGATTGCTTTGGTAAGTCATAACCACGTTTTAGGGTAAAGAAGCTATCTAATCGCCCAACCTGCCACTCACTCATACAACCACCTTTGCTAAGTTCTCAGCAATGGCTTGGTTTAGCTTGGCTTCCTCAGCAAGCTGTGCTTCAAACTCTGCCTTTAAGCTTGTAAAGCGTACCTTGAAGTCGAACTCATCTTCATCATCAGCTAAACCAACATAACGACCTGGCGTCAGTACATAATCAAGCTCAGCGACTTTCTCAAGTGGTACAGATGCACAGAAGCCTGCAACATCCTCATACTCACCACCCTTGTTACGCCAATTGTGGTAAGTGTCTGTGATGAGCTTAATATCTTCATCAGACAAGACTTTGGTTCTGCGGTTAATCAGATGACCTAGGTTACGAGCATCAATGAACAGAATCTCATTGCTACGATCTTGGTATTGGCTTGAGTTAACACGGTCACGACGCATAAACCATAAAGCAGCAGGAATCTGTGTGTTCAGGAACAGCTTGGCAGGTAGGTTCACAATACAGTCGATGACATTGGCTTCTGAAACCAAGGCTTTACGAATCTCACCTTCACCACTGGTCTTAGAGGTTAATGCACCTTTAGCAAGCACAACGCCTGCCTGACCTTTAGGACTCATGTGATACAAGAAGTGTTGCATCCATGCGAAGTTCGCATTGCCTGCAGGTGGTGTACCTAGAGACCAACGAGCATCACCCACTAACTGCTCACCGCTCCAATCAGAGACGTTGAATGGTGGATTAGCAATGATGTAATCCGCTTTCAGGTCTTTGTGTGCATCATTCAGGAATGAACCCTCAGAGTTCCATTTCACATGCTCTGAGTTAATGCCACGAATGGCTAAGTTCATCTTGGCCAAACGCCAAGTTGTCTGGTTACTTTCTTGACCATAGATGGAGATGTCGTCCACTAAACCCTGATGCGATTCTACGAATTTCTCAGACTGTACGAACATACCACCTGAACCACAGCAAGGATCGAATACACGTCCTTTGTATGGCTCTAGCATTTCAACCAATAAGCTCACGATGGATTTAGGCGTGTAGAACTGCCCACCTTGCTTACCTTCAGCTAAAGCGAACTCACCTAGGAAGTACTCGAATACGTGTCCTAAAACGTCGGCAGAGCGATCTTTTGCATCACCTAGGGCAATGTTACCAATGAGGTCTATCAGCTCACCTAGGCTCGTAGGATCGAGATTTTGACGTGCATAGACTTTAGGTAGTACACCTTTGAGCTGAGGGTTCTCATTCTCAATGGCTTCCATTGCATCGTCTACAATCTTACCAATGGTGACTTGCTTTGCTTGGTTTAACAGGTATGACCAACGTGCGATCTCAGGAACGAAGAAGACGTTGTATGCAGTGTATTCATCACGATCTTCAGGATCAGCTCCTGCAAACTCTCCCTCACCTTCAACCAATAGGTTGTAGTGAGCTTCAAATGAGTCAGAGATGTACTTGAGGAAGATCAAACCAAGGACTACATGCTTGTACTCAGCAGCATCAATGTTCTTACGAAGTTTGTCTGCAGCTTTCCAAAGAATGACCTCAATGGGTTCTTGTTTGGTTTGCTTTGGAGTACGTGCCATGGAATTGTCCTGCAATGAATAGGTTATCTAGTTTTAGTTAAACCAATAGTACCCAATAATACGCTCGTGTGTAAGTATTGATACGTCATTTCTTGTCGTACAATTTAAGTATTAAAAAAGTGTAGCAAGTTGCTACACTTTTCAGACTAATCACAAACCCCACTTTAGCGATCGTTAAAGTGGGGGTATTTTCTAAACTTCTATCGCTTATTCATAGTGATTTATTTTTAAGCGTATTGATGGCTAAAAAATACAATAAAAATTAACTTCGATAAGTGCAAGGCGATTTTCTTCAAGTTTTGTGCTGTAACTGACAGTAAACATTGCTGCGTTACTTGCATAACAGAGACCCTGTAATTATTTTGCAACGGCAAAATTCGTTCAACAGTCTCCTTATCGGGACAATATAGATGCGCGACACGTTCATGAATGATATTGAGATCAATCGCTTTGTCTATTTTACGTATAAGATAATTTTTAGGAATAAACTCTTCTAGCGTAACCATATCAATTTCAGTTTGGGTGGTATAATTTTTCGCATGTGATAATTATAAAAAATTCTCACGTAAGTGTGAGAGTTTTATGAGCAAACTGAAAAGTGTAGCAAGTTGCTACACTTTTTCACTTTTCTGAATAAGCTGTTTTAAAAAATCTTCTAGTTGTAAAAGACTAGCTTCATCAATTTCTGAAATTTTAAGAGAGATATTGAGCTGTTTTTGATTCAGTTTGATATTTCCAGCAACCTTACCATCATATTCGATTTTTCTTACCACTGATGTCGTGGTTACTTTTTCTGGATCTTGACTCAATAGTTTTTCAGCATAAGAAGTAACTTTGCTTTGCTCCAGTTTTTTTTCTTTTAATTTCTCCCAAGCACCGAGTAAAGCTGTTTCCGCCTCCGAAAGTTGCTCTATATGATCCGATAAAAATTTCTTGAACGCTGTTGCAGCAGTACGACCGACTAGACCTGGCTCCAAATCCAGGTCATTCAACATTGCTTTAGGCAGCTTTTCATACGATAGATATTTGTACATATCTTCGCGATTTAAACCCAATGAATTAGCTAAACGTTGCTTGTTCTTCTTCAACTTTTCATCAAGTGAGTTCAAACCAATAAAAATTTCATAATCTGTCAGATCTTGACGCTTTAAATTTTCAGCTAGGGTTAACAAAGATGCTTCTTCATCATTAGCATCAATGATAATGGCTTCAATCACCGACTTGCCGAGTAATTGATGCGCCCGTAAGCGTCGCTCGCCTGCAATCAGTTCATATTTCAGATTATCAAGTTTACGCACTGTAATGGGCTGCAAAAGGCCGATTTCATTAATAGAATCCGCCAGTTCTTTTAATTGAGAATCTTCAAATACTTTACGCGGTTGGTTGGGACTGCGACTGATATCCTCAATAGGAACATTACGTCTAAATTCTTTTAGCTCTTTAATATTGTCTTTCTGTGCTTGCTGATGTTTTTCTGTATTTTGTTTCAATTTTTGAGCTAAAAGCTCTTTAGTGCTTGCCATAATACTCTCAGGTTTAAACTTTCGCTACAATTTCATAAGCAAGGCTTTCAAAAGCCTTACGTACTTTTGAATTTTTTTCTACTTTCAAAAGTGGCTGTTGCAGAATTGCTGCTTGATTAACTTTAGTACTTTGAGGAATGGTAGTTTGTAAAATTTTTCCAACCTGTTTTAAAGCTTCATCCCGAATCAATTTACAAACATTCTGACGTTCATCATGTTTAATCAGTAAAGCGCCTAAAAGCTCTAAATCTGGATTAATACGTTTTATCTTTTCAAGATGGTTTAAAAGATCTGTTACCCCATACAGTCCATATTGTGATCCAGATTCGATAGGGATAATGACATGTGTTGATGATGCTAAGGCATTACTGGTTAATAGTTTAAGACTAGGTGGGCAATCAATTAATATGAAGTCGTAAAGATCTTTTAACAGTTCTAGCTTGATGCTTAATTCTTCTGAAGGACGAGGAGCTTCTTCTTTAAGCTGGTCTTCAGTTTTTCCTAAATTTAATGAGCCATAAATTAATGATACTTTTTCAAAGTTTGTTTCTTCTTGTAATGCATCAGCTAATAATGAAATATCACCAACGAGTAATTCTGCTGAAGTAACAACAATTTCGCTTGGATGTTGGATCCCAATGTGTAAACTTGCGTTTGCTTGAGGATCTAAATCAATGACTAAAACTTTATTGCCAAGATTTGCAAGTTCAGAGGCTAGATGTACAACGGTCGTTGTTTTGCCACATCCACCTTTGTGGTTAGCAACCGTAATAATTTTTGCAGACATACGTGTCAGATGCTTCCGTATTTGAATGTTTAACAATATAAATAACTTTCACTCATCATACTATAGTTTTTAAATTTATAAATCTTATTTATTTAGGTGTAAAACAACTTAAAAAACTAATTTTTAAATAAGCTAGCTTAATTAATAATTAGTATAATTATTTATTTAGCTAATTAATAATTAAGACTGTTTTTTTGCTATATAAAACAAATGCTTATAAGTTTAAAAGTGGAGGGCTTGTCACCGTAAAGTGGAAGGTTTGTCACTCAAAGGTGGAAGGTCTGTCACTCAAAGGTGGAAGGTCTGTCACTCAAAGGTGGAAGGTCTGTCACCGTAAAGTGGAAAGTTTGTCACAAGAGTGGAAGGTTTGTCACTACTATTTTTAAAAAGGTTATATTTTTTAAAAAACTCTTGCAAAAATAAATACTTAATTTGTTGATAAAGTTGGCTAAACAATCTTTAAGGGTGGAAGGTTTGTCACTATGTGTTAGCACCCTGTGGATAAATTTTTTTTATTGGATATTTCCTGATGATTATCTATTCATTTATACCTTTCAAATCTAATGAAAGGTGGAAGCCTTGTCACATCTAGGTTTCTATCTGACATAGCATACCTAAATTTGGAAGAAATAAGTGAAAATGGGTATTTTGAACTGTTAGTTTAGAGCTAAAGGTGGAAGGTCTGTCACTATATGGTGGAAATAATATATTTCATTCCACTTTAAGGACAATAAATCGTCAAAAATGCATATTTCTGATGACAAGCCTTCCACTCTTAGATTCTTGTGGTGAAAGTCTTGAAAGTTTTTCCACTTTTGTATATAAAAATAGAATTAAATATATAAATATCACGGTTATGACAGAATCAGAATCATTGCAAGAAGAATTGAATCATATTCCTTACTGTATAGGCAATATTCGTCATAATGGCGTTGTTAGCACTAGTAACCGCTTAATTCGCCCAATTGAGTTATCAGCCAATGAATATAAGGCGCTCCTATATGCAATGGCTGTTGCAAATTATAGTGAGAAAAATAGGGTAAATGGTGAAATCACAGAACAAACCTATATTTATCTGTATAAGGATGATTTGGCAGATTTACTAGGATTGAATAAACGCAATTCGATTAATGTTGCAATAGACCGGATTTATAAAGAACTTTCATCTAGGGTGGCTCATTTTATTATTGAGGAACCTACTGATGATGGTAAGAGAAAGACTAAAAAAGTACATTCTGTCGTTCCTATTATCCGTGAGTTAAGATGGGAAGATGATTCTAAAAATGCCATTCAGATTCGTTTTACCAGTGAGGTGTTACCGTATTTCACGCAGTTGGCTGGGGGGAATTTCACCACCTATCAATTGAAACATCTGTTTGCCTTGGATTCTGTTGCTAGTATGAGTCTTTATACGTATTTCATTAAAAATGAATTCAAGTACGCAAGCCAAAAGAGTTATGAAGTCCCAATGCTTTTAGAAAACTTGAAAGCTCTGATTGATATTAATGAAACTAAATATGATCGCTGGGTAGATTTTAGACGCTATGTATTAGATAAAATAGTTGCAGAAATTAACGAAAATACAGATCTACAACTAGAGTATGAAACCATAAAAAAAGGGCGCCCAATTGTGGGGGTGAATTTTAAACTGCATCAGCGTATTACTGATAAAACACTAAATGAAACTGCTGTAATTGAAAAAATTTATCTTGATGTTCCATTTGAAGAGAATGCATTAGTAAAAGAATTGGGGGCAAAATTCGATACGAATGTACGTTCCTGGTACATTTTTAATAATGATGAAAAGTATTCGCAGTTCAAGAAGTGGTTTAAAAAAATTGGTTGTCTCACTGACTCTCAAGCAAATATTGTTATTAATGACACTTTATTCCAAATGGATTTTGCTGAAGTTGGTATGAGCTTGAATGACTTTAAACGTAATATGAAGCATAAACTAAAAAATAATCCGGAATTTGTACAAAGTATTCGTGATAGGCTGAATGATATTTTTGGTAAAGAGCTTGTCTAAGGAAAAGTGTAGCAACTTGCTACACATTTTTTAATGTATCACTGAAGAATTCAAGTACTAAGAAAATTGGATACAAAATATCTGTGTGTATAGCTGAATGAAAAATAGTTAAAAGAATAGATATTATTTTTAGATTTTACACTTTTGTTGTTCCTCATATATTTTTGCAGAAAAAAGTTTTTCAGTGCTCAAAAAATGGTGTGGTTAAGATAGGGAGATCAACCAAGTTTTAAGTATATAGAGTAATTTAGATAAAAAATTACTAAATATTTTTATAGCCTTTGTATAAAGCAGCGGATCATGAAAACTATTAAAATAGCCTAAGCTTATTAGCTTTGTTGTAAAAATTTACTCTGAGATGCTTCTTAAGCTAGATATTTGATGCTGTTGCGTCTAGCCACAAATGATAAGCTAAAGACCGTTTTAGCTAAAGATGATGACGATCAACTTGGCGATACCATTGATTTGTAAGTATCCTCTAAACTCTATGCCAATCTTTTAATTTGGATCACTTTGTATGTCGGCAACTTTTGCAGTACACCATTTAAATAGGCATACAGATCTAGACCATTCAACTTTGCTGACTGGATCAATGTCATGATGTTAGCAACTCGCTGACCACTGCGCAGTGATCCAACATACAACCAGTTCTTACGACTTAAAGCCCAAGGGTGCATTTGGTTCTCCACCAAATCATTGTAAATAGATAGATTACCATCATCTGAATAGCGGCTTAAGGCTTGCCAGCGCTTTAGAGTGTAATTGATTGCCTTAGCGGTGGTAGAACTTGATGGCACCATCAGATGATGTTGGTTGAGCAATTCATATAGTTGTTGCATCACTGGTTGACTATGCCGTTGCCGGTATTCGCAGCGTTGTTGCGCTGTACCGTCGGTCTTGTGCCTTAACTCTGCTTCTATCGCATACAATTTCTGAATCAGCACCAGTGCCTGTTCAGCAATCTGACTTTTCCCAGTGATATGCAGTTCATGGAATTTACGACATGCATGTGCCATGCAACCTACTTCAATGATCTGACCTGATTTGAAATGTGCTTTATAACCACTGTAATCATCACAGACCAGATGTCCCTGCCAGCCATTCAGGAATTCTTCTGCATGCAGACCTGAACGGTTTCTTGAAAGTCATAGATCACCCCCTTGCTGCAGCACCACCTGTTTTAAGGCATTGACCAGAGGTTCAAGTGTCTACACCACAGCGACCAATCCAATCTGACAGGGTGGATCTAGATAGATCTACACCTGCGCGCAGAAAGATCTGTCGCTGACGATACAGCGGTAAGTGATCAGCATATTTGGATACCAGCACATGGCTAAGTAACTCAAGTGTCGCAATACATTTATCGATCACATAGGCAGGCATCGTTTGCTGAGTCAGGGTGTCACATTGATCACAAACCCATTTACCACGCACATGCTGTTCTTTATAGAACTGCGCTGGTCTGAAATTCAATTTTTCACTGATATTCGCCGATACGACGCAGTGTGCACCCACAGATGTATTGCGTTGATGCAGATTCATGCTCAATACGTACGGTTGCTAAATGATCTGGGAGTAGTCGACGTTTATGTTTATTTATCCAATGAGCCGTAAAACACCCTCATTTATGGAGGTGATATAAGGCTCGATTTTTAATTCTAATGAGGTGATTGTTGTTGCTCGATGTATTGTTTAATAATTTCTAATGGCGCACCACCGCAACTTGAAGCAAAGTAACTTGGCGACCATAAAGAATCACCCCAAAGTTTGTTTTTAATTTCAGGAAAGTCTTTTCTAAGGTGGCGACTAGATAGACCTTTTAAGCTATTCACTAAATTTGAAATAGCAACTTTTGGTGGGTAATTAATTAATAAATGAACATGATCATCCTCCCCATTAAATTCAATCAATACAGCATCAAAATCCAAAGCCCGATATTGGCAATAGTCACCAACATAATATACATTAAATTGTATAAATTGCTGTGTATATAAGTACAATGAAATAAACAACTTACGTTTTCAAATATTTTTTATTGGAATTAATTTTTATTAAGATCGTTTAATTGTGGTCACATAAGTTTTTAAAAATTTACCAAATTATCACCAACATAATTTTGTGATGATTAATTAGGTAAACCGAATGGTAAAAAATCAGGTTGATGGAATTATATATGGCCAGCCTAGGCTTTTATCAGCATTAATTAACTGTATAACCCCCAAAAAAAATTAAAACAGACACTCACCATTAAAACTTAGGTGTAGCACGAGAGTTAAGCAGTATCCGTTACGATGATTTATTGAAGTCATTTTATTTCTAACTGCAATTGAGCAGGCCTACCAATGCAAGCCAGATGTAAACAAAATTTAAAAGCCGGTAGTGCTTTGCCTTGTTTTAAGGAATATAGCTGTAAGCGTGCATTATTTTCTTTTGTTGTTGGGTAACCTTCTAGTTTCTGATTTGCCTTGGCAAGTTTGAGTAGATTCGGCGTAATTTCTTTGTTTAAAAAATTAACCATATCTATTCCAAGTAAATGCCACATGTTGGCAGGAAACAGATCTTTGGCCGCATAGTAGAATTTTTCCAGATTCTGAATATTTTTCCGCGTTGAATGTAAACCTGTATGTGAAGCAGTTACGTGATTAATAAAGAATTCTAAGACATACCTAATATTTTCAGGTGACTTTTGATAGCAGGCTTGTAGATAGTTAAAAAAATGTGTGACCAATAAAAGGTCCTCATTAGTATCAATCATTGACGGTTTGATGTATTGCAGTTCGGTTATATGAAAAAGTCTTGGATTGTTTTTTCTAGATTTAAGTTGTTTGAGTTGGATTGCATTGTCATACCAATACTTGATGAGCTCATGAGATAGGCAAAGTTCTTGTGCTACGCGCTCCGTATCATATTTGTATAACTCTAATAAGCAGAGTGCCTTATAAAATAGATCAAGATCGATTTTAGATTCTGGAGTCGCGACAAAATAGTCAAAAATACAATGTTCTTGCGTTTGATTTACCTCTAATTCTGCATGTAGTGTGTGAGCATTGCTCGCTATCCATTTTTCTTGATTGTTTAGAAGGAGTTTACAGAGCGTTGTAGCATGCATTTCAAAATTGAATTCAGACTGATCATTGAGCGATTTTAGAAAATGTAACTCTTGTGTTGAATTGCTTATCCCCAGCATTTTCTTAACCAAACCATTGCTTAGTAATGGGCGATATTTGGAAAATTGATAACCTGCAATAAAGTAAGCTACATGAATATAACTTTTAAAGGTCTCGATGGGTTCGAGATGCCCCAAAAGATGTGCGATGATAATCCAATGATTTTGATCAATTGAATTACGTAATAACTCAGCCCTGAGCTGATTATATTCAACTTCCGTATAGTCTGTGAGGCTATCAGACAAAAAATGATAATCACATTTAAAAATTAATGCTAAATGATTTGCTGCAGAATGTCTAAATGAATGAAATGTATAGTGATGTTGCTTGAATAACTGATCCATAAAATTTTTAAAGGGTGCAGTCAGCATGTGCTGGCTGAGTTTCTTATTCTCATTGAACTGACTGAATAAATAATCATTCGGTTTTTTTGTTAACCGCTGTTTGACAACATATTGATGAAATTGTTGATACTCAGATGCTTTGAGTAAGCAATACACGGGCACGCTACGTTGCGCGCTGTCAGTCTTTAATCTGTGTTCATTGCCTATTTTTTCTGACCCATATGGCTTGACCAATAATGATATTCTGTTTAATCCTTCAGTATCTTTGATACGTAAACCAATCATTTCATTAATTCGCATCCCAGTTCTGTAAGCAAGCGTATAAATAAGACTAAGATTTTCATAGTCATGTTGAGAGATGATATTTTGTAGATGTGCTTGTTGAAGTTTTTTGATTAACAGTTGAAATGTGACTGGGCTGATAATACGTGTGCGTGGTCTGGTTTGTTGATCCAGCGTCTCTAAAGTGAATGCTGGGGCATCGAATAGTTGTTCTTGAAATTGATGAAAACGTTTGAGTGTTTTTACAATTTGAGCAGCCGATTTTTTAACAGTATCTTCGAGCAGACTTTCAGCAATACAGTTATTTTGATAAATCTGTGCATATATTTTTTGCAGGCGTGTTTCTTCATCGTCCTCAGAAAATTGATATTGTAAAGAATAGATTAGCCAAGGCTCACCAATTCGAGTGTAGTATGTGTAAATTGAGCTTTTGGCTAACTGGCTATTGTTGGAAATGATTTTAGCAAAAATTGTAGCGCAAAAATCAAATCTCTGAGCTAGCAGATCTATATCTTCTTGAGGTGGTTTAAAGAGACTAATTAACCACAGGGTGATTCGTTTACTGTATTCATTAAAGAGTTTTGCATTCTCCATACAATAATCGATCATGAGTTGATAGATTGGGGCATCTGTTTGGCGAAGACGAATAATTTTTAATAAGTCTTTATGAATTTTTAGTACATCTTTTAGTGCATCTTGCTCATGATGCAAATAAACAGTTTGTGGAGGTAAATTCTTAGACTGATGAATGACTTCAGTAGTGAGCTCATGCTTATATTTAAATTTTGGTTGCACAAAACGCTCAAACTCTTGTTCGGGTAAACCACAACTGAGTAAATTCCCGATGAGGCATTCAGAGAGCGCCGGATCTATATCTACGTTGGGAAGCTGTAACCAGTTGTAGCGAGCATGCTGAAGTAAATGCGATAAGCTATTTTTTTTAAACTTTTTCTTTATTTTTCGAAAGATATACTCAAGATAGCCCTCTACGGGAAGATGAACATGTCGAATATCTCTCAGATTAAAATGTATTAGCCACAGACGTGTGACGGGGTCTGGAATAAAATTTCTAGATTTTCGAACAGTATATTCATCAATAAAAATATCGCCATAATGATTAGAATGGGATTCTAAAAAAAGAATATTAAGGTCTTTATAATGGCGTACTTTTACTGGATTTCTGAGGTGTTCAAGCAAGGCATTAAGTTCAGCTTTTTCATTTAAGCCACCAAATAGAATGGCAGACAATATAATATTGCCCACGATTTCCTCATTTGAGAATGAGTCACAGCTTTCAGCCAATTCCCAATAATTATAAAGCTGTTGTACGAGGTCATTTATTTCATGACCATCGGCATTCCAGCTCATGGTCACGATAGGCTTATCTCTTTTAATATCTAAAACAGCATGAGGCAGCTCTAAATCCAAGCGATGCTGAGCATTTAACTCTTTGATGTAATCTTCAAAAAAATCATATGCAAACTTGATCCACTTTTTACTCGTAGAGTTTTTCTTGATGTGGCTATAAACCTCGCCGTAATCACCTAGCAAATGTGGATTCTGATCAAACTGCTGTTCTGAAAAATATTTGCGGAGTGAAGCATGAACTTCATTTTGAATTTTTTGTTCATTTAATTGTCGAGTAAGTTCTCGTTTCTTTTCGGCAAACAGTTGATCTGCTTTTTTAAGCGATGAGGACATTTAAATTCACTCCAATAATTTCAAAATATTCCTGCATTTCATTTAAATGTGTTGCGAGCGCGCGATATTGGTTCAGAGACAAACTAGAAAATGGATGTGCGGCTTCCTGTTGGAAGGCTTCATGTCCAAAAAGTGCAAGTATTAAAGGCTCGGGGATTTGTTTGTTGGTGAGAAAGGCACGTGTTGTATGGCGGTGCCAGTTGGGATGTGCTAACCCAACTTCAGGATGAAAGTCACGCACATTGGAAGGTGTAAGCGGAGTGAGTGTGCCATTTTGTAAAAGATTTAACAGAGGCTGTTCATTATTAAATATGGCATCAATTTGGGCTGAGATTTCGCGGTTAATCGCCATGTAATGTTGTTGGATATGTTCGAGGAAACGAAGATATTTCTTTAATTCACCGATGAGAAATGCACAAAGTGGAATCAAGCGTCCAAAGCCACGTCTACCACCGACCTCTTTGTCAGACAGCATAATTGTCTGTTGCTGAAAACTTATATTATTCAAAAAACCTGGAAAGTCCCGAACAGGTCGTGCAGCGGTAAACAAAAGTAGGATATGCCACATCCAAATGCTATAAGCATTAAAACTTTCTACCCAGTCGTTATCTGAAGTCGTATAAATTTTGGTGTAAAGATAGAAAAGGATGTCCTTTATGACATTTTTACTTGGTGCTTTTTGGCTACCAAAGCAGATGGACTGATCACTATAGACAATATCACCGTAGTCATTTTCAGCGAGCTGTGTACATAGTTCAGATAAAACTTTGACATAATTTTTTTGTAATTTATTTACATTGTAATGGCAGTAAGAGCTTGAAGAAGAGTGACTTGCATCTACACCAGTGATGATGTCAGCAAGTTGCCTATTGCCTGTTTTTTGCAAAATAACATGATGCAGTAATGAGCTAGTTTTTGATAAGTTCAGCTGAGGAATTTTGACTTCATCTTTTATTATTCTAATTTTTTTCTTTAGCTCATCTTCAGTGATGATTGGTTCTGCTTTGATACGATCAATAAAGTGATTTGGGATAGGGATATCTAAATGAACGGTGTTATTGATCAGTGACTCCGGATATTCAAACGTTGCATCTTCAAAAATGCTGAATTTGGTTGAGAGATAGTATTGGTCACTTTGCAATTTAATGACTTGGCGATGATTTAATCTTTTTACACGCCTTTTTTGAAAATTTAACCAGTCTTTAAAGCCAACGCCTGTGATTAAGCAAAGTAATACAACGAGCACGCTTTTATCATTATGTTTTTTATCATCATGATACAGGTATGTAATTAGGTCAGAAATAGTATAAACACTTGGGAGTAAACAACTTGCAGTGAGCAAATGATCTTGTCGTTGCATATGTTTTGGAATTAACGAAAGTGCCATACGTTGGGCATTTTTAGAATGTCTGGCAAGTGGTGTAATCTGATCTGCTTGAACAATAACAGAGGGGTCTTCTTGCTCGTCAAGGGCTTGCTCATTAGCTAAACCTCTATTACTTTTTTTAGTCTCAATGATTTCGTTAATAGTTCCATCGGTATCCCATGTACGATATTGCAGTTTACTATCTACACTTGATTTGGCAATTTTTGGACGGCTTTTTAGTACATAATTGAATGCAATACGTAATTCATCACAGAAATTTTTCTGAAAATCATTTAGTTCTTGATCTGCTTCAGGTTGAAGAGCAGACTCTACAAATTGCTCTAATGATAGAAATAAAGCAGGGAATTTAAGAGTTAAGAATGCTTGATAATCTAATGCGTGAGCATCTTTTTTTTTTGCAAAAAAAGACTTGTTTGCAACGCGGAAACGCTGAAATAAGCGCTTAATCGTATTGAGATGCTCTGTATGTTGTTTTTCAAATAAATCTGGTTTGATCTGCGGCAATGCTAATAAATATAGTGCTGCTTTAAGGACGAGCACATTCCAGGTGAGTAGTTCCGTGTGCGCATGATAAATGCTGGCAATACTGTTGATGTAATACGTGATTGGGGAATCACCAATTTTAGATTTTCTAGACGCTTGGAGAGTAGCGGGAATGCGAGGTGGTGAACTTGTAGAAATATCAGATTCAATCTCACTGAGAACAAGCCCCTTAAGATAATCTGAGCAGTCATGGTAAACCAATAGATCTGCGATAAAGTTAATATGTGCATGAAGACACAAATCCTCTGCATTAAAAAGCTTTTTTAATAAGTCTGATAATAAAATTTTGGGTTGAGGAAGGGGCTTAGTTTCACTTTCGTGCATATGAACAATTCCAAAAATCTGTTGGATTTGGTGAAAAATCATTTTGATTTAAATAATGATCGACGACTTTTGATTGCTTGCTGACTTCGTCAAGTAGATGCTGGCGACGTGCATGGATTTTTCTGTTTCTATTGTGGAGTTGTGTATGGCTAAAATTGAGTAACTTACCAAGCCCCTCAAGACTGAGCGTTTTATGTGCTTTGAATGAATGTAAGCGATTAAAGTCGAGTAAAACTTCAGTCGAAATATATCGGTTGATCGCTTGCTGAAGATGCTGCGGATTTAAATTGTGTATATCAAAAGTATTTGCTTGCAAAAAACTTAAGAATTCAAAGCTTGCATAGTGTTTGAGTTGTTGTTGTAAGTTGGCATCAGGTGGGAACGTATATACATGTAATTCCTGAGGTGAAGGCGGAAGCTTCATGTGATGCAGGTACAAATCAAAATTATCAGCGATCCAGAAATTGGATATTCCTGCTATAGACCAAACATTGAGTTTGTTTGATGCTAAACGAAAATGAGAAGTTAATCGTAGAGCTCGAAAGGCCATGTGATAGCAGTGATGAATGCCAGCAAAATCTGGATGAGTGTTTAATGCGAGTTTAGAAAGATCTCGCTTGAAGATAATTTTGGGGTTATCAAAATTAAATGAACATTCAGAAGTTACTTGTTTACGCGTTCCACGGCACATATTTAGATTATTAAAATATAACTATGATACATTTCTACTATTTAACTGTTTACTTTTCAAGTAATCTAACGGTATTTATTGTGTAAGTGTAGAAAAGTAGACACAATTTATAGTTTTGGTGTGCATAATTTAATTTGGTTCTATTTTTATTAGTAATATTTTTAAGCTATTACCGAGGTTGGGATTGATTGATTGTATGGCTGTGATTCCTGCTACAAAGTAGTAAAAGTTAGATCATAAAAATACCCCAACCTTGGCAAGGTCACCGAGATTTATTCCATTAAATGACCTTAATTATAAGTATATGATTTGATTACTGGTATATAGTTTTTGGTGGAGTAAAATTTTGATCAATTTAGATCATTTAATGTGGTTTTGGTCACTTCATTTTAGACATTTTAGTTTATAAAAGTCACCTATGTTTTGATGCTGATTTTCGTGAGAAATAATAACAATATATAGTTTAATATAATGATTATTAATAATTTATAAATCGACTACAACATGTAGTAGCGAAGATGCTCAAAATGCACTTACTACGTAACATCAGTTAAATAAAAGTCTCCCACAAACCCAATACGGTTCACTTGGGCCTATGCAGTCTGAAATAGGTTTATAAACTTAATCTGATCTTAAGAACTTAATCTTAGCTTTGTAGAGAAAATCTCTTGAAGGATGAAACGAGTGGATCAGCGAGTAGATGTACTAAATTTTAAAAAACTATTATATCTAATGAGCGTCTTGATCTTGATTAGCCTTGGGCTATGGTGGGGAAGTAAGCTGCTCTCGAATAAAAATATAGAGGCTAAAGTAGAGAGACAGGTTTCAGAGGCTGAGAGGAGTCCTGAAGTCTCAGAGCAACAAATCTTAATTTCTTCAAAACAAATTGAGCAAGTTGGGATCAAATTACACACATTAGGTGCTTCTTCTACTAACATACAAAAACAAATTATTTTACAAGGGCAAGTACAGTGGTCACCAGAAAGCAAAGTTGTACTGACTAGTCCTGTTTCAGGAATGGTGCAGCAAGTTTTGGTACAACCCTTGGCAGAAGTTACCCGGAATCATCATGTACTTGCTGTACATAGTCCAGATTTAATTCAGATTCAAAATGAAATATTGCAGCTTCGTGCTCAACAACAATTAGCCCAGCAAAATTTAACACGTGAACGTAGCTTATATGCTGAAGGCATTATTGCCGAGAAGCGTGTGCAAGAGGCACAGAATCAAGTACAGCGTCTTAATATTAACTTAGGTGCAAAACAGCGAATGCTGCAATTTATGGGAGGAGGGCAGGTAAATAGTCTAAATTCCATTGTCTATGTTAAAAGCCCAACAAGTGGTTATATAGAAAACTTACAGGTTTCTACAGGTCAGTATGTTGAGGCTGGTACAGTATTAGGTCAACTTGTAAACGCTGATTCACCGTTACAATTGTTATTACAAGCTAATTTAGCTGACAGTAAATATGTGCATATTGGGGATGTTGTTCAGGTTGAAGGTTGTGATATTACAGGGCATATACAAAATATCGCTCCAGCACTTGTAGGGAATACACAAACTCAAAATATCATCGTACAAATGGATACCAAACATAATTGTTTGCGGGTGCAACAATTTGTCAAAGTTCATGTTCAAAGTAAGCAGCCAACAGTAATTGCAGCATGGCCAGTACCAAGTACTGCCATAACCTCACAAGATGGTAAACACATTATTTTTGTTAAAAATCAGAAGGGGTTTGAAGCTGTAACGGTTGAAGTTCTATCAGCTGATCAGCAGCAAAGTTATATTACAGCTGAAAAATTAAAACCCAAAATGCAACTTGCTATCAGTGGTGTAGAGCGTCTCAAGGCGGTGTGGTCTGGCTTTGGTGCAGAGCAAGCACCTATTAGCACTACAGAACGTTGAGGTGAGACATATGTTAAAACGTCTTATCGCCTTTTCACTTAGTCAGCGCATTTTAATATTATTGCTCACATTGGCGATCAGTGTGGCAGGCTACATTGCTTTTACGAAACTACCAATTGATGCTTTTCCTGATGTGTCAAGTACGCAAGTACAAATTGTGATGAAATCGCCCGGCATGACGCCCGAAGAGGTGGAAAGCCGTATTGTTGTACCCATTGAACAAGAAATGTTGGGAATATCTCATCAGACAGTAATGCGTTCGCAATCTAAATACGCGATTGCGATTATCACATTAGACTTTGCTGAAGGCACTGACCCTTATTGGGCTAGACAACAGGTGAATGAACGTTTAAGTAATGTGATGTCTGCATTACCAAGTAGTACGTCAGGTGGAATTGCACCCATGACGACCCCATTAGGTGAATCTTTTATGTTTACCTTACATGGGCCACTCAGTGATATGGAAAAACGAACTCTACTTGATCGGGTGGTTCGTCCACAACTTCGTAAAATTGAAGGGGTCGCCGATGTTAACGCTTTGGGGGGACTTGTTCGTACATTTGAAGTGACCCCTAATTTAGAGGCCCTGGCGGCACGAGGCTTATCTTTAACACAGCTACAACAGGCAATCGAGCTAAATAATGCCAGTGATGGTGCTGGGCGGCTTAATGAAAATGGAGAGTCATTACTGATCCGAAGCGATAGCCGCGTCAGAAACCTTGAAGAGTTAGGCGATATTATTGTTTCTAGCCATCAAGGAACATTGGTGCGGGTTAAAGATGTTGCACAGGTACATACTGGAGCACTCACACGCTATGGTGCAGTGACTGAAAATGGCCAAGGTGAGGCTGTCCAAGGTATTGTATTAACTTTAAAAGGTGCGAATGCACGTCAAGTCGTTCAACATGTTCGTGAGCATTTGTCCGACATTGAAAAAACTCTGCCACAGGGTACAACGATTGAACCATTTTATGATCGTGGTGAGTTGGTAAACCGAGCCATTCATACCGTAAGTAAAACGTTATTAGAAGCTATTGTCTTAGTCTTGATTTTACTTTTATTGTTCTTAGGAAACCTAAGGTCTGCTTTAGTGGTTGCGGCAGTTTTACCATTATCTGCACTAAGTACTTTTTTGATGATGCACCATTTTGGTTTAAGTGCCAATTTAATGTCTTTAGGTGGTTTGACGATTGCGATTGGTTTATTAGTGGATGCTGCAGTTGTAGTGGTTGAAAATATTGAAATGCAACTTGCTGAAGCAAAAGAGTCACCGCAACGTTCTTTTTTACCGCCATTAAATATGATTTACCGCGCAGTGTCTGAGGTTGCAGTACCAGTCACAGCAGGCATGATCATTATTATGTTAGTGTTTATTCCATTGGTCACGCTTGAAGGATTGGAAGGGAAGCTCTTTTCACCTGTGGCTTTAACAATTGTATTTGCTTTATCAAGTTCACTAATTTTTTCTTTGACAGTGATTCCTGTACTGTGTTCATTCTTTCTAAAACCGAAAGCACATCACACACCCTTTTTAGTAGCTAAATTAGAAACTGGTTACCGAAAACTTTTGAATCTGAGTTTAGCCCATCCTAAACAGATTTATGTCTTAGCAGGTGGTACCTTACTTCTGGCTGCATTGATTTTCCCATTCATTGGAAAGTCATTTATGCCAACCATGGATGAGGGAGATACTATTTTACAGTTAGAAAAAATCCCTTCGATTAGCTTACAAAACTCAATTGCATTAGATCTGGATATTCAAAAACGTATTTTGGAACAAGTGCCTGAAGTTGAAAGAATTGTGGCACGTACAGGTTCTGATGAATTGGGATTAGACCCTATGGGGTTAAATGAAACAGATAGTTTCATTGTGCTAAAACCACAAACGCAATGGCAAGTCAAAAATAAAGAGCAAATTTTAGAAAAAATTCGTCTTGTACTTCAAGATGTTCCTGGCGTGAACTTAACATTTAGTCAACCCATAGAGATGCGCACTTCAGAAATGTTGTCTGGAGTACGAGGAGATTTGGCTGTCAAAATTTTTGGAAGTGATTTAGACCAGCTTAATGATTTATCAAAGCAAATTGCAATAGTTCTACAAGGCATTGAAGGCAATGAAGATGTCATGACACTCGAAAATTCGGGAGTACAGTATCAAGAGCTGCGAATCCATCGTGATATGGCTATACGAAATCAATTGGACAGTCAAAATGTTCAAGCCCAACTCAAGATGCTCGTGGAAGGCAAAGAAATAGGTTCCATTATTGAACAGGGGCGCCCTGTTCCATTAATGATGAAAGGGGATCCACGTTTGGGAGAGTCGAGTTTTGAATTTTCCAATATTGCCTTGCCAATTGAGAATGCAGCTGCAGTGCCATTGTTATCTTTAGCAGAAGTGGTTAAGACTGAGGGTGTCGTAAAAATTGATCGTGAAAATGCATCACGAATGTCAGTGGTACGTGCCAACGTACGTGATCGTGATTTAGTTAGTTTTGTAGATGAAGCAAAACAATTGGTTGCAGAGAAAGTCAAGTTACCAACCGGCTACTCACTCAAATGGGGGGGGCAATTTGAAAACCAACAACGTGCGGCTGCTCGCTTAATGCTTGTTGTACCTGCTGCATTAACAATGATCTTCTTTTTACTATTTACGACTTTGGGTTCGGTGCGTCAAGCCGTATTGGTTTTCGTCAATATTCCCTTTGCGTTAGTCGGTGGAGTATTTGCATTAGCATTAACAGGTGAGTATTTATCTGTTCCTGCATCAGTTGGTTTTATTGCCTTGATGGGGATTGCTGTACTGAATGGTTTAGTGATGATTAGTTATTTTAATCAACTGATTTCTCGTGGTGTTGCAATTGAGGAAGTTGTTCGTGAAGGTGCTATGCGCCGTTTACGTCCAGTCATGATGACCGCGAGTATTGCAGCTTTAGGTTTGATCCCATTGTTATTTACTACTGGCCCTGGTGCCGAGATTCAACGTCCATTGGCGATAGTTGTGATTGGAGGGCTTATTTCTTGTACTTTGCTGACTCTGATTTTACTTCCTAACTTGTTTAAAAAATTTGGTTTAGCGCGAGATCATCATGTCTGAAATATGCCAACTCTCTATTAACGTGTCCTCTGATATTGCTGAAGAACTTATGGAGCATTTGTGGTTAATTCCTGAGTTGATTTCAGGGTGTACTTGTGTCAACGCACAAGGGTTTGGTAATCGCCAACATTATCGTAATGTTCAGGAAAAAATTCGCGGAGCAACTGAACGGAATCTTATATTGCTGATTGTACAACACGAATCTGTATCATTGGTTTTGGCGCATATTCAGCAAAAATTTAAATCAAGTGATTGTTTTTATTGGGTCATACCTACATTAATTTCTGGTTATATGAGCCAAGGAGCACTTGACTAATGACATTAAATATCAAATTTAAATCAACACTTCTAGGCCAAATTTGGTATCTGTTTGGGTTGGGCTATTGTTTTACAGTGGCTTCGACAGCAATTGCAAAACCTCAACTTGAAGCTGCTTTGCCACCACTTGAAGCAGTACAACAGAGTCTAGTAGAACATCCGAATGTGCGTGCTGCAATATCAGAGCAAGATTATGCAGACTTTGCCCGACAAGGATTAAAAGTAGGGCAAAATCCGTGGACTGTTACAGCCGGTATGCAAGTACGTAAGACGGATACACAACTAGAGCGAAAACAAGCCAATAGTTATGAACCTAGTTTGGGGATAGAAAAACAAATACGTTTGCCTAATAAATACCGGCTAGATCAAGATCTAGCACAACGTATTTCAAGTATTGCAGAAACCCCAACCTTGGCAAGGTTAACGAGATTTTTTACATTAATTTATATTCAATCTATCTATTTGATATTAATATATTTTAAAGGATAAATATGAGGTGAAGTTCGATATGAATTTTAGTGATATGAGATCATTCTGGTCACAAATTTTGGAAAAAAACTGTATCAAAAGTCACATATATTTGATTATAGAAGTATTAAATTTAAAATAAAAATTTACCGATTAGTAAAAATATCTTAAAATGTCTAGCTAAAATATAAATACAGTGGACATGGATTTTATAATCAAAGATCTTTCTATGGAAATATAGAAAGAATTTATATTGATATTTCAATTTTTGGTAATATTCTGGCTATGTTGCACAAAGATTTGAAATGCAAAGCACCCCTAATTGAGCCAAATTTAAGGCATAACTTGGGTAAGTGGTAGACCGAATTCCGTAAATCTGTTGAGGACTGCTACACGTGCATGAATCTCATTGACTTGGCTATCAAAACGCCTTGCACTGAGTTTATCTCCTAATAATTTAATGCAGTGCATCTTAGTTTCAACCAAACTTCGCCGATGATAGCCTGACCATTTTTTCCATAGTGCCCTACCTAAACGTTTAACTGTTCGAAGTAATTCATTTCGCTCTAGCGAGCTGCTCTTTGTATCTTTCCATGGTTGAATCACATATCCGATTTGATAAAAACAATGATTAACAACATCACAAGTTTAAATACGCCTAAAGCCTTACCCTCTGATATTTTGAATGAAAAGCTAATATTTTTACTATCCTCTGACATCGTGAAGTTTTTCGAGGTTAAATTTAAGTCTGATAAGACATGTCCAAGCTCTTGTTTTACTTTCGAAGAAAGTTCCAAGTGAATATATTTTTTGGGAAATAAGTCATTAATGAATGAGAGAAATTTTTTCAATTGACGCTTTTCATTCACTGCGAATTTAAACTCTGAGGAGTTGGATTGCACCTTTTCAAGATAAATTTCGATAATCTGCATTAACTCTTTTTTATGATTTTTATATGCAATTACATAGTTATTTTCTGCATAACCAATGAGCTGTTGCTCAATCTCATTAGTGGGCAAGCTGGTAATTAGTGCATTAGGGTGCTTTCGCAAGAAGTCAGTGGTAAATAACTTAGATGATTTTTTTTGATTGATACACGTCGTTTTAAGTTGAGAAGCCGTATCACGAATTTTTATTGCAACTTGCAGTGGAATGCTTTCTGGGAGTAATAGATGATCTTCATGGGGAGTTGAAAGTATATGATGTAATAACTTGAATGTAAGATCCGAATCATGGGCTCCAAGCACAAGTGTATTGGGTGCAGCTACGTGTAGCTCCTTATAATTATGATCATATTCCTTATATGGATGAAGCGTTAACTGCTTATAGAGAAAAGTGTGAATCGCTCTTTGCTGTACGGGGAATGAAGTATTATCTTTACAGTGGAGTATGTTGAAATAAGCTTCTTTTGTGAGTGGCGTATGCATTTGATTGAGTTGGTATGTAATGGCTAAATGTGCAAGATGCAGATAACTAGAACAGGTTGTCGATGGGGTTAAGTGCCCAGCTAAATGTGCTAATGCGTACCAAGTTTGTTGTGTATTGCCATGCCTTAATAAAGCATAACGGATTCTCATTTGTTCATTAGCGGAATAATCAGTAAAGTGATTTGCAAGAGGGGATTCGGCTAGTACGAGATAGAGATGGTTAATTGCTGAATGTCTAAGGCTGTGATAAGTGCAACGATGCTCAGGGTAAACAGAATCTAATATTGTTTTTAAGAGTTCATTGACTTCATTTTTATGGGTTTCTTTGAAATTTTGTTTAATAAATAACGGTTGTTTCAGGGAATATCTCTTTTCTAAAAGCTCACGCTTACGATTATTGATGTAAGTCATTAATGATTGTAGTTCATCGTGTTTGAGAAGATGGTGTAAGGCAATTTTTCGGTATGCGGAATAGCTTTTTTGATTTTTATTTCGATGATTTCGGATACATAGAGTCAATTGATCCGCATTTATTTGAAAATCATTAACGAAAATATTTAAGGTCTCATTGATCCGCAATCCAACTTTAAACCCAAGGGTAAAGATATGCTTAAACATCGACTTATCCAGACGATGGATTTCAGACATAGACTCGAGCGCTTGAAGGGCTTTGTGAAAAAGATGGGGTGAAACGAGATCAGTTTTACAAATTTTAATCGTCAGCAAATTTTCTAAGTTCACGTCAGGTGCGTTAAAAAATAACACTTGTTTGTGATGAAACTCACTTAAGCGTTTCTGCGTGTTTGAGCGAGTTTGTTCTGCTTTTAACGCTAAAATTTCAGCATAAAGTTCTTCATAATCTATCGCTGTGAATGCATGAATGTTTTTACCTTGGGTTAAATAAAGCCAGTGGAAGACAAATTGCGAGAAAAAGGTATTCAGCGAGCTTCGTTTAAGAGGCTGAAAGTCTGCATGAATTAGTGTCCTTGAAAGTCTCTTTTTACTGCAAATAATTTCATTCAGTTTAGCTAGTTCATTGCTGTTAAGTCTTGAACGAATGATTGCCCAAAAGACAATACGTTCTATTGAAGGTGAAAGTTCACGTGCATACAGTTCAATGAGTTTTTCGACATAACCATCAGCACGAAGAATCACGCGAATGTCTTTCAAAAAGTTGGTTAGTCCACTTTCAATATTGCCTTTAATACTCCGTTCATTTTGTTCGAGGATTTTATATCGAGATCTTGTGGCAGGTGTATCAAATTGATGAAAGTAGACGGCTAATTGTTTTTTGAGGGGGCTCGAACTTGGAATTTCATGTTTTAATAATCCTATAGACATTTGATCAAGCTGAGCATTTTTCAAAAATTGCGTGAAATAGAAAGCGTATTGAATCAGTTCTTTATATCGAATTTTTACATCAGGCAAATATATACGAATACAGTCATTAATGACGTGTTCAGGGTCTAATGCTTGTGTAAACAAATCTTTTTCATATTGGTTAAGTCTGAATAACCAACATTTAACGATATCGTGTATGACGATGGTTTTTGTGTAAGTTGTACTGTGATGAGGATGATCAATTTTTTTATTGCCATACTGTGAATTGGGTATTTCAAGACTTATGAAATGATCTTTAGTATCTAAAAAAGAGTCAAAACTTTTTTTTGTTTCAATGATGTGTGAAAATGCTTTTAACTCTGCCTCATTCCAAACACCATTAAAGAGAATAGCGCTTATTAATGCAAATCCATGGCAATGTACGGGATGATCAATGGATGTTGTGTGCCAAAGATGAGTTAACCTTTGTACAAATAGGACGATATTTTTGCCGTGCTTGATGGTTTCAATGCTTTGCAGTGGCATAACAGATTCATAGATTACAGGGCTACTCGGAACTGGATAATCAGTACCTTTGGCAAGATTGAGACGTTTGATATATTTTGCTAATTGTAAACGTCCAAAACGATATGATTGTAAATTGGAACCCGCTTTTTCTAAGAGTTTTTTGTCGATTTCGTTGCATATGCTTTGAAAATTTGCATCTGTTGAGCATTCAAATTTTTCCGAGAATAATGTAATCAGTGATTTAATTTTCGCATTATTTTTTTGCTTGCGACGGAGGCTATGTGGATGATTACTCATATGAAAGTAACCTCATTCAAATTGGACATACCCTTTAAGTTTAATATTGCGACTAATTTATCCTGAGCATTTCTAATTTGACTCAAGTTAGTTGGCTTAAAGCTAGAATATTTATCAAAAAGACCCTGCATATTTTCATCATGTCCAAAAATGGATTTGATAATGTCTTCATCACAAAACTGTGCAAAGAAATAACGACAAAAATGTCTGGTCCAATTTTTTTGCAGATCTAAGTTTTCATAAATATGCTGCAGATCAGACAGGCCAAACGGTCTTAATTTATGTTTATCTTGGAAAAGGAGAATAGGAGCTTGCCCATTGAGAACATCTTGAATGGGTTGGATATATTCAGAAGGATAGAGTATTTGCATTAAGGTCTTAAATTTATTTAAGAATGCCAAATAATGCTGTATTTCTGCTTTAAGAAAATCATTAAAAGGAATACATCGTCCAATCGTGCTCGCGTAACGCTGCTCTTTATCTGCAACACCCATTATCTGCATTTCAAAATCAATATAGTCTAAATTAGGTGGAAAGGAGTGACTTGGTCGAGCTGAAGTAATGATCATGCAGATGTGCCATAACCAAATAGAATAATGATTCAGGCAAGAAAATGGGTCGGCAGCTTGTCGAACACAGCGGTCGAGTTCATTAAAGAAGGCTTGGGCCAATGCTACATCTGGAGATTGCTGACTTCCGAACGATATTGGACTACTCAAGTTATGAATGTACTGAGTATCAAACGTAGAGGTAACTAATTTTAAAGTTTGTTCATAGCTATCTAATAAATCAACCACTGTCGAAGAAAAATAATTGCAGGACACATAGTGTTTAATACTCATCCCAGCCAGCAATTTGCTTTCCAGTTCGTAACCGAGTTCATTTAAAGTAATATCACTGATCAAACGAGGCAGATTTTCTGCTGTAAGGTTAAATGTCAAATCTTGACCAATAGTTCTTAAGTATTCATTCACCTCGGATTCAATATCGCCCATATCCCATTTTTTAAGTTGAATTAGGGTCGAAAAATATGATTGAGGCAAGGGAATAGCATAGCTGTTTGTGGTGTTCAGCTTATGCTCTTTGAGTTTGATGTGATTACTTTTAAAAGTAGAAACGTCAAATGATTGCTTAAAGTAACATTCAAATTTATTCAAATACAATTTTTTTGTGCGATTGGATTCACATGGTTTGTTGCTAAAACTTACTATGTCCTTATAGTGCGTGAGGCTTAGTACTGAAAATAACAATAAACTATGAATAGGTGAGTCTGTGGCTTTTTCAAGTATGCGTTGCATAATGAGCTGAGCTGTCAATAGATCATAAACACGCGGATTTGATTTACTCATCAAATTGTTTTTTTGATGATGTTGTGCTTGTGCCATTAATTTAATTTTTTGGAAAGCTAAAGAATGTTTTTCCTTTTCATCAAAATTAAAACCGTGATCTTGAAGCGTGGATTGTTCCTGATCCTCAATATCATAAGTATCCTCATTACTGCGAAAAGTTGTGAACAGTAAAACTTCATCATCAAGTGAAACTTTTTTATGTCTATATGTTGGTTGATCAATTGACTTAGAAGACTTTCTGGTTTGACTAGAATGCGTACGTTGTCTTTTTTGCTGTGTAACGATGAAGTTATAAGCATTCTTAATAACACTTAAACGATTGATATCTTCTTCAGACAGACTTGGTAATGAGCGTTTTATTCGCTTTTTATTTTTACCAATAATAGAATCTAGCTGATTGATGAGCTCTTGTAGATCTGAAGGAATCGAAGTTAAGGTCTTATATATTTTGTTTTTATCGTGATTCGCTAATCTAAAACATCTACATATATCGCAGATAGTATTTTTATATTTTGAAGTAATCTCATTAAAATTGTTTTCAGTTATATTCTCTGTCTGAGCAATAGATTCAAAAGATTGAATGTTGAAAACTGCCCATTTCAAGGCAATCAATTTATTCTCTGTGGACACATTAAATAGCGAAAACAAATAATGAACTAGGGGTAACTCGGTTTTTGTTCTCTTAAGTTCATTTTTCTGCATTAAATCTATGAGAACGTTTCTTTCACTAGATTTTGTAAAATCTTCTAAGCGAATATTTTCTTCTATTCTTTGTTTATTTATTTTAGCTAAGCCTGTATAAAAAGCCTTGAAAGGTGCTAAATCAACTTTCTCGTAATTTAGATAGGCATGTCCAATCATGTTCATACTTATTGATCCTTTAACGCATTGAGTATGTTGTTTAATGAAAATTGAGCACTTGATTGGTTTTTTGGAAAGCTTGCTGGACTTTGTCTAATTGAAAGTTTTGTGATTTCTCTAAGGGTGTCTAAGGACAGTTGATTGTAGCCAAACACTTGATGTAATTGAGTAGAGGTATAATTTTGATTCAAACAATTTGCGAGAACATCAAGCTTAGAGATGACTTTAAACTGCTTTGATTCTAGTAAATTTAAAACATCCCGTAGAGCTGAAAGAATATTCTCATGATGATCAAGATTCTGATATCCCTTGAATTTAAATTTCAGCGATGGGTCATAGAAATATCCATGTATTCCTGCGAAATGGCTTGTAAATAAATATGTATCTTCCTTATCTGTAATGATGATAGGGATTTCACATTTTGCATCTGACAGAAGTTTAAAAGTGAACTCACGTTGTTGAATCTCAAGCTGAGAAAAAAGTGCATGCCAACACACAAAAGCATGGATGCTTTGTGGGTAGCAATATAAATTCAGGTTTTTGGATGACACCCGAAATGTTTTTAGTACTTTATTCGTTGAATTTGTCATGAGTAAAACCCAATTTTAAGACTGCTTTAGATGACTTTCTTCTTTGGTTGATCGTATTTTGTTTGTGTATTCTTAATATATGCAGGAATTTTTATAATGTAAATATTTTGATGGTTTTATTTAATTTTTATTGCATTTATTTTTTGAAAAATACGTTTATTGAGATTCTTTGGTAAAAGAATACTCATGCCTCATTGGTATTATAATACTCATGGATTTAAATATTTTTACTGCCCATAACTTTTTATTGTGTGTAGTATTTTTTTATATAAATAAATCAATTTATTGCTTTATTTGAATTGTTGTGAGAATTAAAAAATATGCACGTGATTGATTATATGAGTCAGAGATGGATCCGTAAATTTGAACAACTCCTAAGTTGTCATTAAAAAGTAAACATGTATTCTTTTCCGAATTGGTTTGATACTTTCTCCACCCATTGCTCTATTTTATCAGCTGTCATGACTTGAAAATCTCGCCAATAATATTTCATCTGCTTCCATACCATCTCGATTCGATTTAACTCAGGGCTATAAGCTGGAATAAAATACAGATT